>PLHF01000149.1:3467-23531 GCA_003138855.1 Acidimicrobiaceae bacterium | reverse complement strand
CCCACACCATGGCCGACCTGCTTGCCCTGCCCAGCGAGGCCGACCGCATGAAGGCACAAGGGTTCGCCGAACGGGCGGGTTTCATCGCCACCGCAGGCCTGGCCGCCGATCAGCTCCCGGCCCTCGAACGAGTGGTCGCGTTGTCCCAGCCTGAACGCGACCTCATCACTTCGTGGTCCTCTCCACCCAGCTGGGACGTGGTCGCAGAACAAGAGGCGCCTCCACCAGGGCGAGGCAAGTTCCTCATCAAGGTCGGTGGCCGACCGGGCATCCCGGTCGAGGTGGTCCTGACCGAAGCGGAACGTGCCGTGAACGACACCAACAAGCACTGGCGGCAGCGATGAGGACGGCGAAGTGAGCAAGACACTGTGAGACGACCGCGCAATCGCATGTCCCAGAACACCATGGCTGAAGAGCTCTACGCGGTCATCGCCATCGGTGGTGCGGCGCTTCTACTGGCGGTGGTCTGGTGCGCGGCCCACCTGGGGGCTGGGATCGATCACGTAACCCCTCCTCCGGCCAACCCGGTCGCTCTCGTCGTCGACCTGGTGCGGAAGAAGACCCCGTGGCCAATGGCTGCGACCTCCGTCCTGATCGCAGAGATCGCCACTTCTGCCATTCTCACCTCGGTGGTCGCCCTTGTGGTGGGTCACTACCGCAACCGGCACGAGGTGATCGATCTCTTGGCAAGGCGGCTGCCCCGGAACCCACGCGCACTGCGTCGCTACACCGACCAGCGCTATGCGCCGGTGGCCTCCGAGGTCGGACCGGGCCTCGCTCTCGGACGGGACGTGGTCAGCGGTCAAGTCATCCGCCAGTCGTGGGAGGACGTCACCGCCGTCATCGCCGGAGCGCGGACCGGCAAGACCACCTCCCAGGTGGCCCCCGCCATCCTGGCTGCCCCGGGTGCCGTCTACACNNCGTGTGGATCTTCGATCCTCAGGGCATCGCCGACGGGCATCCGACCTGGTGGTGGAACCCACTCGACATGGCAGGTGACCTCGCGGGTGCACGGACACTGGCGGGACTGTTCGCAGCGGCCAGCCGCCCACCCGGAGCGCAACGCGATGCCTACTTCGACCCCGAGGGAGAGGAGCTACTGGCCATCCTGTTGTTGGCGGCGCGTCTCACCACCCAACCGTTGACCGCCGTCTATCGGTGGCTGGCAACGGGACGCAACGAGGGGACCGTCGAGGCACTGATCGAACAGGGTCACGAGCTTGCGGCTGAAGCCCTCGCCGACGTCATGAAGCAGCCGGAGAAGCAACGTGCGGGGGTCTTCGGCACCGCCCGCAAGAACGTCTCGTTCCTCGCTGACCCGAACCTCGGGATGTGGATCACCGATGGTCACGACAATCGCCCACGGTTCGACGCAGACGCCTTTGCTGCCTCGACGGACACGCTGTACTCGCTGTCCAAGGAAGGACCGGGCTCTGCCGGCCCACTGACGGCGGCCCTGACCGCGGCGGTGGTGCTCGCTGCCGAGCGACTGGCTGCCAGTTCTCCTCGAGGCAGGCTGGCGATCCCGATGGTCTGTCCCTTGGACGAGGTGGCCAACGTCTGTCGGTGGCGGGAGCTACCCGATCTCTACTCCCACTATGGATCACGGGGCATCATCCTGTTGTCGTTCCTCCAGTCGTGGTCCCAAGGGGTCGACGTCTGGGGCGAGCAAGGCATGCGCAAGCTCTGGGGGGCCGCCAACATCCGCCTCTACGGGGGAGGGTCCAACGAGGAAGGCTTCCTCCGGGACATCTCAGCGGTGTGCGGGGAGATGGACACCCGCCAACTCACTACCTCGTACAACGGCGGGCGGATGGGCCAGAGCCGATCGTACGCGACGAGACGGGAGCCGATCTTCGATGTGGCGACCTTGGCCGCGCTCCCCCGGGGACGGGCGCTGCTGATGGCCTCGGGCATCGACCCGGTGCTCATCCGCACCGAGAGCGTCCTCGACGGCCGGTTCGGTCCATCGGTGCGGGAGTCCCTGGCCGCGCGGATCCCGAGCCACACCCAATCTCCCATGCCAGTTCCGGAGCGCACGTGAATAATGCTGAGCCGGGCATCGTGGACCCGCACCTGCCCACCGGGGCCGAGCCTCCGGCCCTACAGGAGGACGGGTGTGCGACGGCACCGCTGTGGCCGGCGGGGGCTTCCCCTCTTTACCCCGACACTGCAACCTGGGTGGCCGAGTGGCTGTGTCCGAGGATGGAGCGGGAGATCACCCGCACCGTCGAGTGGTGCCCGAGGTGGTGGGACCACCCTGAGGCCGTCGAGCGTCTCGATGCGCTGTGGGAGGCCTGGGAGTTCGGGCGCATCGGCGGAGGGCCCTGGAAGAGCGCGTGGTGGCTCACCCACGCTGACCGGCACCTGCCCCGGCTGTGCCACCCCGACACCGGCCCCTTCGGGCACTGCCACACCCGCCACCGCCGAGACACCACAGCGTGGACCTCCGAACCGGCACCCAATGAAGCTCCCATGCCGGCCCCGACCACCACACTGACGACGAAGGAGCACGCCGATGGCTGACGACGAGAACATCGCCCAAGAGCTGCACGGACACCTCACCCAGATGCTGCGCACCTCGCTCTCTGGTGGGCTCCAGATGAGCGAGGTGCGCGCCCGGCGCAACCACCAAGAGGCCGAGGCAGAACGACGCCTGGCAGCCGAGGCTGCCCGCCAGCTCGAGGAGCGCAAGCGGGCCGAACGGGAGTTACACGCACTGGTCGCCCAACAGGCTCTCGCCCGCCAGGAAGCGGAGCGAGAGGTCGAGGCGGGATGTTCGACGGAACCAGAGACGCCGCCGGAGCTGGCACACCTGCTCGCCGAGTCGGTGCCGATGGAGGTTGAGGGAATCGAGGCGAACAGGTCAACGGCGACGACCATCGACTTGGACCCGGACCTCGATTTGGACGTCGATTTGGACGTCGAGCTCGACGTCGACCAGGCGCTGGCGAGCACTGGCCGGGGCCGGTAGAGGCCAGACACGAGCGGTTTGACCCGCTCCCGCCTCTACACCCGGTCCATCTCCATCCGCCCAGAGGGCGCCATTCGGCCGAAGGCACCGGGGCCGTGCGTGTCGCATCCGCCAATTACGCTGAAGGGAGGCACCGTTGAGACGCCGAAGCCGGCGCAGGAGCAGTGAGAACCAGCTCAACTTCGACGAGCTGCTGAAAGGTGGTACTGATGAACAACTACGGCCACAAGGCGAAGGCCTACCTGGCCGAGTACTGCCCGACGTGGTACTCGGAGATCGAGGACAAAGAGGCCTACTTCACCGAGATCGGGGAGACAGCCGAGAGCCAAGTCTCTTCGATCTACTCGAAGCTCTCGAGTCCGGAGCTGGGCGGCAACGACCTGGCGACCCGACAGATGGCCGAGGAGACGATCCGCGAGCTGCTCTATCCCCCACCGGAGAGACACCGTCGCACGGCCGATTGGACCGAGGGGGCCGAGGAGGACTTCGACGACGAGGCGAACCCGGCGGCGGGCTCGATGCTGGAGTGGGTCCAGATGCAACGGGAGATGCTGCTCGCCGAGGACTAGTCGCCTTTCGCCCTACCGGACAGGCTGACCTCGCCCCACCTGGCCAGAGGGCCAAAGTCGAGGCCAACCTGGCTGCACTACGCACCTTGCGGCTGCTCCAGTCGGAATCGAGAGCAGCAAGCCCCGAAGAGCAGGCCACCCTCGCCCGGTGGGCGAGCTGGGGTGCGGTCCCCGAAGTATTCGACGACACCAACGCCCGATTCGCGACCACCCGGGCAGAGCTCGCCATGCTCCTCTCCGATCGGGAGTTCGACGCGGCGAGGCGCACCACCATCAACGCGCACTACACCTCGGCAGAAGTGGTCGAAGCAGTGTGGTCCGTAGTCACCGACCTCGGGTTCACCACCGGACGAGTGCTGGAGCCGGGGTGTGGGTCCGGCAACTTCATCGGCTTCGCCCCCCGGGGCTGTGCCGTAACCGGGGTCGAGCTCGACCCGGTGACCGCTGCCATCGCCGCGGCCCTCTACCCCGAGGCCGACATCCGCACCGAGTCCTTCGCAGAGACCAGGCTCGCGCCCGNNCCGGTCGCCATTCGATCCACAACCACTTCATCATGAAAGGTCTCGATCTCACCCGACCTGGCGGCCTCGTCGCGGTCGTCACCAGTCGATTCACCCTGGACGCCAAGGCAGATGCGGCTCGTCAAGCCATGGCCGAACGGGCCGACCTGGTCGGCGCGATCCGACTGCCCGCTGGGACGTTTCGAGCGGCAGCGGGCACCGATGTGGTGTGCGACATCCTGGTGCTGTCCAAGCGGCTCCCCGGTGCAGAGGTTCGAGGTGAGTCGTGGATGTCGCTCGCCCCGGTCGTAACCGTGGACGGTGAGGTGGTAGTCAACGAGTACTTCGCCACCCACNNGTGGCCGGTGCGGTGGAGCGCGGGCTCACCTATCAACCGGGGGCAGCGCCCGAACTGGCCAATCATCCGCCCCTGGCGGCCGCGCCAGCCGCCTTGTCCGGTCAGTCCGCCACTCGGCCTGCCACTGCGTCCACCTCTGACCCAGTCGGTCAGCTCGTCCGTGCGCCGGACACCGAACGATCGACGGTGCGCAAGGAAGGCTCCATTGTGACCAGCGGAGTCGCCACGTTCGCTCAGGTGCGTGGAGGTGAACTGGAGCCATTCCAGGCGAAGCCGAAGAGCCGCGCCCCTGAGCTACGGGCTCTCTGTCGCCTGCGGGACACCATGGCCGACGTGCTGGCGATCCAATCGGGCACCACCGACGACGGTGCGTTCCGTTCCGCCCAGGTGCTCCTGAACCAACGCTACGACGACTACGTCTCCCGATTCGGACCGATCAGCCGATTCACCACATATGAGACGGGGCGGGTCGACCCCGACACCGGCGAGCCGACCATCGGTCGGCGTAACCCAGAACTTGGCGGATTCCGCACCGACCCGGACTTCCCGTCACTGCTCGCTCTGGAGGTCTTCGACACCGAGACCCAGACCGCAACGAAGGCATCGATCTTCTCCGAGCGGGTGGTCGGCCCCCGTGAGGTGAAAAGCCACGCGGACAGCCCCGAAGAGGCAATCACCATCTGTCTCGACGAACAGGGCACGGTCACCCTCGAACGAGTGGCAACGCTCCTCGCCATCGATCGAGCAGATGCCCGGGCACGACTTGGCACCCTGGTGTTCGACGATCCCGTCTCCGGCGAGCTGGTACCCGCTGCCCGCTACCTCTCGGGCAATGTCCGGGCGAAGCTCGCAGAGGCATCATTGGCGGCGACGGACCACCCGAGCCTCGCGGTCAACGTCGTGGCGTTGGAAGGCATCCTCCCCGAGGACCTGGCACCAGAAGAGATCGACGCCAGACCGGGAGTCACCTGGATCGAGTCGTCCGACGTGGCCGCATTCGTCCGAGAGGTCCTGGGTGCGAGCCAGGTGGCGGTCGAACACGTCGAAGTCAACGCAACCTGGACGGTCAGCGTCCCGACCTGGCAGAAGCAGTCTGTGGCGATGACCTCGAACTGGGGGACCGATCGGGCAGACGGGGTGGGTCTGCTCACCAAGTCGCTCAACCAGACCTCTGTCGCCGTCTATGACTCCGATGGCGACGGGGGCCGGGTCTTTAACCCGGAGGCGACCCTGCTGGCGAGAGAGAAGCAACAAGCACTCTCCGATCGCTTTTCCACCTGGGTGTGGGAGGACCCGGTGCGGGCCGAGCGGCTCGGTCGCCGCTACAACGAACTGTTCAACTCGGTGGTGCTTCCCACCTGGGATGGCAGTCACCAAAGCCTCTCCGGCCTGTCGGCTGCATTCAGCCCTCACCCGCACCAGCTGGACGCCGCCTGGCGCTCCGTCCAGGAGCCGGCGGTCCTGCTCGGCCACGCCGTCGGGGCAGGCAAGACCGCCACCATGGTCATCGCTGGCATGGAGATGAAGCGACTGGGATTGGTGTCCAAGCCGGCCTACGTGGTGCCGAACCACATGCTGGAGCAGTTCAGCGCCGAGCTCCTCCAGGCCTATCCCCTGGCCAACATCCTGATGGCGACGAAGGAGGCCACCAGCAAAGACGCCATGAAGGAGTTTGTCGCCCGATGTGCCACCGGAGACTGGGACGCAGTGGTCATCACCCACAGCGCCTTCGAGCGCATCCGGGTGTCCAAAGATGCCGAGATCGCCTACCGCGAGGCCCAGATCGCCGAGTACCGAGCCGCACAGAGCCAGTCGAAGGGCGAACACGGTCTCAGTGTGAAGAGGCTGGAAGCCGACATCATCCGCCTGGAGGAGCGGACCAAGTCCATTCGAGAAGACCAGCGGAGACTGGACGGCGTCACCTTCGACGAGACCGGGGTCGACTACGTGTTCATCGACGAGGCCCATCTGTTCAAGAACCTGAGCTTCCCGACCCGTATCCAGGGCATCGGCGGATCGGGATCCAAGCGGGCGACCGACCTCGATTTGAAGCTCCACCTCCTCCGCCAGCGGCACGGGGGTCGGGTGGCCACCTTCGCCACGGCAACCTTCGTGTCCAACTCGATCTCCGAGCTGTACGTGATGCAGCGCTACCTCCAGCCCGCAGCCTTGAAGGCGGCCGGCATCGCCACCTTCGACGCCTGGGCTGCCAACTTCGGGAGGACGGTGAGCGCACTGGAGTTGGCCCCTGACGGTGGCAGCTACCGGATGAAGGACCGTTTCGCCCGNNCCCGAGCTCCGGGCGATGTTCGCTGAGGTCGCCGACGTACGGACGGCACAACAGCTCGATCTGCCGACCCCGAGACTCATCAGCAAGCGGGCAGAGGTCGTCGTCGTGCCCCCGTCCGTCACCCTCACCACCTACGTGGAGAGCCTGGTCGCCCGGGCTGAGGCTGTCGCCCGGGGAGCCGTCCAGCCCGGAGAGGACAACATGCTGAAGATCACCGGCGACGGGAGAAAGGCCGCCCTCGACCTGCGACTGGTCGGGCTGACCCCTGATCCCGACGGGGGGAAGACGACCGCAGCAGCTGACCGCATCGTCCGGATCTGGAATGCCACCAAGGAGCGCCCCTATGCCGCCATGGGAGAGCGCCTCGGTGCCCTCCAACTCGTGTTCTGCGATCTCGGTACGCCACGAAAGGAGTGGAACCCCTACGACGAGCTGCGTGCCAAGTTGGTGGAACGTGGGATGCCCGCCACCTCGGTGCGGTTCATCCACGAGGCGAGAAACGACCGGGAGAAGGCGGAGGTCTTCGCCCAGTGCCGATCCGGTGCCATCAGTGTGCTTATCGGCTCCACCGAGAAGATGGGGGTGGGCACCAACGTCCAGCATCGTGCGGTCGCACTCCACCACCTCGACTGTCCGTGGCGACCCGCGGACATCGAACAACGAGAGGGCAGGATCCTCCGACAGGGGAACCTCAACCCAGATGTCGAGATCCTCCGATACGTGACCGAATCCAGCTTCGACGTGTTCATGTGGGGAACTGTCGAGCGCAAAGCCGCCTTCATCGCCCAGGTGACCCGGGGAGACACCGAGCTGTCCCGCCAGCTCGACGATGTCGGCGAGCAGTCGCTCAGCTACGGGGAGGTGAAGGCTCTGGCCACCGGCAATCCTCTGATCATGGAGAAGGCGGGTGTCGACTCCGAAGTGGCCAAGCTCGAGCGCCTGGCGGCCGCCCACGCTTCCGACCAGCGCCGCCTGGCGAAGACCATTGCCAGCGCTGGGCCAGCCACGGAGCGCCTGGAGCACGAGATCGACTTGCTCGAGGCCGCACTGGAACGCCGAGGGGACATCACCGGCGAGGCATTCACCGCCACAGTCACCGGTGTGACCTGTGGCAAGCGGACAGATGTCGGAGAACGGATCAAAGCGGCACTCTCCGACGCACGGCACCGCTTCGGCCAGAGCATGACCATCGGACACCTCGCCGGATTCGACCTGGCGGTCGCGGTGAAAGGCGACGCCGGGGAGACCGAACTGCATCTGCACTTCCCCGAAGTACCGATCAGACCTGTCATCATCGGGGCTGCTGACATCGATCAGGAACACCCGAGCGGGTTGGTGACGAGGCTCACCAACCGCCTCGGGGACTTGGAAGAGCGCCTGAGCAACGACGTGACAGAGCTCACCTCCATCCGACGTGATGCTTTCCAGGCAGACGAGCTACTCGGCAAGCCGTTCGATCAGGTGGGACGACTCGCCAACTTGCGGGCTCGCCAGGTGGAGATCACCGACGCACTGACGCCGAAGCCAGTGGAGGCAGAGACGGTCGACAATGGCGCTTCGGCTGGCCAACTGGCGTCGGCCTTCGAACGCGAGACTTCCGTTGTGGGCGCCGAACTCCCAGAAGCGGCCACCGGCAGGATCTCCTACGGCCTCGCAGCTGATGTGGTCGGTGGATGCGGTTCGTCCTTGGACCTGGACGACGATCTCGATCTGGAGCGTGAGCTGGCCGACGAGTTGTCGATGACCGACGCGGGTCGCTGACCACTCATCCACTCCGGGTGGGAACCGATTGGCCGCGAACATCAGGGACCCCCTGTCTGGCGACCTGTAGGCCGAATCCCGTCACTACGCAACGTGGCGAGCTTCCGAAGAGTTCCCATCCGCGGAGGATCCGGAACTCGGACTCGATGCCCACATCTGCGGAACGTCAAGGGTTGACGCGCCCGATCCCGAGGTGCCGTTCTGCGCTGCTGGTTGGATGGCGATGGCCGTCGTTCTGGCGCGTTGTTCGGCGCCCGGTCGGGTGTGGCCGGCGGGGCAGCCACGGCATCCTCACCCATCGCATGCCACTCGATCCGGAGATGGCTGGCTAGTTTCCGGTCACCAGCGTTCCGCTTCCTGCTCTTGAGGAACTGAACGACCACCAAGATCCAACCCCGAGTCCAGCTCCGGTCGTGGACGCAATGTTCGGCGGTATCTTCCCTCTCCCGTGGCCGGTGTTGACGAGGAATCGTGAGGGGGGGTGCCATCGTTGAGAAGGGAACACCGGCCTTGAGTCCCTCAGGGCCGAAGGCGGCAGACGGCAGACGGCAGACGGCAGACGGCAGACGGCAGACGGCAGACGGCAGACCAGCTTGCCTCTCCGGTCGTGAGGCGTCGTCTCAACGAGTGGCCACCTTCCGCGAAGATGTCTTCGACCGGCTCCTGCCAAGACGGTGAGCCGAGATGCCATCCGTATCCCCCAAGCCCACAACTGCGATAGAGAAAGGCTCTCTTGAAGACTCAGCTGAGGCCCCTGATGATCGTCGGTTGCACCTCTTCAGCTGGCAAGAGCCTTGTCGTGACCGCTCTGGCTCGGTGGTTTGCTCGGCAGGGTGTCGACGTCGTGCCGTTCAAGGCACAGAACATGTCGAACAATGCACGAGTGGTGCCCGGGGGCGAGATCGGTGTAGCCCAGTGGCTCCAGGCACTCGCGGCCCGAGTACCGCCGACGGTGGCAATGAACCCTGTGCTACTCAAGCCCGAGGCTGATACCCAGAGCCAGGTGGTTGTCAATGGGATCGTTCGCCACGACCTCACTGCCATGCCCTGGCGTGACCGAGGAGAGCATCTCTGGCCGGCGATGACTGGCGCGTTCGACTCCGTGAAGGCCGCTCACGAACTTGTCCTCATCGAAGGGGCGGGAAGTCCTGCAGAGATCAACCTTCAGGATCTCGTGAACAACGGCATGATGGAGTACGCGGACGCTGCCGGTCTGTTGGTCGTCGACATCGATCGCGGCGGCTCCTTTGCCCACCTCTTTGGCACCTGGTCCCTCACCCAGGCGTCGACTCGTGAGCGGCTCGCCGGATTCCTCCTCAACAAGTTCAGAGGGGACCCGTCGCTACTCGAACCGGGCCCGTCAATGGTGCGCGATATGACGGGCATGCAGTTCGGTGGAAACCTGCCCATGCTCGCTCACGAGCTCCCTGACGAGGAGGGCGCCACGACCCGGGCAAGTCACGGGGCTGGCGGACCGGTGGTGGGGATTGTGCGCTACCCGTTTGCCTCGAACCTCGACGAGTTCCACGTGCTCGGTCATGCCGCCGAGGTCCGATGGGTCCTCAGTCCGCGAGATCTCGAGCGTTGCGACCTTGTTATCCTCCCTGGGTCGAAGCACGTCAGCGCCGACCTGGGCTGGCTGCGCGACCGAGCGCTCGACCAAGCCCTCGTCGCAAGGGCCGGAGACCAGCGATCCATCATCGGGATCTGCGGCGGCTGCATGATGCTCGGCTCCGACATCATCGATCACTCCTCGGTCGAGGGCTCCGCCCATGGACTCGGGATCCTCCCGCTGCGGACCACGTTCGATCCGATCAAGGTGACAAGACCAGCCACCGTCCGTTTCCCCTCTATGCCCGGGCCCTTCTCGAAGCTCGGTGGGGTGTTGTCCTCCGGCTACGAGATCAGAAACGGGCGCATCTCGGGGGAGGCGTGCGAGCTCTCCCCATTGCTCTGGGGCAAGGGATCGGTCCTCTCGACGACTGTTCACGGGCTCCTGGAGAACCCTCAAGTTCTCGGCGCTCTCTGCGGTCGGGAACCCGAACCGGTTCTTGAGAATACGTTCGAGGCTCTCGCCGACGCGGTCGACGAGCACCTGGACACGGTCTTCCTTCGAACATTGGTGGGCCTTGCTCCATCTCCGTAAGGCATGCAACGTACCCATGAGGTGCACCACAGATGGGAACATGATTCCCACTACCGAACGCGCCCCGTGACAGCGCCGGTTTGCGACCTGCGCCAGGCCACCCGACGCCAGTGTCATTCCAGAGCGCGAACGCACGCGGACGTGCCGTTCTGCGCTGCGGTTCGGGAGGCGGCGCCCGTCGTTCTGGCGCTGCGTTCTGTGCCGCCTCGACGACCCAGTGCGCCGAATCGGTCGCGGTACTGTGATGATCAGCTGAGCGAAGATAGGTGCCATTCTGCAGCGCTCAGCGCCCGAGGCGAGAGGCATTCGTCCCTGGTCCGGCACTTCTCGGACGAGTTCAGCTGGCTCATCGTGGGGGCGGCGTCGGCACCGGAATCGCTTCGCACAACTCCACGCGCTGAGAGATGCCCTTGAGACGCCGCTTGCGGAGGTGCCTGAATTCGACGCCGGCAATCGCACCGGCCGCCCTTGAAGTCTCCGTGGTCACCACGACTTGGTTCCCCTTGGCCGTCTCTGCGACCCTGGCGGCGATGTTGACGGCTTGACCGACAACGTCGTCCTGACTGACCACTGCTTCTCCTACGTGCAGGCCCGCTCGCAGCCGCAGTGGAGAGGGCGATGTGCCGAGGAGTTCGAGCGCAGCTCGAACTCCACTGTTGGCGTCGGGGAAGGTGCAGAGCAGCCCATCACCTAGATGCTTCACCACGCGCCCGCGCCAGCGGCGCACGATGGGGCCGGCCGCCCGATAGTGCGCGCTGAGCAGCGCCGCCGCCGCGCTGTCACCGTGAGTGTCGGTAAATGAAGTGAACCCCTCGAGATCCGTAAACGCGACCGTCACCACCTCGACCTCACCGGTCCCGTGACTCCGGTGACCGGCTAGGAGTTGGACGGCGCTGAGGCCCAGGGTCGAGAGGAGCGACGGCTTGCGCTCCACCGATCGCGCCAGGAAATGCTCAAGGATCTCGGTCGGATTGCTCGGAGATATCGGTTGATTGACCGGGTCATCTAGCCAACGACGGTCAATGATGCCGAGCTCGAGCGCGGTGGCCGCTTCCTCGGGGTCACTTCGGATGACCTCGGCCACCTTCCGAGCGAGGAGATGGCGCAGCGTGTCGACCGCGTCCTCACCGACAGCCCGTGCCGACTCCGTCTTCTTGGCATTCACCACCCGGACCCTACTGACTCGCCCGAGGCAGCGACAAGGGAACAGGCAGGGCCCGCCGAGAGACGAACCGCTCGAACATGCCGGCTCCCGACCAGGGGTTTCCGGGAGCCGACATCATCCAGCCCGATCGGCATCGATCCGGCGCCACGTGAACCCAAGACCACGCCTACTCGCCCGGTCGTCTCATCTGGGCGACCCGCATCGGGTTTGTGGCAACAGCCTCACCCACCCAAATCGAGGGGCCGGCGTTCGGCAGTCGCTCGGAGTGCCGCACGTGGATTCCGGCGCCATAGCGCATGTCACCACCGAAACATTTGCAAGGGACGAAGGAGGCGGTGAAGGGCGTATCTCAGTGTTGCCTGCCGGTGGAAGCGATGGAAACTGCAGTGCTGGAAAGCGCCTGGGAACACAGAATGTGCGCACTGAACGCCGCGTAGACCCGCGAACGCGCCTGGCCGGATAGACGTCTCGGGATTCTCCCAGCCAGCGGCGAACGTCAGATTCGGCGTGACCGGTGACTGGTCTTGCCGAGCGATCCCGACGTGCCGTTCTGCGCTGCGTCCAGGATGGCGATGGCGGTCGTTCTGGCGCGCTGTTCGGTACTCGAGCGAATGCCCTCAATGGCAGACGGCAGCAAGGCGTCCGCGATGTGAAGACAGCGAAGTCAGCGTCGTCTTCAGTACGCCGAACTGGGCAACGTCGGCCGCTTCTGCAGGTCGCGCTTGTTCTTGCATGCCGGGAAGGCGGAGCAGGCGAGGAACGGTCCGAATCTGCTCCTTCGCTCTACCATCGTCCCTCGACCACACATTGAGCAGACCTCGACGGGGGTATCGCCGTCCCCTGTCACGGTCACGTGAGGCTCGTCGAGGAGTTCGATTACGAACGGCGACATCCGCAGCGGCGGGGTGATGAGCGTAACCCCACGGCGCGCCCGGGTTATCGCCACGTAGAGGAGGCGGCGTTCCTCAGCGTGAGCAAAGGATTCCGGTGCCGGCATGACCAAGTCGAGCACGGGGTCGTCGGCGATGTTGCTCGGGAATCCGTACATGCCGGTCGTCATGCCGGGGATCACGATGTAGTCGGCCTCCAGTCCCTTGGACCCATGCACGGTCCGGAACGTGACGCGCAAGTTTGACGGCAATTGTCTAGGGAGGAGGTCGCGATCGTGCCTGTAGCGCCCGAGAACGTCGACGCTGACCATTCCGGAGCGCTCGCTCGGGATGCTGCCGTCGGCGACCGCAGCGGACAGATCGCCGAAGAATGAGGCGAGTGCGCCGGCGACGTCGTCGGCTCGAATGACCGTGATGGGCGCACCCGGATCGTGATGCGCAGACCGCATCGGCTTGTTGAACTGCTGTGGGTTCTTCGACACGAAGGTGCGGGCGACGTCGCAAATCGTCTGTGTGCACCGGAAGGTGGTCGTCAACGCCAGCTGGCATCCCCGGCCGAACCAGGCTTCGAAGTTCGTCATCACCGATAGGTCGGCCCCTGCGAACCGGTTGATCGACTGCCAGTCGTCGCCTACCGCAAGCAGGAACCGACCTGGCGTCTTCACCAAACCCCGTACTAGTCGAGCGCGGGCCCGGCTGACGTCCTGGAACTCGTCGACCATGACCAGGTCGTAGGGCCAGTCAGCGTTACCGGCTTCAAGGTGGTCGGCCGCCTGGACCAGCATGTCTTCGAAGTCGACGGCCTGGTCGGCGGCCAGCTTGCGTTCCCACTCTGTGTGGATCTGCCAGTACACCTCGAGAAACAGCCGGGTCCGGAAGCCATCGAGGTGGGTCACGTCAGAGGCGAGCCGACGTTCGAGGTCTTCCGGTGTCCACGAGTTCGACTTGACGTGGGTCATGAACGTCCTGGTGAACCGCGCCAGGTCCTCGTGCTTCATGGGCTTCACCCACTGGTCGCTGAGAGGACGGTCTGGGTTCCAATCGAAGCTCAGCCCGAGCCGAGTGAGCTCGTCCTTGAGCTTGGTGAGGCCGTCACCGAACATGACGTCGGCCCACGTGGACTCGACGAGCGTCGTCCCGTGCTGGGCGTGTACGCCGAGCTTCCATGCCATGCCCTCTGCGTAGCCGTCGAACGCAGCGGGAGGCCTGCCGTCCCGGTCAAGCGCCCAGTGCTCGTGCCAGACACCGATGTCCGGGTAGTAGAAGTCCGGGTGGTACTGCGAGTGGGTGGCGTCCGCGACATGGACGTTGTAGGGCCGCTCGTACTCGTAGTTGACCCCGTTGAGGCAGAGGTAGTTGGCGATCAGCCGTTCGCCATGGCTCTTGACGACCTCGCCGGCGAATGTCCGGTAGCCGGTCTGGCTGGTCGCTTTGTCGTAGCCGTCCGGTTCGTTCTCGGTGAGGTCTGTCGGGGCGTTCGCAAACAGCATCCGGTACAGATCCCAGCGGTACCGGAAGGACACTGAGGCGTCCCGCAGCTCATCGACGATGCGCATGACCATCCGGACATCGCCCCCCTGGTCCAGCCATTGCGCCAGACGGGGCTTTTCGCCGGTGGCCCGGCCGATGACCTCGAGTCCGAACGAGTGGAACGTGGAGGCCCGCAGCCCGGACGAGTCGAGCCCGGCGGCGGCGAACCGTGCAGCAACCCGTTCCTGCAACTCGGTCGCGGCAGCCTTGTTGAACGCCAGTAGCAGGATGCGGTCAGGGGAAGTGAACCCGCGGGTGACGGCGTAGGCGGCCCGGGCAACCATCACCGAGGTCTTTCCGGACCCAGCGGCGGCGAGCACCTGGACCCGGTTGTCGAAGCACACAACCGCTCGTGCTTGCTCGTCGGTGAGCGGGCTCTTCTCGATTGTGTCGAAGAACGCCCGTCGGGACAAGAGTTCAGCGGCCGTGATTTGTTCATTGATCTCTGCGACCAGGGTCTGTAGGTCGGCGTCCAGGAAGCCCACCGCCTCGAGCTGACCCTCGGTGAGGGACGGCTCACACCCAGCAGCACGGACACGGTCGAGAAGCCGCGGTTCAGGACGGGTCGCGAGCAGCGCGTCAACGGCCTCGGTAGGGATCCACCGCTGCTCGGTGGACGCCACGGCGAGGTGGTGAGTGGCGGCGGCATGCCATGCGGTCGCGTCAGCGATCGCCGGTGTCAGAACAAGCCGCTGGAGTGCCCGTGTCAGGGCAGAGGCTTCGGATGTCGTCATGCCACGAAGGCGGGTTCGTGACTGACCGTCGTCGTGGAGGCTCCACTTCAGCCAGCGGCGTCGCACCTCGAGCCGGGAGGCTTCCGTACCGGGGATGCTGACGGAACCCGACGCCTGAGCGACGGTCACCTCCGTGTCGGAGACGACGATCTTCCAGCCCTTTCCCGACCACTTGTTTGGGCTCACCGGGCGTCTCGTGCGTCGTCGCCCCTCGCAGGCTTCCGCACTCCTCGGGCGACGTCGATCTTCACTACCAACACGGTCGTGATATCGGCAGCTCCGCCCGCTAGCTGAACACGACCAGTTTCGTCGGCCGCGTGCGGTGGTACGTCGGGAACTGCCATTCGACTCGCCCCGTTCCGTCTGGATTCTGCCGTTCGGTGGCAGGTTCTAGTCAACGTTCAATCAGGCCAAGGTCTCCACGCGGACCAGGGCGGTTCACATCGCCTGGAATCCGAGTGCGTTTGCCGACCGTGAGCACGCCTGACGTGCCGTTCTGCGCTGCGGCCAGGGTGGCGACCGTCGTCGTTCTGGCGCGGCATTCGGTGCTCGGTCGGAGACGCGAGATCGCCGAATCTTTGCGGGCCTCATCTGTGAGACATCCAATGCGACCAGCGCACCGAACATCCAGTCATGGCATCCGTCGACACGGCGCTATCTGTGGGGGTCAGCGTCGGCGGGGCGTTGTCCGAACTCTCGACTGGCGGATTCAGCTCTGGCCCGAAACTGGGGAGGAACAGTCAAGGTCGGCCAAAGGGCGTCCGAAGGGGAAACCTTGACGGGTCCGGTCGCTGGTCGGCACGATAATGGCTACGGAGTCGGCACATGCCGGCTCCTGAGTGCATACCATCTTCCTGGTGAATTCCACCGATCACATTCGTAGGTCATCCAATGACGACGGCCGAGTGGGAGTCCTCCCACTCTCGGATGCTGCGCGCCAAAAGTCCTCGATCAAAGTGTTCCCGCGTATATGCAAGCCGAAGGTTCGTACACACGGACTCCTCTTCGCACATCGCCTGCGGACACGAAGCCAGCTTCAGGCGAAGCATTGTGCACAAGAGAGCTATGCAGTCGTGTCCTCTTGCAATTTGGTACTTCTCGTGCCCTGCTCGTGACGCCCGGTCAATAGCACCCAGCAGTTCACCGGCGTCGAGAGTTCCGGATGAGGCATCAAGAACATCTGCAAGATAGTCCTCCAGGGACACTGAAAGCGTGTCGTGATCTACGTGCTCAGCCAACTCAATCGCTTTGAAGTCAAGTAACAGTGAATCGCGGTAGTTGAGGAATCTCAGTAGACCAATGCCGTAGGC
The DNA here is from genome assembly GCA_003138855.1 of Acidimicrobiaceae bacterium. Classification (GTDB taxonomy): domain Bacteria; phylum Actinomycetota; class Acidimicrobiia; order Acidimicrobiales; family RAAP-2; genus Bog-756. The sequence goes on along the minus strand of PLHF01000149.1, from coordinate 7,304 downwards.
CTCGTCGATAAGAAATGCAAGTGGGCTCTTGCTCTTCTCCTTGGAAAATGCTTCAATCGCCGCCGGGCTGGACACCTCACGCAGAACATCATCTAGAGCCCCAGAGGCGATCATGTCCATCTCGAGATCATGAAACTCCGTGAGGACGATGTCAGGGTCGCTAGGAATCTGGCCAGTTGTCCGCCAGAAATCGGCATCTAGGACTAATAAGATGTCGCCGCCGAGCCGCCGCTGACGAAGTAACGCAAGTGCTTCTAGGGCATTGCTCTTTCCGAACGCCACGGAGACTCGACACGTGTCACCTGGGGCCAGAATTTTGTCGAAGAAGCGTGCGTCGTCAAATCCCTCAACTAACAGGACAGTGCCGCGAAATGAGTCCCTCATTAACGAGATCTCGTTCGCCACATAGTCAGCGTCTATGAATTTCAACATCGAATTCACGAGATTGAAGAGAGCTCTTTGGTTAAATCCCACCGATTGCCGATAATTGCCGGGGAATGAGTTGCCACAATGAACTCCAGCCGCGCTATTTTACTGATTCGTAGCAAGTCGGACAAGAACATCTTTTGCCATGTTACATGAAGTGAAAGCTCTGGCTCGTCAATTAAAATCACTGAGCCCGGATCGACTCCGAACAAAAGTCTATATGTCAGCACCAGTTCGTGTTGCTCTCCCGATGACAAGAAATCTGGGTTCAACACCTCGCCGTTAACAGTCCGGACCAGGAACCCTTCCCGACGTTGAATCTCCAGCGATTTGGAAACGTATTTCGAGTTCAGAATGTCCAGGAGAAGGTCAATCTTGTCTGCTATTGGTTGAAGCACCTCCAACTTCGCGTCGACGTCGCCGAGGTAAGTCCACAGCACAGTACGCTCACTCGCCTTGAGGATGCGAGTAGGCAACACGATTTCTTCACCAGAATCCAGAAGGCCAGCGGCGATAAGATGCCCACGGGTCCTACCTTGAATCTCATAACGGGCTCTAATCGTGTCTTCGGTGGCCTCCTTAGGTGGCTTCACGTTACCCAACAGGCGGTTTGGGAATGTTCTATCGAGGCGTTGGGAAACCTCTGCATACTCTGCAAGGGCTTTCCGGATCTGTATTGCAAGGTCTTCAGAGAGCCGTTGGACTGTGCTCACAGTCGTTGGTGTGTCATGGCGATATCGAGTCGTTACGATCGCGGGTTCTGAAAGTCTTTGAGTTTCGATCATGTCGACCGAAAGTGATTGCAGCATGTCGTCAAGCCAAACCGGCAGCTCGGCGTTTGGCGATGGCGGGAGATGTTGTCCGTATGTTTCGGCAACATCCTCAAAGTTTAGGATCTGATTGGTTGACCGATCGAGCCATTGTTCGGGACCAACCCGCTCGAGACTGGGAACGAGGTCCTCGATAGCAGCCAGTGGTAAATCTCTCCCAGGACGAAGCTCTCGAACGGGAATGAGTTCAGGTCCAGTACTCTCGACGCCATCCAAACTTGCCGAAAGCACAATTCTGGTGCGAGCTTGTCGTCCAGTGGAGTGAATTCCTGGAGTTGGAGAGTCCTCGACTTCAATGGACTCACGATCGATGATGACGGATTCGCCAGATGTGAATTCGACAGCGATGCGATCAAATGGAATGCGTCGGAGAGAAGCGAACCGGCGTTGGAAGAGCAGGTCAAGGACCCGAAGCATCGTGGTCTTGCCGACGCCGTTCTCGCCATGAATTATCGTGATGTGATCGGCTGAGAGATGAACGGTGTGCGTGTAGCGGCCAAACAGACCTTCCACCCGAAACGAACTGAGGTTCATGGTCCAGAACTCTACTTGGCGCGACGATTAGCGGCCCCGAGGGTGCGCCCCCTGTAACACAGCACCCGCAAGCTGCGCCGCAGCCTACCGCGAGTCCTAAACGCGACTTGGGGACCGACCATGGTGGGTGCCAAAGGGTTGGAACGCTCCCGTTCCCGTTGAATGGCGACCTTCCTTGGTTCACGGGATTGCTGTCGTGGGCCAACGAAACACCGACCGAAGACCTGATCTGCGTCGACATCACCCTCGCTTCCGGCGGGTCCCGCCGGGTGCCGAACGACGGTTCCCGCACGCCCCGTTCGGATCCTGGTTCGTGAGTGAGGTCATCCCGGCGGCATCGAACGCGCGCACAGAAGTCCGGCGCTGGCCTCCCAACGCGCAGCCACGCATAATGACGCCCTGCACGGTGGGTCGCCGGGTCGACACCGAGCGCGGAACCGGCGTTCGGATCGGTCACGGCGGCCCTCGATATCCGGTTGCCGGAGCGGCCGGAACGAGACGAGAATGTGCGTCCTCGTTCTTCGCTGCTCGGATCGTCAGCGGCTTGGGATGAAGCCGCTGACCGGTCGTCAGGGTCCAGGCTTCAAGGTGGTCCCAACGGGCTCCGCTCAAGGTGCGGCCGCCTGCAGTTCGGATCGAGTCCGATTCATCTCTCGAAGTCGAGCCCCGCTTCCTGATCCAGATCGAGTTCGCCATCGAGCCCCGCCGAGGAATCGAGCGCCTCCATCACTTGCGATCCGTCAAGCGCCCGCACCCCCCGGCCGTCGGGAACTGGCCTGTCAACCCACCTACTCGCGAACCGATCGTGAAGCGCGGCTAACTCACCCTCCAGGCACTCGACGAGAACGGTTGCCATCTCTGCCTCACCTCGGGCGACGTGGGCGGCACTCATTGCCCGAAGGGTGCGCCCGAGCTGGTCGAGCAACATCATCCAGGCCATCGGCGACTCATTGGTCATCCCCGACTGGGCGACGATCGCGGCAACTCCTCCCAGTCCTCGCCTGGGAGATCGAGAAACCACCGGGTCGTTCGGACGACTCTGCGCCGATCGAGCCAATGCGTCGGCTGTGGCCGCCAATGGTCCCGGGCTGTTTCCTTCGATACGTCTCGACAGGGTTGCGATCACCCCGGCAGTCTCGCGGGCGACACCTCGCCACACCGCAAGGTCCGACACCGGCACATTGGCCAGCTGCTCTGCAGCATCGCTCACCACGTCGACCGCCCGCTGCCAGTCCCCGGCCCCACCCACGACCGCCTCTTTTCCAGAGATCGACGTGGCCACCGTCCACTCGGCGACAGCCGCCTGACGGTCCGCCGGTGACAACTCCCAGAACTGGCGGAGGCTGGGCAAGGTCAGGTCCTTGGCCAGCTTGCCGCCGCCGAACCAGATCGGTGAGTCCCCGGCCCGTGGCCTCATCGCCACCGAGTATCCGATTACTGCCTCCGTGCCACCGGTCTCGAAGCGAGGACGCACCAATATCCCGCTCCCCCGCAGCTGGCGGACAAACTCCGCTTCGGTCTCCGAGGCCACCGAGGCCTTCCGGACCATCCGGGCGAGTGCGATCCGGGGCGGTTCTGCCAACTGCTCTCGAGCGGTACGTTCCAGTTCGGCCCGGGTCAGCCCGGGCATGCCCTTGCCGGCCCGTCCCTCGACCACAGTGAGGTCGTAGGTGTGCTCGAGCTCGGCACAGACCAAAGAGAGGGTCTTTCGATCCTGCCAGATCTCCACCCGGGTGCCGTCGAGTCGGACCAGCGAGGCGGCGATGTGGAGGTGTTGATTGCCTTGTGCGCTCGTCCCATGCCCAACCGCCACCCAGGCGGCGGGCTCCAGGCCCTCGCGTTCGAAGCCCATCGCCGACATGACGCAGTTGGCGATCTCTCCCCACTGGTCGTCGGTGAGGGGTCGATCCCCGGGTGGCAGCGACAGCGAGACATGCCAGATGTGCCCGCCGGTCGGGTTCCTCCCGTAGGAATCGTTGGCGGCATCGAGCGATGCCCCGAGGTCGGCAATCTCTCGGTCGCTGAGGGTGTGGCCTTCTTCGGCCCA
>PLHF01000149.1:0-3456 GCA_003138855.1 Acidimicrobiaceae bacterium | reverse complement strand
CTCCGAGACAACACCTGTCGCCCTGGTTACCACGGCCAGAACGGATTCGATCTGAGCGGGGACGGCGTGGTTGGCATTCGCCCACTTGGTCAACTGGTTGAGATTGTTGCCCGCGGCTCGAAGCACTCCTCTGGCTTGCATCAGCTCCCGCTCGGCTGATCGGCGGGCGGTACCGTCGCCGGCATGCCCGGACAGTCCCGCCTCGACCAGGTACCGCTGCAGCGAGACGCCGGCGGTCTGGGCCCGACGTTCAAGGGTGGCGTGTTCGTCGTCACTCAACCGGATTATGACTTGTCGGGGTCGTCCCCCGGGGATGTTGCGGAGTCGAGCTCGGCGGACGCTGGCTGCGACTCCGGAACGGATCTCACCGCCGGGCGGGCTGATGGCGGCATCTGGTTGACCGGGCATCGCCTACGCCTTTTCGCCCAGCGCAGCGAACCCGAGACCATCTCGGGGACAGGCCCATGGCGTGAGCCAGCGGCAAGGCCGCCACGTCCAGTAATACTGGACGTCTATCTTGCTCCCGCTGTCATGAACCCCAAGAGCGAGTGTCATGAGAGGTTCATGGTTCGAGCGAAGGGCAATCGGAGAGTGAGCCCGATGGGCTCGCTGCAATGCCTCTCTTTTCGCCCTTGGGGGCGACGCTGTGATGACACAACCGTGGCGTAGACAGTGGGAACCGGCGTTGGCGATGCCATCGGCTTTCTGGCGCTGTGGGCAGGCCATATGCCCCCACCACCAGGTGGGTGAGGGTGAGTGTCCGGCAGTTCCGCATCTATTCAGACGCGGGACTGTCGGACACTCGGGCCGCCGTTCGGCGGCAGTCGGTTCGCCAGGAGCTCTTCGCACCGAAGGAGATGGGGAGCAGCTCGACGGAATCGCTGCGTTTCGGTTCATCGGCGTCAGCCAGGGGATGGCCGAGGCTCTTCTTTCATCATGAACCCCGGTCGGCTCAACCATGAGCCCTCTGAGCTGGTGTTTTACCGCTCTCATGGCCCTGACCGACGCACCCGCGTGAGCCAGGGCTGCCAAACCTGTGCCGGCATCATGAACCCCGCCGACAGAATCATGAACCCTCTGGGCTGGAGTTTTGTCCGCAGGCCACAATGGCTCGGCGGTTATCCAGTCATGACGGGCTTCGTAAGGGGATCCAGTGCCATCCGACGACTGTTGGCTTGACCGACGCCAACGCGAGTCCGTCGTGGACAGTACGGAAAGAGGGGGACCCCGAAGGATCCCCCTCTCCCGGTCAGGCATCCTCGGCCGGAGCCTCGGGCTCGCTGGTGTCGCTGGACTTGTCCAGGAACCGGAACTGGTAGGGACCGGTGACCAAGTAGTGCTTGGAGTGCTGGCTCCCTTCGGTGTCGGTCCACTGGTCGAGCGCCAGGCGGGCGGTGGCCTCGAAGAGGCGGCCCTTGGTGCCGTAGCTGGCGATGAACTCTGCTGTCTTCTCCCAGGACTGGAGGTCGATGAAGACCGCCTTGTCCCGTCCCTGCTCGTTGATGGCCACCCTCACGGTGGTGACTGCCTTGCCGGCTCCGGTGGTGAACTTGAGTTCCGGATCGACAGTGAAGCGGCCAGTGATGGTTACGGTGTTCATGATGTTTCCTCTCTTGTGGGTTGGTGTTGAAAAGAGAAGGCTCCGGAGAAACGTCGGAGCGTCAGGGGTGCCCGCAGGGCCGAGGAGAGGTTCTGGCGGACCGGTTGCGGTCAGCAAGCGCCGCCAGAAGTTGTCCGCAGCCTTGACGCCCGACGGACCGGTGCATCATCTTGAAAGCAGCCAGCCACTTCCGAGAGAGGGACATCGGACACCTCGCACTCCAGCTGGCCAACTGAGTTGGCGCGCCGGCTGTCCTCCGCCGGCACGTTGGCCTCGTCGACCTCTATCCGTGGACGAGTGACCAACGGCAGGGATGAAACAGGGCGCCGACGACCCGCCTGGGATGTCGAGAGCATCGTTGTGCCCAGGCAAATGAAGAATCGCTCCGGCAACCGAAGACTTGGCGTCGAACCGATGGCGCCGATCCGATGACGCCGAGCGGAGCACTCCCTTGCATCACCGGCGCACCCGGTTGGTACCGCTGCCCGCATCCAGGACGACGGCCGTAGCCGAGCAAGGCTGATCCCTTGGAGGAGGCCAACAGTTGGCATCCTCACCGACGACCAGCGACGTGGTGTCGTGCCCATCGGCGGCACCCCGCCCGCGGTGCTCGGCCAGAGCGACCCGGGTGGGGTGCCGGTCGGAGTCTCATCAAAAGAACTGGGGCGCGAAGCGCCGCCGTGGACATTCATTTTGCGAGAAATGTTGTGACGAGGCCAGAAGTCCAGTCCCGGCGGGGTCGGGAAACCCGACCCCGCCGGGCCGATCATGCCTGGTTGGTCTCGCCAGCGATCTCGATCGTCGGTGCTGTGGCGCTGGACCTTGTGGATGTCCACGGTGGCAAATCGGAGGCTGGCACCGATCTCGTCGGCCACCAGCTCAACCTTGGATCGGATCTCTCCGTCGTCGGTCTCCCAGCGGCGCTCCTCCAGGCGGCCGGTGGCCACCACCCGAACCCCTTTGGTCAGGCTCAGCGCAGTGTTCTCTGCTAACTCGCGCCAGCAGACGATGTCGAAGAACGAGGTGGACTCCTCCCACTCCTGGGTCTGACGGTTCTGCCACCGGCGATTGACCGCTACCGACAGCGACGTGGTGGCCTGGCCGTCTCTCGTGTACCGGATTTCCGGATCCCGGGTCAGGTTGCCGGTGATAGTGGTGGATGTGATGGTCATGGTCTGTTCTCCTCATGATTGATGACGGGTGGGGCGCTTTTCGCCCCGCCTGGTCCGTCATCAATCGGATGTGCGCCGATTGCCCACGCCGTTGCCAGCGGTCAAAGGGCGGCCACTGGCCGAGCGAGGATATAAAGGCCGACCCCGGCGCCGGCGTGCCGGCGATCTCCGGGGGCGAGGCGTATTCCGGAGCGACCTTGGACGGCGGGCGGCGGTGTGACACCAGCCGCTTGAGTGGCTCAGAAACAGTGGTTCTGTGCTGCTCCGTTTCGCGCCGAACGGCGGCGGTGCGCCGTGCGATCACCAGCTCTACGCCACGTACCGCCGTGCGCTCTCCGACATCAACGCGCTCTCCGACATCAATGGGCGTGGTGCGGTCATGAAGGGTTCACGATGGGAACCATGAACCCCATGACCTGGTGTTTTGTCCGTCCCGATCGCATTGCCTGTGCGACAGCGCGAACCGACCTGGCGACATCGGCTCCAGCATCATGAACCCTTCATGGTCACAACCATGAACCCCCTGAGCTGGTGTTTTGTACATGCTCAGACTTAACGCAGCGCTGAGCTGGTGGTTTGTCCGGCGGCAACAATTCCTTGAGATTTCTCGGGCCATGAGGGTTTCCATGAGGCTTTTCATGAGGGTGCCTCTTCATCGTTGGAGCCATGGACTCCCCCACGATC
>PLHF01000107.1 GCA_003138855.1 Acidimicrobiaceae bacterium | reverse complement strand
CCGTCGCGCCGTCGCGCCGTCGTCGCTCGGCCCGGGCCCGGGCTTCTACTCCTGTCCGGACCCCGCCCGGAGCCGGACGGCCGGGATGAGCGGGCCGTACGACCCGGAGCGCAGACACCCGGTCCACACGCCCAGCCCGTAGGCCACGTCGTCGGCGATGGAGGCGAGGCACCACCGACCGGGATCGAGATCGGGTCGGCGTCTCCACCAGTCCACCGCCGCGGGAGCCAAAGTCAGTCCGGCCGCGATGCAAGCGGCACGCCTGCTTCGCAGGGCAGCCAGTGCGAGGACCGGCGCGGCCAGCATGGTGGAGGCGTGCCCGATGCCGACGGCTGTCCAGCCCGCGCTCTGCGCGCTCCAGCGAAGGGTGAGCGGCAGTGGGATCCCCAGGGGCACGGTCTGGCGCGCCAGTGCAGCAGAGGACGCCACCATCACGGCCAGGGCGGTCCGCGGCCGGCCGGCCAGGGCCGCGACGACCACCGCCGTGGGCGCCGGCCGCAGCTCGACAGGAGCCAACCGGCCCGGGTGCCGTCTGGCCAGCGGGCCCGCGGAGGTCCCGTAGCGGAACCGACGTGCGAGGAGCTCACCCCACGACGAGGGCTCGCGGTGGTGGACGGTCGTCGACGGCACGTAGCGGACACGCCAGCCGGACTCGAGCAGGCGCCAGACCAGGTCCACGTCCTCGCCGACCTGGAGCCCGGGGTCGAACCGGTGGGTCATCGCTGTCCGGCGCACCACCAGGGCCGCCGTCGGCACGTAGCGCACCACCCGACCGGGCCCCACCTCGCTCTCCTCGCCGCCCATGTCCAGTGCGCAATGGCCGTCCGAGAACCGGTCGAGGCCCGAGCGCCGAGCCGGCCGGCCCGACGGGTCCGGACGCACCCGGGGGGCGACCGCCCCTACGCCGGGGTCGGTGAAGAGCCACGCCAGCCGGTCCAACCACTCCTCGGTGACGGTGCAGTCGCTGTCGACGAAGGCCACCAGGTCGGTGTCGACCACGGACAGGGCCTCATTGCGGGCGGCACCGGGGCCACCGCTGGTGGCGCGGGTGATCAATCCGGCCCGGTACCGGTCGCAGACCTCGGCCACGGCCGCCGGATCGGTCGAACCGTCGTCGACCACCATCACGGGGACCCGGGTACCCAGCGAGCGGAGGCACCGCTCGAGCAGGGCGGGGCGGTCGCGGACGGGCACCACCACCGTGACGGTGGGGCCGGCCGCAGGCGCCCTCCCGGACGGGGAGGGCCGCGGATGGGCCATGCCCGCACCCACCAGCCGCCCGGCGAGCCGTCGACCGTCCGAGGTGGCCGGACCACCGGCGAGGACGGCGTCGAGCTGGCCCGCGCCCTCGGCAGTGAGGACGATCAGCCGCCCTGGATGGCCGCCCACCAACACCGTCCCGTCGCGGAAGGAGCGGACCGAAGGGTCGAGGACCAGCCCGAAGCCTTCCGGCAGCGGGGTCACAACGAGAGGCCGCCGTCCACCGGGATGACCGCCCCGGTCAGTGCGCCGCTGTCGGTCCCGGCCAACCACACCAGGGCGGCCGCCACCTCCTCGGGAGCCAGCAGGCGCTTGATCGGCTGCTGGCCGGCGAAGGGGCCCGTTCCGTCGAGCCCGTAGAGGCGGGCGCTCTCGTCCAGCATGGCCGTGGCGGTGGAGCCCGGGCTGACCGCGTTGGCGGTGACCCCGGTGTCGCCGAGCTCGGCGGCCAGCCCGCGGATCAGCCCGGCCACCCCGGCCTTGGCCGCCCCGTAGGCGGCCAGCTCGGGCATGCCCCGCGTGGCGGCGGCCGAGGCCACGGCCAGGAACCGTCCCTGACGGGGGACCGGCCGGCGGAGCAGCGCCGGGATCCCCACCCGGGCTGCGGTGATCGGCCCACCGAGGTCCACCCCCAGCACCGCCCCCAACTGCTCTCCGGGCATCTCCCACAGCGGGACGCCACCGGCGATCACCCCGGCCACGGCCACCATGGCGTCGAGCCCTCCGAACCGGTCCTCGGCCAATGCCACCGCTGCTCCGAGCGCGTCGGGGTCCGTGGTGTCGGCCACGTGGGCGACGACCCGCCCGCCCTCACCGGCTCCGGTCGGCGCGCCCGACGGGCCGCCCGCCGCCGAGGCCACCACGGCGTGCAGCTCCTCCACGGAGCCCAGGGGATAGGGGAGACGCGGATCGTCCGAGGCTCGATCGACCGCCACCACCGACCACCCGGCCGCGGCCAGCCCGCGCACGGTGGCGGCGCCGATCCCCCGGGCTGCCCCGGTCACCACTGCCACTCGACTCATCGGGTCACCTCCATGTTCGGCACTGCTCGACTGTGGGCGGCGAACTCGACCAGGTCGCCGATGGCGGCATCCAGGAGCCGCCGTCCCGTGGCGGCGTCGGCATCGGTGGGATCGCCGAGCACGCCGTTGGGGCTCACCGATCGGACGCCACCGCTGCGGAGGAGCGGAAGCAGGTCGTCGAGGGGCCGGAGGTCGCCGGCCGCGGCCAGTTCGGGACGCACACGGGCGGGGTCGATGGCCAGCATCAACGACGACTCGGTCCCCCCGGCGTGGAGGTCGCCACCCCACGCCGGTGCCCACGCCGCCACGGAGCGGCCCTCGGAGCGCAGTCGCGACACGGCCCGGGCCACCGGCGTCGAGTTGCCGCCGTGGGTGGAGACGAGGATCACCTGGGCGAAGTCGGTGGTTGCCGAGCGGCCCAGCTCGACCAGGACCAGCTCGGTGGCGTCCTGCCCGATGGAGAGGGTCCCGGCGAAGCCCTGGTGCTCGCCGCTCGATCCGTAGGCGAGGGCGGGGGCCACGACCAGGTGGGCGTCGCGTCCTGCAGCCCCCTCGGCGACGGCCTCGGCGATGTCGGTGTCGGTGGTCACCGGCAGGTGGGGCCCGTGCTGCTCGGTCGATCCGACCGGCACGAGGAGGATGTCCCCCGATCCCGTGCGGCGGGCCACCTCGGGCCACGTCATGCGGGCGAACCGGCTCACCGGTCACCCGCCCCCGTAGGCGATCCGGCGACCGGTGGTTCCTCGAGATAGCCGTGCCGGACCAGGAAGTCGAGGAGCGCATCCGCCGCCTCGGCGGCGCCCACCGGCCCGACCACCGTCGGGGGATCGTGGGCCACCAGCGCGCCGGTCAGGGCCAGCAGGCGGATGCGGGGGTCGGGACTCTCCGGGGCGGGCAGCACCCGTGTCCGCGGGGTGAAGACCCTGGTCGCGCCGACCAGCACGGGGCCCGTCCCGCGTCCTGTCCCGGCTGCAGGCCGGGGTGGAAGAGCCGAGGTCGGGATCACGGCGGATTCGGCCGCCAGCACGCCGGAGAGTGGCGCACGGCGAAGCCGGACACCGGCGCCCTCGACCGAGCAGACGGCGGGGAGCGGGACCACGAGCTGCTCGCGCCAGCCGGCATCGAGTCGGCGCTCGGCATCGAGGACGCGGCGGGACGTGCCGTCGGCCGCCCCGGGGGAGAGGGCGACGAGCCCGAGCGCCTGGGCGGCGTGGAGCTCGTGGGCCAGAAACGCCGGCAGGGCACCGGTGCCGCGATCGACCGATCGGTCGCCGCACACCACGAGGTCCGGGGTCCCGAACGGCACCAGCGCCGCGCCGATGGCCCGGGCCAGGCTCTGTTCGTCACCGGCCAGCTCGGCGGCGAACCCGTGGTCGCTCCCGTCGTCGTCCCAGGGGATGCGCAGCACGGATGCGCCCAGGGCCACCGCGTCACGCAGGACCGTCTCGACGGAGCGCGGCCCGGCCGCCACCGCCAGGACGCGGCCCGACCAGGCCTCAGCGATCCGGAGGGCGTGCTCCAACGCCGATGCGTCGGGAGCGGAGAGCCCGACGCCGAGCCGGTCGCGGCGCACGCTTCCGGTCAGCAGGTCCACCTCGGGGCGCAGATCGGTCACCCGGAGGCAGGCCACCACCAGTGGGGCCGTGGGCACGGGGTGCGACATGCTCATCCGTGGTGGAAGACGACGCCGTGGCCGCCGTCGGGGTAGGTCCAGGTGATGGCACCCTCGTGGTTGCAGACCATGTAGCAGGCCCCGCACTCGAAACACTCCTCGTAGTTGAAGAGGATGCCGCCGTCGGACGTGGGTGCGAAGAGGTTGGCCGGGCAGGCCGTGACGCAGCCCCTGGTGGTGCACGACCGGCAGACGTCGGAGTCCACGGTGATGTGCGCCCGCCCGCCGACGCGGAAGTCGACGCTGGCCATGCGCTCCTCGAAGGAGATGCCGCGCCAGGCCAGAGCCTTCGCCGGCGAGGTGTCCCCGCCGAGCGGCAGCGATCCGTCCGCCGCACCGATCCCACCGTCGGCCGCTCCCGGTTCGCTCATCCGAAGATCCTCAGGCCCCGGAGCGTGTCGGCCGCCAGTTCGCGGAGCTTCACCCCGTGCTTGGCCGCGGCGGCCCTGGTGATCCGGAGGCCGCCGGCCTTGGGGGAGGGATTGGTGACGGTGAACATCCCCTCGGCCAGGTCGCACAGGAGGCCCGGGTAGCGCTGCTGGATGCGTTCGGAGAGCACCAGGGCCGGCGCCTTGCGGAGTCGCTTGTGGTCGGCCAGGACGAACTGCTGCTCGAGGTCGGCCCGATAGGAGGCGAGGCCGCGCGCCGAGCAGTCGCCCGCGGTGACGGCCCGGTCGGCGGCCCGGCCTGCGGCGTATCCCGAGCCGATGGCGAAGTTGACCCCTTCGAGCCAGAGCCCGGCGGCCAGGGTCATGGCGGCCGAGTCCCCGGCCACCAGCATGCCGTCGGTGGCCAACGGGGGCATGGTGTCGTATCCGCCCTCGGGGATCAGGTGGGCGGCGTACTCGCGCAGGGTGGCCCCCCGCAGCAACGGCGCGATCGACGGGTGGGCCTTCAGGTCGGCGATCAACTCCTCGGGGCGCACCTTGGCGTCGGACAGGTGGGGGAGGGAGGCCACCACGCCGATGCTCACCGTTTCGGCGTTGGTGTAGAGGAAGCCGCCCCCGGGGATGCCGCGGGTGCACCCGAGGATCTCGATGTCGACCCCTTCGTGGCCCCGCACGCCGAACCGGTCGTTGATCACTTCGGCGGGGAGGTCCAGCACCTCCTTGACCCCCAGGGTGTAGTGCGAGGCCTCGGCGTGGGGCAGGAGCCCGGCCTCCTTGGCCAGGAGGGAGTTCACCCCGTCGCAGGCGATCACCACCGGGGCGTGCAGCTCGGCGCCGTCGCGATCGGTCCGGACGCCGATCACGCGGCCAGCGCCGTCCCGCACCAGCCCGGTGGCGACGGTGGAGGTCACCAATCTGGCCCCCGCCTCGGTGGCCTTGCCCGCCAGCCACGAGTCGAAGTGGGAACGCACCGTGGTCATCCCGTTGTAGGGGGCCACGCCCCACGCATGGGAGCGGTAGTCGATGGCCAGCGACTGGTCCTCGGTCATCATCATGGTCGAGCGGCGCACCACCCACCGTTCCACCGGGACCTCGCTCCACCAGGCGGGGATGATGTCGTCGAGCACCCTGCCGTAGACCACCCCGCCGTAGACGTTCTTCGAGCCGGGGAAGGGTCCGCGCTCCACCATCACCACCGAGCGACCGGCGCGGGCCAGGGCCAGGGCGGCCGACGATCCGGCAGGGCCGGCCCCCACCACCACGGCGTCGAAGTCGGCGGACTCAGCCACGGGCGGCCTCGGTTCGATGGTCGGCGGGAGGGGGACCGCCGCCAGAGGCGGCGGCGGGCACCACCACACCGAGGCGGCGGGCCAGTTCGGCCAGGAGCTCCCGGGCGTCGGTGACCAGACCGAGGTCGGCCATGGCGGTCATCGGCGAGGAGGCGTCGGTGTTCACGCTGACGATATGGCTCGGGGCTCCAAAGCCGCCCACGTGCTGGGCGGCACCCGACACCCCGAAGGCGATGTACAGGTCGGGGTCGATGGTCACCCCGGTGGTGCCGATCTGCCGCTCGTAGCCGATCCAGCCGGCGTCGGTGGCAACCCGGGTGGCCCCGGCGGACCCCCCGAGGGCCGCGGCGACCTGGACCAGGAGGTCGAAGGCGGCAGCGGCGTGGCGGTCGTCGGCGCCCGGCACGAGGCCGGCCCCGCCCGCCAGCACCCGGGTGGCGTCGGCAAGGTCCATGGTGTGGAGGTCGGGTTCGAGGATGGCGACCACCTGCGGATCGAGGATCGTGTCCGGTGGTCCGCCGGCGCGGTTCTGGCTGTCTGCCGGACCGGCCGGGGGCAGGGCCAGCGGGAGGTGCTCGACGAGAGGGGCCGTGGTGGCCGGGGCCACGCTGCGACCGCAGGGGACGAGTGTGACCACGGCCGGGCCGTCGACGTCGACCGGCACCACCACCCGGTCGTCGAGCCGGGACACCGTCGCCCGAACCACGGGCGCCCCGTCCGGGTGGTCATCGGCGACCACCTCGGCCCGGACCGCCCGGGCCACCAGGTGGCGGCCGCCGGCGGCCGCCAGGCGCGGCGCCAGGTCCCGTCCGTCGGGCGACGCCGGCATCACCACCATCGGCACTCCTTCGAGCAGGGGGGACAAGGCGCCCGCGAGTGCGCCCGGCCTGAGCCCGTCCCCGGTGTCGGACCACCACACGTGGCGGGCCCCGGCCAGCGCGGCGGCCCCGACCTGTGCGCCCGAGCCGACCACGACCGCCGCGCCCCCTGCCTCGGCCACCGCCTCGTCGGCACCGTGCGGCAACCTCCCGTCCCGCGCCACCACGACCGCCACTGCAGCCAGGGGCGCCCCACCCGACGCCTGGCCGAGGGTGTCCGGCGTGCTCACAGTGCCACGGCCACTCGATGGCCCTCGACGATGGCGGCGTGGGCCCGCCGCGGCGACAGGCAGTCCCCGACCCGGTGGACGGGGAACGGTGCGGCCCGCAGCTCCCTCCACAACGCGTCGTCCGGCTGCTGGTGCACGGCGCACACCACCCAGTCGCAGCCCCGGTGCCGGTCGGTGCCGGTCGGATGGTGCTGCAGCGTGAGGACGACCGGCCCGTCCCCTCCGCCCTCCTGCCCCTCGGCGTCGGCGTCGGCGTCGGCCACGCCCATCGGGACCAGGTCCACGCTCTGGGTGATGCCCTTGGCGTGGGCTTTGACGTTCCAGGTCTCCAGGTCGAGGGTGATGCCCAGGTCCTGGGCCACCACCATCCCGTTGGTGACGATCTCCACCTCACATCCGCGGTCGGCCAGCAGCTCGGCGGTCGAGGTGGCCTGGTGGAACCCGAGCTCGTCGACGATCACCACCCGCCCCCATGGATGGACGCGTCCTTCGAGGACGTCGCGCACGTCCACCACCCGGCGGTGGTCGCCGGCCCACCACGGTCGGGCGGGTCGGGCGCCGGTGGCCACGACGACGGCATCGGGTCGCTCCGCCCGCACGGCTTCGGCCGTGGCCTCTGTCCCGGTCCGGAGGTCGACGCCCTCGCGCCGGGCGGCCACGATGAGATTGCGGGCGATGTCGAAGAACTCCGCCCGGCTGGGGACCGTGGCCGCCACCAGGGCCTGTCCTCCGAGGCAGTCGTTGCGCTCGAAGAGGACCACCCGGTGGCCGCGCTCTGCGGCGGTCACCGCGGCCTGGAGGCCGCCCGGGCCCCCGCCGACCACCACCACCTTCGAGCGCTTCTCGGGGAAGGGCAACATGGTCGACTCCCGACCGGTCCTCGGGTTCTCGATGCACCCGAGCCAGCGGTTGAGCCCCATCCGGCCCACGCACTCCTGATTGCACGACAGGCAGGTGCGGATGTCGGTGGCGTGCCCCGAGCGGGCCTTGATGGCGAAATCGGGATCCGCGATCTGTCCCCGCACCACCCCGACCAGGTCGCACAGGCCTTCAGCGAGGGCCCGGTCGGCCTGCAGGGGATCCTTGAAGCGGCCGACGCCGACGACGGGGACGCCCACCGCCTCGCGGATGGCACTGGGGATGAACAGGGCATACCCCGGGGGGACCTGCATGCTGGCCTCGATCATGTACAGGGTGGCCGTGGCCACTCCGATCGAGGTGTTGATGTAGTCGACCTGGCCGGTGGCGTCGACCAGACGGGCCACCTCGACCGCCTCCTCGATGCCGGTGCCGCCTTCGATCAGCTCGTCGCCACAGATCCTCACCCCCAGGGCACGATCGCCTCCGATGGCGTCGCGCACCGCGTCGACGATCTCCAGCAGGAGCCGGGCCCGGTTGTGCAAGGAGCCCCCGTAGTGGTCGTCCCTCCTGTTGGTGGCCGGCGAGAGGAAGCCGCGCACGATCGAGGAGTGGGAGCACTGCAGTTCGATGCCGTCGAAGCCACCTGCCATGCAGTGGTCGGCCACGAGGGCGTACCCGTCGATGATCTCCCTGATCTCGTGGGGCTCGACCGCCTTGGGCACCTCACGGAAGAGCGGATCCGGAACGGGGCTGGGTGCCCACACCGGCAGGCGCGAGTAGAGGCCCGAGGCCTGACCGCCGTTGTGGTTGATCTGGGCGAGGATGGGGACGTCATGGGCGTGCACCGCGTCGGTGATCCGCCGGTAGCCGTCGACCACCGCAGGGTTGAAGCCGTGGATGAGCTTCTCGTAGGGCCAGTCGGTCCGATGGGTCGAATGCTCCTCCGTGATGATCAGCCCGGCACCGCCGGCGGCCCGGGCCGCGTAGTAGGCGGCGTGCTGCTCGGTGGGCAGGCCGTCGGCGGCGTAGTTGGTCAGGTGGGCCGAGAAGACGATCCGGTTCTGCACGGTGACCGGCCCGAGACGGAGCGGCGTGAAGAGGTGCCGGTAGCGGGCTCCCGTGCTCATCGGCTCATCCGGCGATCAACGGGCCGTCGCTCCGGCGTCCACCGTCATGGTGAGCCCGGTCACGTAGCGGGATTCGTCAGAGGCCAGGTAGAGCACGGCGTCGCTGACGTCCTCGGGTTCCATCACGTCGACCGGCAGCGAGTTGAGGAACAGGGGCCCGACGTCGGGGCTCGCCTCGATGCGCTCGGTGAGGCCGCCCAGCCCCACCAGCATCGGGGTGTCGACCCCGGTGGGGTGGACGGAATTGACCCGGATGCTGTGGGACGCCAACTCGTTGGCCAGGGTGCGCATCACCCCGACGATTCCGTGCTTGGAGGCCACATAGGGGGCGAGGAACGGCTGCCCCTTGAGGCCGGCGGCCGAGCTGATCAGGATGATCGAGCCCTTGCCGGCCGCCAGCAGGTGAGGGATGGAGGCCACGCAGGTGTTCCACGCGCCGGTCAGGTTGATCCCGATCACCGTGTCCCAGACCGCGGGGTCGACCTCGTCCCAGCGCTGGATGGTGCACACGCCGGCGTTGGCCACTGCGATGTCGAGACGGCCGAGTCGGTCCACGCCCCTGCTGACGGCATGGGCAAGCGCGTCGCGGTCACGCACGTCGACCTGCGCCATCACCGCCCGGGCACCGGCCTCCTCGGCCAGCCGGGCCGTCTCCTCGAGGTCGTCGGGCGAGGCCAGTGGGTAGGCGATGCCGGCGACATCTGAACACACGTCCACCCCGATGATGTCCGCACCTTCACGGGCCAGCCGCACGGCATGGCTGCGGCCCTGGCCCCGGGCAGCACCGGTGATCAGGGCCACCTTGCCGGCGACACGCCCGGTCCGGGTCGTCCGACCCGCGTCGGCGGTCGCGACGCCATCGCGTCCGGCGTCGGCGGTCACGACGCAACCCCCATCGGGACGGGGGAGCCGCCGCCGCCGACACCGGTGGCGATCTCCATGGCTCGACGGCGCCCTTCGAGCACTGCCTCGAGGATGCTGCGCGGGGCGATGCAGTCGCCCGCCCGCGCCACGTCGGGGCGCCGGAGCGGCAGTGCCTCCTCGGGAAGCCGATGGCCGCAGTCGACGAGCACCCCGCACGCCACCCGCCGCCGCTCGCCGGTCCAGACGTCCTCGAGCACGACCCGGCTGCCTTCGACACCGCGCACCAGTGCCCGCAGCTCGCGCCGGACCCCAGCGCGCTGCAGCCGGGTGTTGGCGTCGGCCAGGTCCCCGGTCCGGGACAGGAGGGTGCCGGCGACCTGGTCCTGGGTGACCAGGGAGACGTCGCGTCCCGTGCCGGCCAGCCACTCGGCCACACCGACGCCGATCGGGCCGCCGATCGGGTCGTGCACCACCACCGCACCGGGCGGAAGGCTGTCGGCTCCGCCGGCCAGCAGCCCTGGGGCGTCGACCACTGCGCAGGAGCCGTCCACCGGGAACGCGAGGGGCGCAGCCCGGGAACCCGTGGCCAGCACGACATCGGTTCCGGCGGCCCGGGCGGCATCGAGGTCGGCCGCCGTCACCTCCGTTCCGGTGTCGATGGCGACACCCTGGAGGAGGCACTCGGCGATCAACCACTCGGCCAGTCGGGCCAGGCGCTCGCGGCCGGGACCGACCGCCGCCGTCCGCACCATCCCACCAGCCCGTTCGCCCCGCTCGGCGATGCGGACGCGGTGCCCGCGGGCAGAGAGCACCCGGGCGCACTCGAGGCCGGCGACTCCGGCGCCGACGACCAGGACCTCGACGGACAGCCCGTCGACCCCCTCGGTGGACGGCTCGAGGGTCTCGTGGCCGCTGCGGGGCTCGCCCACGCAGCTCACGATGGGATTGCGGTCATCGCGGACGTGGCAGGCCTGGTTGCACAGGATGCACGGCCGTACCCGGGTGCCGTCGCCCTGCCGGACCAGCCCCACCAGGCGGGGCTCCGCGATCTGGGCCCTGGTCATCTCGACCAGATCACAGACCCCTTCGTCGAGGGCGGCCGCGGCCACGTCCGGGTCGACCACGCTGCCCTGCAGGGCCACAGGCACCCGGCCGGCAGCGGCATCGCGCATCCAGCGGCACAGGGCGACATTGAATGCGGGCGGCGTGTGGGAATCGGGGCGGTAGGCCGACGCCGAGAACGGACCGCCCCGCACCACCACCAAGAGGTCCAGCCGGTCGGCCAGGGCCGCCACCTGCTCGGCCGCGTGCTCAGGGGTCACGCCGGCCCACGGGGCCAGCTCGTCGCAGCACAGGCGGAGGGAGACGATGCGATCGCTTCCGAGGACGCCCCGCACCGCAGCGAGGACCTCCCTGGTGAGCAGCAGCCGGTCGGAGCCGTACGCGTCGGTGCGCAGGTTGGTCACACCGGAGTGGAACTGCCGCAGGAGCGAGTGGGAGCCGGCATCGATCTCGACGCCGTCGAGGTCCGACGCCGCGGCCGAGCGGGCCGATTCCGCGAACCCGTCGACCACGGCGTCGATCTCTGCCTGCCCCATCTGCATGGGCAGCTCGCGACTGACCACGTCCGCCACCGGCGACGGTGCCCACAGTACCGATTGGGAGTAGGCGCTCGAACCTTGCCCGCCACAGTGGCCCAGCCCGGCGAGCACCAGGGTCCCGTGTGGCTGACACGCACCGGCGACGGCGCCCCAGCCCGGTCCGCACGAGGCGGCCAGCGGCGCACGCTCGTAGGGCCAGTCCGACGGGTGCACCGAGGCGGTCTCGGTGACGATGATGCCGGCTCCGCCGGCCGCCCGGGCCTCGTAGTAGGCGACGTGGCGCGCTCCGAGTGAGCGCCCGGCACCCAGATTCGTCTCGTGGGGGCCGAACAGCACCCGAGACGGCGCCGTTCGACCGGCCAGTTCCACGGGATCGACCAGTCCGGCCATGGCTCAGTGCGGCCCGCGGCCGGCGGTGCCGGCAGAGCGGCCGACGGGCCTGGGGCCGGGGCCGGGGCCGGGGCCGCATCCGGCCACGGGGCTTTCGTCGCAGGCCCGGTCGGGTCGACGCGGGAGCAGGGCCACCGCCACCGGGCCGAGGTGACCCGCGACGTCGGGACGGGAATCGCCGAGATCAACGGGATCAACGGGATCGTCACGACCTGCCGCACCGGACCGGCGCCTCGGGCGCAGGGAGTGGTCGAGGGAAGGCCTGGGTACCTCGGAGGTGCCCCGGCGTGCCAGCGCCTCCTCGCCGTGGCCCAACACGCACTCGGGGTCCGGCCCGTCGAGGGGAAGGCCGGTGAAGAACTTGGCGGCCATGCATCCTCCGCGGCAGGCGTCGTACCGCCCGCACGAGCCGCACGCTCCGGCGCTCTGGGGACGGCGCAGTTCGGCGAACAGGTCCGAGCGGCGCCAGACGTCGGTGAACCCGCCTGCACCGCGGACGTTGCCGGCCAGGAACTCGTCGTGGATGGCGAACGGGCAGGCGTAGACGTCGCCGACCGGGTCCACCAGGCACACGACGCGGCCCGCGCCGCACAGGTTCAGTCCCGGGAGCGATGCGCCGTATCCGGCCAGATGGAAGAAGGAGTCGCCGGTCAGGACCTGCTCACCGTGGACGACCAGCCAGTCGTAGAGCTCCCGCTGCTGCTCGGCCGTGGGGTGGAGCTCGTCCCACACCTCCGCCCCGCGCCCGGCGGGGCGGAGGCGGGTGAGTCGGAGCTGGGCCCCGTGGCGATCGGCGAGCTCCTTCAACCCGTCGAGTTGGCCGACGTTGTGACGGGTGACGACCACCGACACCTTGAAGCCGGCGAAGCCGGCATCGGCAAGGCGCCCCATGGCGGTGACGGCGGTGTCGAACGTGCCTTCGCCGCGCACGGCGTCGTTGATCGCCGGGGTGGCACCGTCGAGCGAGATCTGGACGTCGACGTACTCGCTGGATGCCAGCCGTTCGGCGACCGCGGTGGTGATCCGCGAGCCGTTGGTGGAGAACTTCACCCCCACGTGATGCTCGGTGGCGTACTCCACCAGCTCCCAGAAGTCGGAGCGGACGGTGGGCTCGCCGCCCCCGATGTTGACGTAGAAGATCTGCATCCGCTCGAACTCGTCGATGAGCGCCCTGCACTCGTCGGTCGACAACTCGCGCGGGTCGCGGCGACCTGAGCTCGAGAGGCAGTGCACGCAGGCCAGGTTGCAGGCGTAGGTGAGCTCCCAGGTCAGGCAGATCGGAGCCTCCAGGCCACGTTCGAACCGTTCGACCAGCCGTCCGACAGGAGCACGCTGGCGCTGCAGCGACCCCTCTGCCCCCGCCGGTGTCGCCCCGGCCCCCGCGGATCCGCCGGCCACCAGGGTCATGAGGCGGCCTGTTCGCGGATGATCCCGGAGTCGGCCAGGTCGGCCAGCGCCCGCGTGTAGGCCTCGAGCTCGGTGGGTGCCACCCCCGCGGCCCGGCAAGCCTCGTATCCGGACGGTTGGTCCGCCAGCGACTCGACCACGGTCAGCAGGGTCCTGCTCTTCAGGAAGGAGAGCCGGCGGGTGCCGAAGTGGTAGGCCAGGGCCCCGAAGGACTCGGGCCGCAGCGACACCTGCGGGTGCAGCGCCCAGGCCCGCGTGGCGTCGAAGGTCGGCGACCCGGAGACGGGCGGTGTGGGAGGCAAGGGGGCTCGATCCGTCGGCGGTTGCGCGTCCGGCGGGTCTAGTAGACGCCGCACATGCCGTCGATGGACACGTCCTCGACGAGCAGGTCCTCTGCAACGAGGGGCGCCGTGCCATCGGTGGCCGCGCCGTCGGATGACACCTCTTGGTCTTCGGTCGGGGTCGGTGAGCCGTGGTCGACGGCGATCGGGGCGGCGTCGGCCCGGGTGCTGGTGACGGTCATGGGACCTCCGGTGATCGGCCGGCCGGGGCCGGGCGGTGAACAATGACTTTGAATTTATAGCACTCGATGCCAAAATGGAAGTCTCATGACCCTGAAGGCGACCGGCAAGGCCCGAGGCCCCAGCGAACGGGCCACCGGCCCGAACGAGGTGGCGCGTGGCCGACGTCCGAGCACGTCGCGCGAGGACGTGGCCCGGGCGGCGCTCGATCTGTTCAGCAGGCAGGGGTACGACGAGACCACCGTCGACGAGATCGCGGCCGCAGTAGGCGTCAGCCGTCGCACCTTCTTCCGGTACTACGAGTCGAAGCGCGACGTGGTGTGGGGGGAGTTCGACTCCGAGCTCGTCCGACTCGACGATCGCCTGAACGAAGCGCCCGGTGCCGAGCCGATGATGGATGTCCTGCGCCGCGCCGTCGTGGCCACCAACCGGTTCGGCGCCGGCGAGCTCGACGAGCTACGGATCCGGATGGGCCTGATCAGCTCGGTTCCCGACCTGGTGGCCCACTCGGCGGTCCGTTACGAGGAGTGGTGCGACGTGGTCGCCCGCTTCGTCGCCCGGCGCATCGGAGCCGCTCCTGGCGACCTGGGGCCCCAGACGGTGGCCCGGGCGGCCCTGGGCGCGGCCATGGCGGCCTTCGCCTGTTGGGCTCGCCACGACGCCGACGACCTGACCGGGGAGGTGGACCGGGCGTTCCGCCTGTTGGCCACCGGCTTCGACGAGAACCGCCTGCGGGTGGAGCAGGCCTGAGGGGCGTCCGGGCACAGGCTCGACGCGGTCGGGCCCGAAGCGCGATGCTGGGCCGAGAGACGTTCGGCGCTCCGGGGCGCCGTCACTAGGGGAGGACCACATGAAGATCCGTGCCGTTGTCTGCACCGGGCTCAACGAGCCGTGGAAGGTCGAGGAGCTCGATGTCGACGAGCCCCATGCGCACGAGGTGCGGGTGCAGATGGCCTATGCGGGCATGTGCCACTCCGACGAGCACCTCCGCAACGGAGACATCAGCGCGCCGGCCGAGGTCCTCGAGATGTTCGGCGTGAAGTCGTTGTTTCCCGCCGTCGGGGGCCACGAGGGTGCGGGCATCGTGGTGGAGGTCGGGCCGGATGTCGATTCGCTGGCCGTGGGCGACCACGTGGCCGCATCGTTCATCCCGTCGTGCGGTCGTTGCTTCTGGTGTGCCTCTGGGCGCCAGCACCTGTGCGACCTGGGCATGTCCACCCTGGCCGGTCCGATGATCAGCGACGGGACCTGGCGCCACCACCTGAACGGCCAGAACGTGAACCGCATGACCCAGTTAGGCACGTTCTCCGAGTTCATGGTGGTCAACGAGGCGTCGCTGGTGAAGATCGACCCGGGCGCATCGCTCAAGGCCGCCGCCCTGATCAGCTGCGGCATCTCCACCGGCTTCGGCTCCGCGGTGGACCGGGCCAAGGTGAGGCCCGGCGAGACGGTGGTGGTCATCGGCTGCGGCGGCGTCGGTTCCGGTGCCATCCAGGGAGCCCGCCTGGCCGGCGCCCGCCAGATCATCGCCGTCGACCCCCTGCCGTTCAAGGTGGAGAAGGCCAAGCTGATCGGGGCCACCCACGGGGCCGCGTCGATCCTCGAGGCCAACCTGATCCTCCCCGAGCTCACCGAGGGCCGCATGGCCGACGCGGTGATCATGACGCCAGGCGTGCTGACCGGCGACCTGATCGCGCCGGCCCTGGCGCTGGCCTCCAAGGACGGCCGGGTGGTGACGACGGCGATCGCCCCGTTCAACCAGGAACAGGTCAGCCTCAACCTGTTCAACTTCGCCATGTTCAACCAGTCACTGCTGGGCACGGTGTTCGGCTCGGTCAGCCCGAGGGTCCAGATCCCCAACCTGCTCCGCCTCTACGAGGCGGGCCTCCTCGAGGTGGACAAGCTGATCACCCAGGAGTACACCCTCGACGAGGTGCAGAGCGGGTACGACGACCTGCACGCCGGGACCAACATCCGCGGCCTGGTGAAGTTCGACGTCTGATCGGACGGGCGGACCCGGCCCCGGAGTTCGGCGCCGGGTCCAGCGGCGGCCCCCCGTTACTACGTTCTCGTTGATGCGCCGAGGGGTCGCCGTACTCGTCACACTGTGCTGTGCGGTCGTGCTGGCCGCCTGCGGTGCGTCGAGTGCCTCGGGTACCGCCTCCTCCTCGGCACCGAAGGGTGCCGCGCCGGCCACCTACGAGGTGGCCGGCGATCCGCTGACCATCCGCACGCCGGATGGCGTGGTGCACGGGGAGGCGTCGGATGACACCCGGAACTTCCTCGGCATGCCGTTTGCCCGATCGCCGGTGGGCACACTCCGATGGCAGGCGCCACAGCCGGTGACCCCGTGGACGACCACGCTGGATGCCACCACCATGGGTAGCGAGTGTCCCCAGATCGTGCCGGTCGTCAACCTCTACACCGGCAACGAGAACTGCCTGTACCTCAACGTGTACGCGCCGAAGACGACGCCGGCGACGCCTCGTCCGGTCATGGTCTGGATCTACGGGGGCGGGTTCACGGTCGGCAGTGCCGGCGACGACAACGTGGCGAACTTCGCCGCCGACAACGATGTCATCTCGGTCAGCTTCAACTACCGGCTCGGGCCGCTGGGGTTCCTCGCCCTTCCGGCATTGGCAGCAGAGGATCCCCACCACTCGACCGGCGACCTCGGGCTCCTGGACCAGCAGGCCGCACTGCGGTGGGTGCGGGCCAACATCGCGTCGTTCGGTGGGGATCCCCACAACGTGACCATCTTCGGGGAGTCGGCCGGGGGCATCAGCACGTGCGCACAGCTGGTGTCACCGGGTTCGGCGGGTCTCTTCCAGAAGGGGATCACCGAGAGCGGCCCGTGCACCCTCCCCACAGAGCCCCTGTCCACCGCCGAGTCCGAAGGGGCGCAGCTGGCCGCCAAGCTGGGCTGCCCGGCGGATTCGGCCCTGCTGGACTGCATGCGCTCCATGCCGGCGCAGCAGGTGATCGAGGCGATGCCACCTGATCCTTCGTTCCTGTTCGGGGACGGGGCCTACTGGGGCCCGGTGGCCGACGGGGTCACCTTGCCCACCGATCCGACGGCGGCCCTGGAGGCCGGACACTTCCACCATGTCCCGCTGATCATCGGGGCCAACCGCGACGAAGGCCGGCTGTTCGTCGCGCTCCACTACAACGTGGTCGGCAACCCCCTCACCGATGTGCAGTGGGCCTCGGCCGTGGACGAGTACTTCGGGTCGGTGGTCGGGGCCAAGGTGCAACGTGAGTACCCGCTCGCCGACTTCCCCGACGCCGGGGCGGCCCTGGGCCAAGCCGTGGGGGATGCCGTGCTGGCCTGCCCGGCCGTCGACAGCGCGGCCATCCTCCAGAAGGACGTGCCCGTCTACGAGTACGAGTACGACCAGGTGCCCAACCCGTTCGTCCTCCCCACCCCGGGCATCGACCTCGGCGCCTTCCACTCCTCCGAGCTGCCCTATGTGTTCGACGGCCC
Organism: Acidimicrobiaceae bacterium; assembly: GCA_003138855.1. Lineage (GTDB taxonomy): Bacteria > Actinomycetota > Acidimicrobiia > Acidimicrobiales > RAAP-2 > Bog-756. Next base: position 36,181 of record PLHF01000107.1, on the reverse strand, counting down.
GGTCGAGTCGAGCGGGCCTTTCACCTTCACCCCGGCCCAGCAACAGTTGGCCAGGACGGTGGGCGGCGCGTGGGCACGCTTCGCCACCACCGGCAGCCCGTCGGGCGGGGGGCTCACCTGGCCCCGACTGACCACTCCTGCGGGAAGCTACCTGTCGCTCGACACGCCGGTGGCGGTCAAGACGGCGATGAAACGGCACCTGTGCCACTTCTGGGCCGGAACCGGGTGGTCGGTGGCGAACCGAGTGCAGTAGCCGACCAAGCCACCTGTCTCCGGGGCATGCGGCGGACCGACGAGGCGCCCCGACTTCCGAGGCGGGCTCCTGCGCCGGCGTGGACACACGCGAAAACGCCCGTCCCACGAACTGACGGGGATCGGGCGTCTTACTTAACTTGTACTCCGAGAACGGATCGCTGCGGGGAAATGGCACCCATACAAGCCACCTGGCTCCTCAGCCGTTGCAACGCTCCCACTTCGAGCTGCTTGCCTTTGCTTTACCTGGGCCTACCGGGATCTCTCCCGTACAATCCTCTGCCACCCGTTCTCAGGATGGGCCCTCTTGCCTACATCGCATAAGCGCCTCCTTCGGGACCCTCCTGGATCCCTCACCATCATTGTAAACCTCAGGCGTCGCAATGATTAGGGGCGAAAGACCCAATTCCCCAGTCGGGCGCTGCCTCAGGACCACGGAGCCTCGGGATCAGGACAGACGAGGGCAGGGCGTCGATGTTCGAGGGGAATGCCGCGGCGCGTCATCTCTTCGAGCACGTCGGACGGGATCGACCGGCATCCGCACACCGTGGCATGCTCGACGTGCCAGGTGACGCGATCGTCGAGCGAGGCACCACTTCCCAGGCGGTGCCGCTGGTGCCAGTCCCTGTTCACTTCAGATGCTGCACCCGGGCGCGGTCGATGTGCCTCTGTCGCGACCGCGCGATCAGCCACTCACTGGAGCGAGCCAGTTGACGCTCGACCGGAGCGTGGTGCCTGCCGGCCGGACCGTCGGTCAGTGTCCCGCAACGCCGGCAGACCGACATCCGCCCGTTCGTCTCCGGAGCGTGGTCCTCGTCGAGCCGGGTACCCACTTGCGATACTTCTTGCGATACTTCGGCCGATACCATGATCCTCCGATCGCCCGGCGCACCCACTACGGTCCTGCGCCGGGCCGGAAGGACTTCAACGGACCCGAGATGGGCGAGATCGTCCTTCGCTCCACCCTATGCCCCCGCCTGTGCCCCTGCATGACGCCGGGCGCCGGGGCCCAGGATCGCGCGTTCCGCCGACCTGTCTCCCCGGGAGCCACATCCCGGTTCGACCCCGGTACGCTGGCGGCACCGCAGCACCGCTGATCGGCTGGATGAATCGCAGCCGAATGGACGGGCAATGGATGGGAGAGTGACCGTGGCGTTCGACCTTGCCGCCCTATTGGCAGATCACCAGGGCGAGAGCTTCGAACTGCACACCCGCTTCATGAACCCGCAGCTGGTCAGGGTGTTGACCACGCTGGGGTTCGATCGGAACTACGTCCGCGCCGAGGGCTCGTACCTGATCGACGACCACGGTGACCGGTACCTCGACTTCCTGTCCGGCTTCGGGGTCTTCGCCCTCGGCCGGAGCCACCCGGTGATCAAGGACGCGCTCCACCAGGCGCTGGATGCCGATCTGCCCAATCTCGCCCAATTGGACTGCGCGCTGCTTCCCGGTCTGCTGGCCGAAGCGCTGGTGGGGCGGGCCCCGGCCGGCATCGAGCGGGTCTTCTTCGCCAACTCGGGGGCCGAGACGGTGGAGACGGCCATCAAGTTCGCGCGGTGCGCCACCAAGCGCGATCGGATCCTCTACTGCGACCACGCCTTCCACGGCCTGACCAACGGAGCGCTCTCCCTCAACGGGGGAAAGGAGTTCCGAAAGGGCTTCGGCCCGCTGCTTCCCGACTGCCACCCGGTGCCCTTCGGGGACATCGAGGCTCTCGACCGGGAGCTGAAGCGGGGCGACGTCGCCGCCTTCGTGGTCGAGCCGATCCAGGGCAAGGGGGTCTACCTGGCCTCCGAGTCCTACTGGGGGGCAGTCCAAGCCGCGTGCCGGCGACAGGGCACCCTCCTGGTCATCGACGAGGTGCAGACCGGCATGGGGCGGACCGGGCGCTTCTTCTGCCACCAGCACTGGGGCCTCGAGCCCGACATCATCACCCTGTCCAAGGCCCTGTCCGGCGGGTACGTGCCGGTGGGCGCCGTACTCACCACCTCCGCCGTCTTCGACGCGGTCTACAGCTCGATGGACCGGGCGGTGGTCCACTCCTCCACCTTCTCCAAGAACCAGCTGGCCATGGTGGCCGGCCTGGCCACGCTGCAGGTCATCGACGACGAGGACATCGTGGCCCGGGCCGCTCGCAATGGGGCCAGGCTCATGGAGGCGCTCCAACCGCTGGTCGACAGGTACGAGCTCCTCCACGAGGTGAGGGGAATGGGCCTCATGATCGGACTGGTCTTCGGCGCGCCGGAGGCGCGTGGCTCGCGTGCCCGGTTCAAGATGATGGAGCTGGCCCGCAAAGGGCTCTTCTCGCAATTGATCGTGGTGCCCCTGTTCCACCGCCATCGGATCCTGACCCAGGTTGCCGCCGACAACGTCAACATCATCAAGCTGCTGCCCCCGTTGATCATCGGCGACGAGGAGATCGGCCACTTCGTCGCTGCCCTCGATGACGTCCTCGGCGACGCGCATCGCAACTCCGGGCTGCTGGTCGAGGTCGGGGCGACGATGGCGCGCAACTCGTTGCGACGCGGTCACCGACGCCCGGCGACCCACGAGCGCGGCGCGGTCGGCTCGTGACCGAGGGACGCGAGCAGTTCGCCTGGGCCGCGGACGACCGGGTGCTGGTGACCGGCGCTGCCGGGTTCATCGGGTCGGCGGTGGCCCGCGAGCTGTGCGCGCGGGGTGCCCATGTGGTGGCCATGGTCGAACCGGGGGGAGACACCGCCAACCTCGACGGTGTGGACGTCGAGGTGGTCGTGGCCGACCTCCTCGATGCCGCCGCGGTGGACGAGGCGATCGACGGGAGCCGGTCGGTCTTCCACATCGCCGCGCTGTATCGTTTCTGGGCGCCCGATCCGGCCGCCTTCTATGCCGTCAACGTGACAGGGACCAAGCACGTCCTCGACGCGGCTCGCAGGGCCGGTTGCGAGCGGGTGGTCTACACCTCGACCGTGGGCACCCTGGGACTCACCGGTGCCTCCACCGTCGAGCCTGTCGACGAGACCTCCCATGCGCACGTCGACCACCTCTTCGGGTTGTACAAACAGTCCAAGTACGTCGCTGAGCACGAGGTGCTGCGAGCTGCCGCCGAGGGGATGCCGGTGGTGCTGGTGCAACCGACCACCCCGGTGGGGCCACGCGACCGCGGGCCGACCCCCACCGGAAAGACGGTCCTCGACTTCCTCAACGGGCGGTTCCCCGGATATGTGGACACCACGCTCAACATCGTCGACGTCGAGGACGTCGCCCACGGGCATGTCCTTGCCGCTGAGCTGGGGCAGATCGGACGCAGCTACATCCTGGGTGGTGAGAACCTCCTGCTGCGCGACGTATTGGCGACGCTGGCCGAGGTGACGGGCCTGCCGGCGCCCACCCGACGATTCCCGAGCAGTCTGGCCCTGGCCGCCGCCCACGTGTCCGATCTGGTCGAGGGCCGGATCCTCGGGAGGGAGCCGTCGGTGCCGTTGGAAGCGGCACGGATGTCGACGACCCACATGTCCTTCGACGACCGGAGGGCCCGGTCCGAACTGGGGTACACCTCGCGCCCAGCCAGGGAGGCGCTCGAGCGGGCGGCCCGGTGGTTCGTCGACGCCGACCGGGTGCGACCCGATCGTGCCGCCCGGATCCGGTGGGGGTCATGAAGCAGCCCGGGGACACCCGATGCGCGTCGTGATCGGGTCGGACCACGCCGGCTTCGTGCTCAAAGGCGCGCTGGCCGGCCACCTCCGCGCCGTCGGCCACCAGGTCGAGGACATCGGGACCTTTTCGACGGAACCGGTCGACTACCCGCCGATCTGCGCAGATGTGGCCCGCCGGGTGGTGCGGGGTGAGGGTGACATGGGGATCGTCGTCGGCGGGAGCGGGCAGGGGGAGGCGATCGCCGCCAACAAGGTCCATGGGGTCAGGGCCGCCCTCTGCCACGACGAGTACACCTCACGCATGGCCCGACGGCACAACGACGCCAACGTGCTGTCGCTGGGTGCGCGGGTGGTGGCCACCGAGCTGGCACTCGACATCCTCGACGTGTTCCTCTCCACCCCTTTCGACGGTGGGCGGCACGTCGCCCGCATCGAGGAGTTGGCGGAAATCGAAGCCGAGGAGTCGGCTCAGGGCTCCGGCCCCTCGTCGTTGCCGACGTGACGACGGCGCTCGTGGCGGGGGGCAGCGGGCACGCCGGCGTCATGCGCTACGTGGCGGATGCGGTAGTGCCCTGCGACGAAGGAGGGCGGGTCCTCCGGCCGGGTACCGTGGAGGTGTCCGGCGGCGTCATCACCGCGGTGGGCCCGGTGGACGGCGGGGCACCGGATGCAACGGACGTGCAGGAGGTCCGCGTGCACGGAGCACTGCTGCCCGGTCTGGTCAACGTGCACTGCCATTCGCCGATGACCCTCTTCCGCGGATCCGGCGAGAACCTGTCGCTGCACCATTGGCTGAACGACGTGTTGTGGCCGCGTGAGGCCAACCTCACCGAGGAGGACGTGTACTGGGGGATGACCCTGGCGGCCGCCGAGCTGCTGTGCTTCGGGGTCACCACCACCTGCGAGGCCTACTTCTTCGAGGACGCGCTGGCTGACGCCGTGCTCGCCGCCGGCTCGCGCGCGGTGATCACCCCGGGAGTGCTGCAGCTACCCGGCAAGACCTCACCGGCGGACACGGCCTCCGGTGAGGACTGGTGGGACACCCGCACCGCGGAGATCGTCGACTTCCACGCTCGGCGCCACGGGGAGGACGACCGCATCGAGGTCGGGTTCGCCCCGCACGCCGCCTACACCGTGCCGGTGCCGGTACTGGCCGACGTAGCCGGGGAGGCCCGTCGGCTCGACGCCCTCTTCCATATCCACCTGGCCGAGACCGAGGAGGAGGGTATCCGCTTCGCCGCCGAGCACGGGGACTCGGTGCCCGTCGTCCTGGCGGAGGCGGGCGTGTTCGGCGGCCGGGTGCTGGCCGCCCACAGCATCTGGCTGTCCGCCGAGGACCTGGCCGTCTACCGCTCCCACGACATAGCCGTCGCCCACTGCCCCCAGAGCAACGCCAAACTGGCGTCGGGGGTGGCGCCCCTGGTCGAGCTCCTGGCCCAGGGCACCCGGGTGGGATTGGGGACCGACGGGCCGGCCTCCAACAACGATCTCGACCTGTGGGAGGAGATGCGGCTGGCCGCCATGCTCGCCCGGATCAGGGAGAGGGACGCCGCCGCCCTCCCCGCTGCGACCGCCCTCGATCTCGCCACCAGGGGGGCAGGCCTCGCACTCGGCCGACCCGATCTCGGTGTGCTGGCGGTGGGAGCCAGGGCCGACATGCTGGCCGTGACCCTCGACGACCCGGCGTTCGTCCCCCTGCTCGAAGATGCCCAGTTGATCGAGCATCTGGTCTGGTCGGCCTCGAGCCGCCTGGTCACCGACGTCTGGGTGGGAGGGCGTCAGGTGGTCGAGGCCGGGCGGTGCCTCACCGTCGATGTCGACGAGGCCCGCCATCAGGTGGAAGCCCGTGCCCACCGGCTCGAGCGGGCGGGCGGCTGAGGGCTCTCGGTGGGACCCGGTGCGGGCCTATGTGGTGGTCGCCGGCCACGGCCCCTCGCCGGGGCTCACCGTGTCGCCGGGTAGGCCGCCATGCCGGCGAAGCTGCTCTCCACCCCGGCCTGCGCCTCGGGTGTCCGGAACATCTCGGGGACGTGGTCTGGCGGGCGACCGTCTCGGTCCGGCCGTCGCCCAGGTCGGTGAAGGTGGGCTCTCTCCGGTCGTGGTCACATCTGCTCGGCGTAGCGGGCCACCCCGTCGGCGAAGCGGGCGATCAAGGCACGCATCACGGCCACCAGCAGGCGACCGGTGCCGGGGATCTTGTCGTCGAAGGTGCCCTCCCAGGTGATCAGTGTGCCGGAACCGTCGGCCACCAGGGTGACGTCGGCCCGGTAGTGGCGGACCGGGAACCCCGAGAGGATCGAGTAGGCGAGATGGTGGGGCGGGTCCCAGGCCACGACCTCCTCCCGCGAGCCGACGCCCATCCGGGTGAAGCGCCGCACGGCACCCACGCCGTCGGGCTCCGGGCTCCCGGAGCGCTCCAGGTCGGTGCGGGTGAGGAACGACCACTCCTTCCATCGCCGGGCCTCACCGAGCAGCGGCCACACCTGGTCGACCGGAGCCGAGGAACGGGCCTGGACCCGGTACGACCGCCGTCCGGTCGGACCCGGGCCAGAGGGGCCGACCGACCCCCTGCTGCCCCGTTCGGACGTCATGCCTCGACGTGGGCCTTCAGCGCCTCGAGGGACTGCTGGTAGACGGAGGTCATGAAATCGGCAATCTCGTCGGGGACGGCGTCGACCAGCCAGGTCACGTGGCTGGTCCCCCCGGTCGGTGTCACGGTGATGACCGCTTCGTGGCGCTCGACGGGCGCGCCGTCGATGACCGAATAGGTCAGCACCCGCCCATCGTCGTCCTTGGACACCAGCCGCTCGGTGATGGTCATCCCCATGGTCTCGAGGATCCGGCTCTCACCTTCCACCCGGCAGGTCTCGATGCCGGTCATCCATCCCGCGATGCCGCCGAAGTCGCCGACGACCGCCCACACGTCGTCCGCCGAACGGTCGATGTCGATCTCTGCCGTGCCTGTTCCCATGGTGCTCCCTGTGTTCGCCGGGCTCTGAGGGCCACCGGTGCCTGCGTGCGGCTTCTGGTGCCGACCAGATGGTAGGCGGTACCGGTCCGCTGCTCCACCGGTAGCGTCGCGGGACATGATCGACCTGTCGTCCAGCACCGACGAGGCGCCGGCGCTGTTCGTTGCCGACGGCGACCACTTCGTTCCGACCCACCGCTCCCGGGGGCCGTGGTCACCGACCTCGCTGCACGGGGGCTCCGTCGCCGCCCTCGTCACCCGCGGCATCGAGGAGCACGCCGGAGCGGACGAGCTCCAACTCGTTCGGGTCACGGTGGAGCTCCTCCGCCCGGTGCCGCTGGCCCCGCTCTCGGTGCGGTGCTCGCTGGCGAGGCCTGGCCGGAAGGTGCAGTTGATCGACGCGGTGGTCGAGGCCGGCGGTGTGGAGGTCGCCTGGGCGCGGGCACTGCGCATCCGGAAGAGCCCCGACGAACAGCTCGCGGTGCCCTCGGTTCCCGAGGACGACGCACCGGCACCTCCCGGCTACGGCGTCCTCCTCTCCACCGGGGTCGAGGGCTACCGCGCCCTGCACAACGAGGGCATGGAGCTGCGGTTCGTGAAGGGCCGCTTCGGTGAGCGGGGGCCGGCGACGGCATGGTTCCGGCTTCGGTACCCGGTGGTCCTGGGCGAGGAGCCGTCCCCGTGGCAGCGGGCGGTGGCGGCAGCCGACTTCGGCAACGGGGTCGGAGCGGAGCTCGACTTCGGGTCGAGCCTCTTCATCAACCCCGACCTCACCGTCTCGATCCACCGCCCGCCGGTGGGGGAGTGGGTGTGCCTCTCGTCCCGGACCCGTTTCGGCACTCCGGGCATCGGTGCCACCGAGTCCGAGTTGTGGGACGAGCACGGCCGCATCGGCCGTGCCGTCCAGAACCTGCTGGTCGAGTTGACCACGTGATGCCGCGGGAGATCGGTGCCGACGGTGACCCGTCTGTCGCCGGGCTGCTGGAGGCCCTGGCCGCCGACGATCACCCGGGACTTCGCTTCGGGGACCAGGTGTGGAGCTGGCGCCAGGTCGTGTCGGCCGGCGCCGTCCGGGCCTCGCTGCTCCGGTCGATGGGCGGCGCCGGGGCGCCCCACGTCGGCGTCCTGCTCGGCAATGTGCCCGAGTACCTCTTCTGGCTGGGAGCGGCGGCCCTGGCCGGCGCCGTCGTGGTGGGCATCAACCCGACCCGGAGGGGTGACGAGCTGGCCGGTGACATCCTCCGCACCGACTGCCGGCTCATCGTGACGGATGCAGAGGGAGCGCAACTGCTCGACGGTCTCTGCTTCGGCGTGGCGGCGGACCGGGTCCTCAGGATCGACGGTGCGGCCTACCTGCACCTGCTGGAACAGCACCAGGCCGCCGACCCGCACGCCATCGTGGCCGACGCAGACCCCGTCCCCGCGGACCTGTTCCTGTTGCTGTTCACCTCGGGGACCACCGGCACACCGAAGGCGGTCCGCTGCACGCAGGGACGGCTGGCCTCCATCGGCATGCGCTCCGCGGCGGCGTACGGCTTCGAGCGGGACGACGTGGCCTACTGCACCATGCCGTTGTTCCACGGCAATGCGTTGATGGCGCTGTGGGCCCCCTCCCTGGTGGTCGGGGCCACCGTGGCGCTGGCCCGGCGGTTCAGCGCGTCGGGCTTCCTCGGTGACGTCCGTCGGCACGGGGCGACCACGTTCACCTATGTGGGCAAGGCGCTGGCGTACATCCTGGACACACCGCCGTCGGCCCGCGATGCCACCACCACCCTGAGGCGCGGCTTCGGGACCGAGGCCTCGGTGGCCGATCTTGCGGCGTTCGAGGAGCGTTTCGGCTGCGTGCTGACCGAGGGGTACGGCTCCAGCGAGGGGGGAGTGGCCATCACCCGGGGCCCCGACACCCCGGTCGGCTCGCTCGGCCGGCCGATCGGCGACGTGGCCATCGTCGATCCCGGGACACTGGAGGAGTGCCCGCCCGCCCACCTCGACGATGCCGGACGCCTGGTCGACGGCGATGCCGTCGTCGGTGAGATCGTGAACCGCTCGGGAATCGGCCGGTTCGAGGGGTACTACGGCAACGACGGGGCCACCGCCGAGCGGACCCGGCACGGGTGGTACTGGACCGGCGACCTCGCCTATCGCGACGAGGCCGGCTTCTTCTACTTCGCCGGCCGCCGTGGGGACTGGATGCGGGTGGATTCGGAGAACCTGGCCGCCGGCCCCATCGAGCGGGTGCTGGTGCGCTTCGGAGATGCGGCAGCGGTGGCGGTGTACGCGGTTCCCGACCCCCGTTCGGGGGATCAGGTGATGGCAGCCGTCGAGCTGTTGCCGGGCCGCCGGTTCGACCCCCGGTCCTTCGCGCTCTTCCTGGCCTCACAGCCCGATCTGGGCACCAAGTGGCCGCCGGCGTTCGTCCGCGTCACCGGCGCCCTGCCCCAGACGGCGAGCGGCAAGGTGACCAAGGAGCCGCTCCGCCGGGCGGGATGGTGGCGGGGGGACGAGCCCGTCTTCCGTCGGGTCGGTCCGACCTTCGGCTACCTCCTCCTGGACGAGGACGCCCGCAATGGGCTCCGAGCCGAGTTCGGCCGGCACGGCCGTGAGGGACTCATCGATGGGTGACCCCGACGATGGGTGAGTGGTGGGGTCGGCAGGGAGCGCTCCTCGCCCGCCTGTGGGGGCGCATCCGGGAGCGGGTCAAGGCGATGGTCGATCGCATCGACGCGCTCCAACAGCGGCACTGGGCTGGCGCAGTGCCGAGTGCGGTGGTCCGCAAGTACTCCGACGATCAGGCGGGACGCCTGGCCGGCCAGATCTCCCACTCCGCCTTCCTCGCCGTGTTCCCCATGCTGCTGGTGCTCCTCACTCTGGTGGGGATCTTCCTGCACGGTCACCCATCGGTGCAGAACGAGATCATCGACTCGGCGCTCCGGCAGTTCCCCGTGCTCGGTCCCGACCTGCGCCAGAACGTGCACCAGCTTTCCACGGAAAACGTCGTGGCCCTGGTGGTCGGACTGGTGTGGCTGCTGTACGGGAGCATGCGTCTCAGCCGGAGCTCGCAGGTGATGATGGCCGTGGTGTGGGGTGTCGACCGTGACGAGCTCCCCGACTTCTGGCACTGGATCCCGCGTGCCGCCGGGTTCCTGGTCATCCTGGGGATCGGGTTCCTCGGGGGCGGGGCCCTGGCCGGCCTCGGGGCCTTCGGTCAGCTGGGCAGCTTCTCGGCCTGGATCGGCCTGGCCCTCTCGCTGGTCGTCAACATCGCCATGTACTGGTGCGCCTTCGCCATCCTGGTGCGGTTGCCCGAGGACGCCGGCCGCCTGTGGCCTGGTGCCGTCTTCGGGGGAGTGGGCTGGACACTGCTGCAGTTCGCCGGCGCCCAGCTGGTGAGCCATCAGCTCCGGCACCTGTCCAACCTGTACGGGACGTTCGCCACGGTGCTCGGGCTGATCTGGTGGATCGCCCTCGGCGCCATGGTGACCGTCTATGCCGCCGAGTTCGACGTGGTGCTGGCCCGGCACCTGTGGCCCCGCTCGTTCCGCCGCGCCCGGAACCGTCGGGGCCGCGTCGATGGCCTTCTCGACGGAGGCAGCGACAGCGGCGGCCGGGGAGACCGGACGGCCGGTGACGGGGGCAGCGGTGCAGGGGAGGTCGCCACTCCGACCCCGGCCGCGACCACGACCGCCCGGGGAGGGAACAGCTAGCGGCCGGCCCCGCTCAGCGCTCGGCGGCCGTGGGAACGCCGGCGGGAGCCCTGCCGTCGCCGGACGCCGCCGTGGCAACCGCCGACGCGGGGGCCGTTGAAGGGTGGCCCGGGATGATCAGGGCCAGGAACCCGCCGGCCAGGGCGATGGCCGAGGCGATGAGGAAGCCGTGCGCGTAGGCGCTGGTCATGGCGGCCCGCTGGAGCTCCGGAGTCACCGCCTTCCCGTGCAGCAGCGAGGTGATACGGGAGGCGGCCACGGTGGACAGGACGGCCAACCCCACCGACGCCCCGATCTGCCTGCTGCTGTTGACCAGGCCCGACGCCAGGCCGGCCTCCTCCCGGCGGACGCCGCCGGTGGCGGACAGGGCGATCGGGGTGAAGGCCAGCCCCATGCCGAAGGTGCTGAGGATCCCCCCGATACAGACGCCGGGCCAGTAGCCGTCCCCGATCTGGATGAGCGACAACCAGTAGAGGCCGCCGGCGGCGAGGAGGGAGCCGACGATCAGGACGTTGCGTGGGCCGAGTCTCGGGGCGAGGCGGCCGCTGATGGTGGCCCCGATGGCGATGGCCGCGGTCTGCGGCAGGAAGCTGATGCCGGTGAGCACCGGGTCGAAGCCGAGCACCTGCTGGAGGTAGAGCGAGAGGAAGAACCACATGGAGAACATGGAGGCCCCGAAGCAGAACATGACCAGGTCGGCCCCGGTCACCGAGCGGGATCGGAACAGGCGGAGGGGAACCAGGGGATGGTCGGCCAGCTTCGCCTCGATCAGTACGAACGCTCCGAGCAGGAGGGCGGCAACGGACAGGGCCAGGACGGTCGACCGCGACCCCCATGCCACTTCGTCGGTGTGGACGATGGCGTACACCAGGGCCATGAGGCCCGCGGTCACCGTGACGGAGCCGGCCACGTCCAGGCGCCGGCGCGGGCCTCCGGCCCGCGACTCGACCAGGTAGAGGCGGGCGAAGAGGAACAACGCGACGCCGATGGGCACGTTGACGAAGAGGATCCAGCGCCACGACAGGTACTGGGTGAGGATCCCTCCGAAGAGTGCCCCTGCGGCACCGCCTCCGGCGGCCACGGCGCTCCACACCCCGAGGGCCCGGGCCCGGGCGCGGTGCTCGGTGAAGGTGACCGTGAGGATGGTGAGGGTGGCCGGCGACAGGACGGCGGCGCCGACGCCTTGCAGCGACCGGGCGGCGATGAGGGTCGCCTGGTTGCTGGCGAAGCCACCGAGCAGGCTGGCCCCGGTGAACAGGACCAGCCCCAGCAGGTAGATGCGGCGACGTCCGAACAGGTCGGCCAGGCGGCCACCCAGCAGCAGCAGTCCGCCGAAGGTGAGCGCATAGGCGGTCACCACCCACTGGAGGCTGGCGGCGCTGAACCCGAGGTCCTTCTGGATGGAGGGGAGGGCCACGTTGACGATCGAGACGTCCAGCACCACCATGAACTGGGCCAGGCAGACGATGACCAGGATGATCGTGTCGGTCCTCTGCAGGTGGAGCGTCTCCGCTGCCGACCGGACGATGGCTACCCGGTCCTCACCGTCCCGGGAGGTCGTCCCCCCTCCGACCGGCGACGGGGCGCGCCGGTCGTCCGAATGAGCATCCATGAAGCGCAGCGTAGGGGCTGGCGGGCCCGGGCGATTCGGGCGGCGCACGCGCCGCCGGTGGTCAGTGCGACAGCCAGGCGTCCGGATCGGTGGTCAACTTCTGCACCGACTTGGGGAGTTGCCCCGAGACGATGTCGGCAATGGTCACCTGCTCGAGTACCGAGCGCAGGCTGGCCCGCACCGCCACCCAGACGTCCTGGAGGTGCTCGGCCGCCCCCTCGTAGCTGGTCACCTCCGGGCGCAGTCCGCGCACCTCGGCCAGAGGTCCGTCGAGGGGTCGGATGACGTCGGCCACCGAGATGTCGGAGGCCGGGCGCGACAGACGGTAGCCACCGTCGGCACCACGCTGGCTCAGCAAGAGGCCGGCACGCCGCATGTCGTTGAGGATGCTCTCGAGGAACTTGGCCGGGAGCGACTGCGACTGCGCCAACGACTCGGCCGTCACCGGGCCCCCGTCGGCGTCGGCCAGGGTGCAGAGGGCCCGCACGGCATAGTCGACCTTGGCGGAGATGTACACGGAGGGATTCTGCCAGAGGATGTGGCCCCCTGCGGGCCGACCGGGCGATGGGGCTGCCGAGCGCCCGTTGCCGCCTACTCGGCGGCGATGGCTGCGAGCACGTCGAGCCTGGCCGCCCTCCGGGCCGGCCAGGACGCGGCACCCAGCCCGAGCAGTGCTGCGAGGACGAGGAAGACGACCAGGCTGGTGAAGGGGACGACGATGTCGGTGATGCCCTGTTGCTTCAGTGACGCGGCAAAGGCGACGCCGAGCCCGGTTCCGATGGCGACGCCGATGAGGGCGCCGAACACCGACAGGATGACCGCCTCGGACCGGATCATCGATCGCACCTGGCGCCGCCTCATGCCGACGGCCCGCAGCAGGCCGATCTCGTGGGTGCGCTCGAAGACCGACAGCATGAGGGTGTTGACGATCCCGATGAGCGCCACGAGGACGGCGAGCGCGAGGAGCACGTAGACCAGGCCGAGCAACTGATTGACCTGGGCCTGCTGTGTCTTCTTGAACTCGGCCTGGGTCTGGACCTTCACGCTCGGATAGCTGCTCAGCCCTGCTTTGACCGCGGCCTCACCCGACGGGCTCGCTCCCTGCGACGACCGGATGAGGACGGCGACCGGGAGGGGCTGGTCGAAGTGCGACAGGAAGACCTGGTCGCCGACCAGGTAGCTGCCGAGCAGGGCATTGGGCTTGAAGATCCCCCCGATGCGGAGGGTCCCGTCCCCGGTCCGAGCGAACTTCACCGGCACGACCGTTCCCACCGTCAGGTGCTTGGAGGTGGCGGTGGTGGTGTCGACCAGCAGGTCTCCCGCCGCCAGTGCGCCCGCGCCCGTGCCCGAGTCCATCCGCAAGGTGACCGTCTCCGACAAGCGGTAGGGCGAGACGCCGGCCAGGTTGGTGACCGACCCGCGGAACTCGAACTGGCCGTTGTAGACGCTCGAGACCGCGGTCACGCCCGGGACGCGGCCCGCCGCGGCTGCGACCGACTGGCTGAACCCGGCCGCTCCGGTCGCGCCGTTGGTCACGATGTAGTCCGCGCTCACCGCGTCGTCCACGCTGGCCGTCGCCGACCTCGAGAGCGAGGCACCGAACACGGCGATGGTCGACACCAGGGCGAGGCCGACCATGAGGGCGGCGGAGGTCTGGGCGGTGCGACGAGGGCTTCGCATCGAGTTCTCCCTCCCGAGCCTCCCCGAGATGCCGAGGACGCGTGCGAGAGGCCGGCCGAGGGCACTCGCCGCCGGACGGGCCACCAGGGGGGCCAGCATGCCGGCACCGAGGAAGATGCCGATCGCACCGATGCCCACGAGCTGGATGGCCGGTTTGGTCAAGCCGAAGGCGAGGAGCACGACGCCCAGCACGGCGAGCGCGCTGCCGATGACGATCCGCCGGTTGGACGACCGGTCCTCTGTGGCCTGGGTCTCGGCGATGGCGGCGATGGGCGCGATGCGCACGGCCCGCCGTGCCGGGCTGACGGCGGACACCACCGTGACCCCGATCCCGACGACGAGGGCGGCGACCACGGTGTGGGCCTGGAAGACGAGCGGCCCGTAGGGAATGGTGAGCCCGAAGGCATCGAGGAGCGCTTTCAGTCCGAGGGCGGCGAGCACGCCGAGCCCGAGGCCGACGAGTGATGCCACCAGCCCGACGATCGCGGCCTCGCCCAACACGGAGCGGAACACCTGGCGCCGGCTGGCCCCCAGGATCCGCAACAGGGCGAGCTCACGGGTCCGCTGGCCGACGATGATCGAGAAGGTGTTGAAGATGGTGAACCCGCCGACGAACAGGGAGATGAAGGCGAACACGAGCAGAGCGGTCGAGAAGAACGACAGGGCCTGGTTGATCGAGCCGGACTGCTCGTTGGCGACCGTCTGGCCGGTGACCACCTCGACCCCGGGCGGGAGGACCCGGGCGATGGCGCGTTGGAGCTGGTTCTGGTCCACCCCCGGTGCGGCCAGGACGTCGATGGCGTCGTAGAGGCCGACGCGGTTGAACAGCTGCTGAGCGGTGGGGAGGTCGAACGCGGCGATCGTCGCCCCGGCGAGGTCGTTGGCGGTGCCGAACTGAGCGATGCCGCAGACGGTGAAGGTCTGCGGCGGCCCGGCCAGAAGGATGCGGACCTGGTCACCCACGGCGAAGTGGTACTTGTCGGCCGTCCCGGCGTCGACGACGACCTGGTGGGGGGTGGTGGGCGCCTTCCCTTGGCGCAGGTGCAGCGACGACAGTTGCGGATTCGGCTCGAAGGACACCCCGATGGTCGGTGCACCGCCGGTGGTGACGGCCTTGCCGTTCGGAGCGACGAACTGCGCGTAGCCCGACACGCTGCCGTCGGCGTACTGGACACCCGGCACCGAGCGGACCCGGGCGGCGATCGACTCGGCTATCGGGTTCCGGACGGCAGTGCCGGCGGAGCCGGTGAAGGCCGCCTTGCCCCTCACCTCGAAGTTCACGTTCTGATAGACGTTGTCGAACAGCGTGGTGAACGTGCTGTGCAGGGTGTCGGTGAGCACGAGCGTGCCGGACACGAACATCACGCCGAGCACGATGGCCAGGGCCGTCAGCGCCAGGCGCAGTTTGTGGGCCAGCAGACCCTTGACGGTCGCCTTCCACATCTCAGTTCCCGAGCACCTTCATCTGCTCGAGAACGGCCTCGGCGGTCGGCGCAGCCAGGTCGCCGACGACGTTGCCGTCGGCGAGGAAGATCACCCGATCGGCCTGGGCCGCCCCGCGCGGGTCGTGGGTCACCATGGCGATGGTCTGGCCGAACTCGGTCACCGAGCGGCGCAGGAAGGCGAGCAGTTCGGCGGAGGCATTGGAGTCGAGGTTGCCGGTGGGCTCGTCGGCGAAGATCAGGTCGGGCCGTCCGATCAGCGCCCGGGCGCAGGCCACGCGTTGCTGCTGGCCCCCGGACAGCTCGCTCGGACGGTGCGCCAGCCGGTCGCCGATGGCCAACTGCTCGACGAGGTAGTCGAACCAGCCCGGGTCGACCTGACGCCCGGCCAGGTCGGCCGGGAGCAGGATGTTCTCCCGGGCGGTCAAGGTCGGCACCAGATTGAACGACTGGAACACGAAGCCGATCCGGTCCCGCCGGAGCCTGGTCAGCCCGGAATCATCGAGGGTGCTGATCTCCTGGTCGCCGACGAAGACGTGACCGGAGGTGGGGGTGTCGAGGCCTGCCATGCAGTGCATGAGGGTCGACTTGCCCGAGCCCGATGGTCCCATGACGGCCGTGAAGTGACCCCGCTCGAAGGCGATGTCGACGCCGTCCAGGGCGCGGACGACCGTGTCGCTCGCGCCGTAGGTCTTGACGAGCCCGACGGCACGGGCCGCCGGCCCGGAGGGTGAAGCCGTCGCGTCCGGTGATGCCTCGCCGGTGAGCGTCATCCCTCGCAGCCTCCCGTTACCGGGCACGGCCTGGGCGCCGCACCGTGTCGACCTCGCGTCTGGCCCTCGAACAGGCCGGCTGCCCCCTGTCCGGCCCCGACCGAACTCTACTGTGGGCCCTGTCCTGATGGCGTGGCGGCGGGACGTGGTGGGCACGCCCGCCCGACCGGGCGCCGTCGCTGGCGGCACTCGTGGTGCCGGGGTCGCCGGGGTCGCCGGGGTCAGCAGGTCATGCGTCGAGGAGGCCGTAGCGGCGACGTACCGAGGTGTCCACCCGGGTGAAGGCCACGTCCACCATGATGCCGATGAACACGATGACGATCATCATCGCCACCACAACGGGGAAGTCGTTCTGCGTCAGTGCGTTGACCGTGCGGCCACCCAGGCTGAGCGGGTTCACCAGGATGAGGAACTCACCGGCCATCAGCGCGTGCCAGGCGAAGGCCCAACCCTGCTTCAGTCCTCCGAGCACGCTGGGAAAGGCCGCCGGCAGCACGACGTGGCGTTCCAGGGAGAGCCCCCTGGCCCCGAGGATCCGCCCGGCCCGGAGCAGCACCGGGGGGACCTGGTCGATGCCGCTGATGAAGCCGTTGGCCACCGCGGGTGCGGCGCCCAGCACCATCATCAGGACGATCGCCTTGGCGTTCTGGCCGAAGACCATGAAGGCGAGCGGATACCAGAGCACCGACGGCATGGTCTGCATGCCGGTGATCAGCGAGCCGATGCCGGCGCGCAGGACGGCAACCCGGGCCACCGCCGTCCCGACGATGCCCCCGACGATGATCACCAGGGCGTAGCCGACGACGGCCTGCTGGGCGGTGGCCCAGCAGGCCTGCCAGAAGAGGGACGTCCCCAGCAGCTCCCACAGTTGGCGGGCCACGGCAGACGGTGTCTGCAGGATGTACGGCCTCCAGTGGGCCCACACGGCGATCTGCCAGACCAGCAGGATGATCCCGAAGGCGATGAGCTTGGGCCAGGTGGCCCGCCACAGGCGCCGCGAGAGGCGATCCCTCGCCCGGTGGCCGGCCTCGTCGAGGGCGTCGAGACCGGCCAGCGCCTGGTCCAGCGATGGCGCGGCGGGGCCGGCCGAGGCCCGCCCCGGCACCGAGCCGGCGTGCGACCCGCCATCAGGCCGTGCTCCGGCCATGGATGCAGGCACGTCGTGCTCGTCTGCGGTCATCGGCGGTTCAACGGGCATGGCGGCCGACCTCCGATCGCAGCTGGTCGGTGACCATTGCCGCCAGACCGGCGATCTCGGCGGAGTCGATCCGTCGGGGACGGTCCAGCCCGACGGGGAAGCTGGCCGCCACCCGGCCCGGTCGGCTGGTGAGGAGAACGATCCGGTCGCCGAGCCGAGCCGCCTCGCGCACGTTGTGGGTGACGAAGAGCACGGTGAACCCCCGGTCCATCCACAGCGACTCGAGCTCGTCGTGGAGCAGGTCACGGGTGATGGCGTCGAGCGCTCCGAAGGGCTCGTCCATCAGCAGCAGCCCCGCGTCCTGGGCCAGGGCTCGGGCCAGCGCGGCCCGTTGGCGCATGCCCCCGGACAGCTCATGGGGACGCTTCGACCCGAAGCCACCGAGGTGGACCCGATCGAGCAGGTCGTCGGCGACCGCCCGGCGTTCGGTCTTCCCGACGCTGCGCAGCCGGAGGGGAAGCTCCACATTGGCCGCAACCGTCAGCCAGGGGAAGAGGGCCGAGTCCTGGAACAGCATGGCGGAGGCCGTGCCGCCGGACTGGCGGACCGGGGCCTTGGCCGTGGGCGCCCCGCTGCCGTCGGCCGCGGCGGTGGCGACCTCCACGGTCCCCACGCTCGGTCGGTCGAGGCCGGCGACCAGGTTGAGCAGGGTGGTCTTCCCGCATCCCGAGGCGCCGACCAGACAGACGAACTCACCGGGGGCCACGTCGAGGGAGATGTCCTGGAGGGCCACCACCCCGGAGGTCGCGTCCCCGTGCCGCTTCGACACGCCGGACAGCCGGATCGATGGCGCCGGCCCGGCTGGCCACGTGGTGGGAGCCGGGGTGACCGCGGTCATGCGCCGTTCAGCTTGGCTTTACCCTCACCGATCAACACCTGGTTGATCGGCCCCAGGTCGAAGATCCCGGCGATGTCGGATGTCGGGAACCCGGCCGCCTTGGCGTGGACCAGGTCGGCGAGGATGGACGAGGCGATGGGATCGTTGGTGAAGGTCATGTTCGACCACGCCGTGGCCACCTCGCCGGCCTTGAGCGGCTTGCCGGTCAGCGTGGCCAACTCGGTGTTGGCGTCGGCCTGGGCCTGGGTGGGCGAGGCGTTGAGGAAGGCGGTGGTGGCGAGCTGGCCCTTGAGGAGGTCGGTGACCACCGCAGGATGGGCGGTCAGGAAGTTGGTGCTGACCACCAGGAGCGTGGTGGAGAACAGACCGTTGGGCCACTGGGTCTTCTCGTTCACCAGCACGTGGCCGCCGCCTTCGGCGACCATCCGCGTCGCCCACGGCTCGGGGACCCAGGCGCCGGCGATGGAGCCGGCTTCGAAGGAGGTCAGCGTGGTGGCATTGTCCTCGGGGAGGATGTCGACCTCACCGCTGCCCCCGTTCGGCCCGGGGAAGGTCAGCCCCTGCTTGGCGAGCCAGGTGCGCAGTGCCACGTCCTGGGTGTTCCCGAGCTGCGGGGTGGCGATGGTCTTGCCCTTGAGCTGGGACGCGGTGGTGATCGATGGTGAGACCACCAGGGCGGCACCACCGGAGGTGGCCCCCGAGATGATCCTGATCGACCTCTGGCCCTGGGTGTAGGCGTTGATGGCCGAGTTCGGGCCCATGTAGGCGGCGTCCAGCGATCCGGCGAGGAGGGCCGTCACCTCCGCCGGACCGGCGTTGTAGGTGGAGGTCTGCAGCGTGGTGTTGCCCGGGAGGTTCTTGGCGAAGATGCCCTGCTGCAGGCCGACCAGGGGCGCGGCGTGGGTCAGGTTCGTCAGGTAGCCCAGACGCAGGGTCACCGGGGCGTTGGACGTAGTCGACGTGCCGCCGCTGCCCGCGGTGGTGGCGGAGCTCCCCGAGCCCGAGCTGCAGGCGGTTGCGGTCAGGGCGACGCCTACCACGGCGGCGACCAGCGCCAATCGGCGCGCTCGAAGTGGGCGTCGGGACAGGGCGTGCACGGGAATCCTCCAGGATGGCGTGGGCGGGGCTGGTCCAGCGTCGGTTCCGAATTGCCCACCCTGCCGTTGGCTCACAGAAATTCGGCGGATCAGTGTCTATCGGATTCGCCCAGATGAGCGAGATCCATGAGTCACCTTTCCCTATATACCTACAAATAAACTAGGAAATGGACGTTGTCAACCTAGCAGCAAAGGTGTGACTGGTTCCAGCGGGGAATCGAACAGGGCGGATGGCGAACCGACCGCGGGCGGTGCGTCGTCCAAGAGGCACCCTTCGATCGTTCTCCGGCCGGGCACCCTCCGATCACCTCCCGGCACGCCCTCCCGGCCGGGCGCCGGGGCGGTTACCCCCCGAGGCGTTCGAGGAGGCGCCGCCGGTGCACCGGCCATTCGCCGGGCAGCATGGAGAAGACCGCGGTGTCCCGGACGGTCCCGTCCGATGCGGGCCGCTCGGCTCGGATCACCCCGTCCTGCGAACAGCCCAGGCGCTCGATGGCCGCCGTCGGTCTGGAGCCGGACGGCGAGCACGCCCCACTGCTCGAAGGCGTGGTCCATCATCAACAGCTTGGCCTCGGTGTTGATCGGCGTCCGCTGGACGGACGGTTCCAGCCAGGTGTACCCGATGCTGGCGATGTCGGGCCGACCGTGCCGCTGCAGGGCGTCCGATCCCGGGTAGAGCGACGACCAGTCCCAGGGGGTCAGCTCGTAGTAGCGGGTGGAGCCCACGACGCGCCCGGCGTCGACCGACCAGGTGACGAAAGGGAACTGGTCACCGGACTCCCGCCTGTCCAGGGCCGCCTCGACGTAGGCGGTCATGCTCGACCGGTCCCACGGGACCGGGGTGAACCCGAACGCCGAGCGGTCCGCGGTGGCTGCGGCCAGCAGCCCGTCGACGTGGCCGAGATCCATGGGCAGCAGACGGACGTGGCGCCCCTCGAGGGAGAAGAGGTCGGGCATGTCCCGATTCTCCTCGATCACGTCCGGTGACGTACGTTGAAGGTGAGTGCGCCGGCTGCCCGGCTACTTGAGGAGGCGGGACAGCCGGCGGTCGGCGAGGGCCTTGCCCCCGGTCTGGCAGGTGGGGCAGTACTGCAGCGATCTGGTGGCGAAGGACACCTGCCGGATGGTGTCGCCGCACACCGGGCAGGGTTGGCCGGTTCGACCGTGCACCTGCAGGCCCTGCTTCTTGTCGCCCTTCAGCTCGGAGGGTTCGAGACCCACCGAGCGCTGCACGGCCTCGCCGAGCACGTCTCGCAGTGCGTCGTGCAGGCGGGCCACCTCGGCCGGGTCCAGCTTGTCGGCCCGCTTGTAGGGCGAGAGCCGGGCGCGGTGCAGGGCCTCGTCCGAGTAGGCGTTTCCCACGCCGGCGATGAGCGACTGTGTGGTCAGGGCAGTCTTGAGGGTCGCTGAGGTGTCGCCCACGAGCGCGGACAGTCGGTCGGTGGTGAAGTCGGGTCCCAACGGATCGACGCCCAGCGCGGCGAGGGGTACCACCTCCTCCGGTGAGCCCACCACCCAGAGGGCCAGGCGCTTCTCGGTGCCCATCTCGGTGACATCGAATCCCGAGCCGTCGTCCAGCCCCACCCGCAGGGCGAGCGGGCTCCGGCTCGGCCGGGCGGTGCCGGCGGGCACCTCGTCGTACCACCGGACCCATCCGCCCCGGGCGAGGTGGAGGACCAGCCACAGGTCACCGCACCCGACGCAGACGAACTTTCCCCGGCGTCGGACGTCGACGACGGTGCGCCCGACCAGATCGCGGAGCGCCGGTGCCACTGTCCTCAGCGCCGCGAACGAGGCCAGCTCGCACCGGTCGATGCGCCGGCCGACCATGCGGCGCGACAGCGCGGAGGTGAGGGCTTCCACCTCGGGTAGTTCGGGCACGGGTCAATTGTGGACCCTGGGCGCCCGTAGTATCTGGTCCGCACCTGTGCCGGGGTCGGAATGATCCGGTTGCGACGGGTCTGCCCGTGCGGGATCGTCCCCACCGGGCCCGGCAACACCTCCGACCCGTCCCACCCGACTCGAGAGGAGGTACCCGTTGTTCCGCCCGGTTCCCGCCGACGCCGATTTCACCGCCCTCGAAGCCGAGGAGCTGGCTCGATGGAGCGAGCACCGCGTCTTCGAGCGCTCCGTCGAGCTCCGGGCCGGAGCGGAGCCCTGGGTCTTCTACGAGGGCCCCCCGACGGCCAATGGCAGGCCCGGGCTGCACCACGTGTGGGCCCGGGTCTACAAGGACCTGTTCTGCCGGTACCGGACGATGCGGGGATACGCAGTCCCGCGGAAGGCCGGATGGGACACCCACGGCCTTCCCGTGGAGGTCGAGGTCGAGAAACAGCTGGGCATCACCGCCAAGCGGCAGATCGAAGAGGAGGTGGGCATCGCCGAGTTCACCCGGCTCTGCCGCGCCTCGGTCCGCAACTACGTGGACGAGTGGAAGAGCCTGACCGAGCGCATCGGGTACTGGATCGACATCGATGCCGCCTACTGGACGTTCTCGCCGGAGTACGTCGAGTCGGTGTGGTGGAACCTGAAGAGCCTGTGGGACCAGGGCCTGCTCTACGAGGACATCAAGGTCGTTCCCTACTGCCCCCGCTGTGGCACCGCCCTGAGCAGCCACGAGCTGGGCCAGCCCGACGTCTACCGCGAGGTGGAGGACGAATCTGCCTATGTGCTGTTCCCTCTGCGGGACGAGGGGGATGCCGCCGGGCGGCTGCGCGCCACCGTCGCGCGGAGCTCGCTCGACGGGCTGGCCCTGGTGGTGTGGACCACCACCCCGTGGACCCTGCTGTCCAACACCGGTGCCGCGGTGGGTCCCGACCTCGAGTACGCCATCGTCGATGACGCCATCGTGGCGGTCGACCTGGTGGCGCAGGTCTTCGGCGAGGGTGCGGTCGTCGAGCGGACCGTGCCCGGGCGCGACCTGGTGGGCCTCCGCTACGAGCGGCCGTTCGACGACCTGACCCCGGTGCCGGGTCCGGCCGGCCGGGACGATGGCTGGCGGGTGGTCGGCGGAGCGTTCGTCGAGGCCGACGAGGGGACCGGCATCGTCCACCTCGCCCCCGCCTTCGGCGAGGTCGACCGGCAGGTCGGGCGCGAGGCCGGGCTCCCCACGCTGAACCCGGTGGGGCCCGACGGGCGGTTCACCGACGCGGTGGCGTGGCTGGCCGGCCAGTCGGTGCGGGACACCAACAGCACCGTCAGCGATCGCCTCGAGGCGGCCGGGCGCCTGCTCCGCCGCCACCCCTACGTCCACCCGTACCCGCACTGCTGGAGGTGCGGCACGGCCCTCATCTACTGGGGCAAGCCCAGCTGGTACATCCGGACCTCCGATCGCAAGGCCGACCTGGTGGCCCAGAACCAGACCATCGGATGGCACCCCGAGCACATCCGTGACGGGAGAATGGGGGAGTGGCTGTCGAACAACGTCGACTGGGCGCTCTCGCGCGACCGGTTCTGGGGCACGCCGCTTCCCGTCTGGCGGTGCGAGGAGGGCCACACCCTTTGCGTGGGCTCACTGGCGGAGCTCTCCGAACTGGCCGGACGAGACGTCTCGGACGTGGACCCCCATCGGCCGGCCATCGACGAGGTGACGTTCCCGTGCCCGGAATGCTCAGTTGCCGGGGCGGACGGGGACGACCGTGCTGCCGGGGCGGCCGACGCTCCGCTCATGCGCAGGGTGGAGCCGGTCATCGACGCCTGGTTCGACTCGGGCTCGATGCCATCGGCCCAGTGGGGCTACCCGTTGGCCGAAGGCTCGGCGGAGCAGTTCGTCTATCCGGCCGACTTCATCTGCGAGGCCATCGACCAGACACGCGGCTGGTTCTACTCGCTGCTGGCGGTCAACACCCTGGTGCGGGAGACCACGCCGTACCGCAACGTGCTGTGCCTGGGGCACATCGTCGATGCCGACGGACGCAAGATGTCCAAGAGCATCGGGAACGTGATCGACCCCTGGGAGATCCTCTCCACGCGGGGAGCGGACCCGCTGCGCTGGTGGATGTTCTCCCAGGGCTCGCCGTGGACGCCGACCCGGGTGAGCTTCGAGGTCATCGACGCGGCCATGAGGGACGCGCTGCTGACGCTGTGGAACACCTGGTCGTTCTTCACCACCTACGCCTCGCTCAACGACTTCGACCCGTCCGACCCCGCCGTCCCCGCGGCCGAGGACCGGTCCGTGCTCGACCGGTGGATGCGTTCCCGCCTGTACGCCACGGTTGCTGCCGCCACCGTGGCTCTCGACGGCTACGAGCCCTTCCCCGCCGCCACCGCCATCGCCGGGCTCATCGACGACGTCTCGAATTGGTACGTGCGCCGCAGCCGGCGCCGGTTCTGGCGCACCGATCCCGACGCCGACCCGGCCGACTCGCTGGGGGCTCAGGCCACCCTCCATGAAGTGCTGGTCACGTTGGCGCGCCTGCTGGCTCCGATGTGCCCGTTCGTGGCCGACCGGATGTGGCGTGACCTGACCGGTGCCGCCGAGGACGACTCGGTCCACCTGGCCGACTGGCCCCTCGGCCAGAGCGAGGCGCTGGACCCTGCGCTGGACGAGGGGATGGCGCTGGCCAGGCGCCTCTCGTCCCTCGGCCGGGCCGCCCGCTCCGAGGCCGGGGTCAAGGTCCGCCAGCCGTTGCCCCGCGCCCTGGTCTACCTCCCGCCCGGCAGCCCGACCCCGCCCCCGGGCGTGGTGGAGGACGAGCTCAACGTGGACGTGGTGGAGGCCACCGGCGAGCTCGGCGACGTGCTGGCCTATGAGCTGGTCCCCAACTTCAAGCTGCTCGGTCCCCGGCTCGGCGGGCGGGTCCAGCAGCTGCGGGCGGCCATGGGCTCGG
This sequence comes from Acidimicrobiaceae bacterium, assembly GCA_003138855.1. Taxonomy (GTDB): domain Bacteria; phylum Actinomycetota; class Acidimicrobiia; order Acidimicrobiales; family RAAP-2; genus Bog-756. Next base: position 12,153 of record PLHF01000107.1, on the reverse strand, counting down.
TGGACGGGGTGACCGCTGCAGCCGACCTGGCCGCCGGACGGCCGGTGGTGGTCGAGCTCGAGGACGGCCCCGTCGAGCTCGGTGGCGAGGAGATCGAACTGCGGGTGCGCGCCCAGGCCGGGTTCGCCGTGTCGCGGGACGGTGCCGAGGTGGTGGCGCTCGACCTGGCCCTCGACGACGACCTGCGCCGGCGCGGCCTCGCCCGTGAGGTGATCCGGCACGTGCAGGACCTCCGCAAGGCCACCGGCCTCGAGGTGTCGGACTGGATCCACCTCCACCTGGTCGGCCTCGACGACCTGGCCCCCCTCTTCGACCTCATCGGCCGTGAGGTCCTGGCCCGGTCCATCGTGACCACGCCGCCCGAAGGTGCCGACGAGGGCACCCTCCTCCAACTGGACGACGGCGACTCCGTCCGGGAGGCGAGGATCTGGGTGGTCAAGGCGTGAGCCAGGCGGGCGGGGGTGGCCGCGAGCAGTACGTGCTCGCCGTCGACCTCGGCACCGGGGGGCCCAAGGTGGCCGTGGTGTCGACGACCGGTCGCATCGTGGCCCACGCCACGGAGCCGGTCGCCCTGTACCTCCTCGACGGTGGCGGTGCGGAGCAGGACCCGGACGAGTGGTGGTCGGCCATCTGTGCCGCCGCCCGTCGGGCACTGTCCGAGGCGGCGCTACCCGGCGAGGACCTGATCGGGATGGGCTGCACCTCGCAGTGGTCCGGGACGGTGGCGGTCGGTGCCGACGGCGCGCCGCTCATGCGGTCGATCATCTGGATGGACTCACGTGGCAACAAGGCCATCCGCAAGGTGGTCGGCGGTCCGGTCAACGTCATCGGGTACGACCCGCGCAAGATCCTCCGGTGGGTGCAGGTGACCGGGGGGGCGCCCGGCCTGTCGGGCAAGGACCCGGTGGCCCACATCCTGTTCATCCGGGACGAGTTCCCCGACGTCTACCGGGACACGGCTACGTTCCTCGAGCCGGTCGACTACCTCAATCTCAGGCTGACCGGGCGCACCTGCGCCTCGTTCGACTCCATCGCCGCCCACTGGGTCACCGACAACCGGTCCATCGACCGGGTGGCCTACGACGAGCGGCTGCTGGAGATCACCGGCCTGGAGCGATCCAAGCTGCCCGACCTGGTTCCTCCCGGCTCCATCGTGGGTGCCCTCACCGCCGGGGCCGCGGCCGACCTGGGCATGCCGGCCGGGGTGCCGGTGGCGGTCGGCTCCGGGGACGTCCACTCCGCCGTGTTCGGTTCGGGGGCGGTGGCGGACTTCGCCGTCCACCTCTACATCGGCACGTCGTCGTGGATCTCCGGCCACGTCCCGTTCAAGAAGACCGCCGTGATGAGCAACGTGGCCTCCATCCCGGCCTCGCTGGCCGGCAGGTACCTGATCGTCGACGAGCACGAGACGGCGGGCGCCTGCCTCACGTTCCTGCGTGACAACCTCGGGTTCGCCGACGACTTCGCCGCCATGAACGCCATGGTCGACAGCGTCGAGCCGGGCAGTGGGCGGGTGCTGTTCACCCCGTGGCTCAACGGGGAGCGCTCGCCGGTGGACGACCACACCATTCGGGGTGGGTTCCACAACCTGTCGCTCTCCACGACGCGGCCCGAGATGGTCCGGGCGGTCTACGAGGGGGTGGCCTTCAACTCACGGTGGCTGCTCGGGGCGGTGGAGCGGTTTGCCGGCCGCAGGCTCGACTCCCTGGCCTTCATCGGCGGCGGGGCCAACTCCGAGCAGTGGTGCCAGATCCACGCCGATGTCCTGGAACGCGAGATCCGCCAGGTGGCCGACCCGGTCCTGGCCAATGTGCGGGGTGCGGCGCTCATCACGCTGCTGGCTCTGCACAGGGTGACCGTCGAGCAGATCCCCGACATGGTCGAGGTACGACGGACGTTCGTCCCCGACGCCACGAACGCTCCCGAGTACGACCTGTTGTTCGATGAGTTCGTGGCGCTGTACAAGCACACCAAGGGCATCTTCAAACGGTTGAACCGGTTCTGAGACCGTCACTCCACCCTGGTCTTCGTGCATCATGATGCAGGGCAATGATGTTATGAAAATCGGGTGAGAACGACCGTCAATATCGACGATCACCTTCTGGCGGAGGCAAAGGTGGTGGCACCTCGCGGGCACCGCACGCTTGGCGACGTGATCGACGACGCCCTTCGCTTCATGCTGTCCGAGCGCTCGGGCCCGACGGCGGAGGCGGGGCGGGTCGTGTTGCCGACCGACGGAGGCACCGGCTTGCAACCTGGTGTCGACCTCGAGGACAAGGAGTCCCTCGCCGAACTCCTCGGGGACAACTCCCCGTTCGATGTTGCTCCCTGACGCCAACGTCCTCCTGTACGCCCGTCGGGAGGAGAGCGAGCACCATCCTGAGTATCGGCAGTGGCTCGAGGAGCGCCTCGGGGGCCCTGAACCGGTCGGGGTCAGCGAACTTGTCCTGAGCGGGTTCCTCCGCATTGTCACCAATCACCGGATCTACAAGGTCCCCACTCCGATGGATGCGGCGATCGAATTCTGCGAGGTCGTCCTCGCAGCGCCTGCGGCAGTGCCGATCCGCCCCGGACCGAGACATTGGCCCCTCTTCGTCGATCTCTGCCGCCGGGCAGGCGCCAAGGGCAATCTGGTGCCGGACGCGTACTTGGCTGGCCTCGCTCTCGAGCATGGGGCGACGTTGGTCACCGCGGATCGCGGATTCCACAGGTATCCGGGTGTTCGCGTCCGTCATGCCCTGGGAGAGTGAGTTCCCTCGGCCGGCATGCCGGTTTGCCTCTCGGGGTGACTGGCCGGTGCGGTGGCTGACCTAGCTCAACCGGTCCAGATACGCCTCCACCATGGCTTCGACCGCAGCGAAGTCGGCGTTGACCTCTCGGGTGGACCTCGAGCCGAACCGGCCCCCGGCCTCACTGGCGACGAAGCCGAGGATGGCCGTGCTGATGACGCGCTCGGTGCGGGCCACGGCAGGTCCGGCCACCCCGCCTTCGCGCAGGGCGGCGCACACGGCGTCCCGCACGTGGAGTGCTCCGGCCGTGGTCGCAGGCCTCTGCAGGAGGAGCAGGAAGACGGCGGGATGGCGTTGCGCCGTGTCTCGGAGGGCCCGGGCCATCCACGCCAGGCGTTCGCGCCACTCCATCGTCGCGGGCGGGAGGGGCACGTCGGTGAGCAGAAGTTCGACCAGCCCGTCGAGCAGGTCCGCCTTGTTGGCCACATGGCGGTAGAGGGCCATCGGCGTCACGCCGAGCATGTCGGCCACACTCTGCATGGTGACCGCGGCAAGCCCGTTCTCGTCGGCGAGGAGGAGGCCGGCCTCGAGCACCGACTGGCGGTCGATCTGTAGTGGGCGTCCCACCGCATCAGTATTCCACTCTTGCGAATCGTTTGTATATGAGGTATGTATTATGCATAGGTATATGAAGTAGAGTTATTTTTGGAAACCAGACCGACGGGACCCGGTCCGGCGTCGGAATGTCGGGGCATCCGGTGCGGGAAGGGAGAAGGCAACGACGATGCGCGTACTGCTGACCGACGGATCAGGACTGACCTCGAAGCAGGTCGCCCACCGCCTCGGGACCATGGGCCACCGGGTGGAGGTGTTAGCCCCGAACGGACTGTGCCTGAGTCGGTTCAGCCGGTATGTGCGCAACGTGCACCCCGTGCCGGCCTACGGGCCCGACCGTTCGCGTGGCTGGAGGCCGCCCTGTCCGTCTGGGCGGCCGGCCACTTCGACGTCCTGTTCCCGACGCAAGAGCAGGTGGCGGTCCTCTCGTTCGGTCACGACCGGCTGATCGACGCCGGAGTCACCACCATCGTCCCGGAGTTCGACGCCCTGGCCGCGGTGCAGGACAAGGTCTCGGCCCACCGGACGCTCGCCGGGCTCGATCTGCCCCAGCCCCGTGCATCCGTGGTCACCGACGCCCGTGAGCTCGCAGCCCACGGGGACCTCCCGGCCTTCGTGAAACTGCCGATCGGCACCGCCACGTCCGGTGTCCAACTGGTCCGGACCCGCAGCGAGGCCGCCGCCGTCGCATCGGTGCTGGCTGCCGGCGGCGTCTTCGACGGGGGTGCGGTCCTGGTGCAACAACCGGTGAGCGGCCCGCTGGTCATGGTCCAGAGCGTCTTCGACCACGGGGAACTGGTCGCGTTCCACGCGTGTGAGCGCCTCGCCGAGGGCACCAACGGCGGGGCCAGCCACAAGCAGGGCGTGAGCTTGCCGGCGACCCGGCACCACCTCGAGGCGCTGGGCGCATCCCTCGGCTGGCACGGTGGGCTGTCCGTCGACGTCATCGTGGGTGCCGACGGGCCCCTCATCATCGATGTCAATCCCCGGCTGGTGGAGCCGGCCAATGCCGCAGCCTCCGGGGTCGACCTGGTCGGCACCATGATGGAGATCGCCCGGGGCGGACAGGTCCGGGTCGCACCCGAGGGCCGGCCCGGCGTGCGCACGCACCAGCTGCTCCTGGCCGTGCTGGGTGCGGCGGAGCGCGGCGGGCGCAGCAACGTGCTCGGCGAGCTGGTCTCGGCCCTGCGCCATACCGGCGGCTACCGGGACAGTACCGAGGAGCTCTCGCCGTTGTGGCACGACGCGTTGGCCGCCGTCCCGGTGGCTGCGGCCACGCTGGCCACGCTGGCCCGTCCGGCAGCCTCCGCCTGGTTCACCAGCGGCAGCGTCTCGAACTACGCCCTCACGCCGGGGGGGTGGCGGAAGATCCTGGAAGCGGCGTCGCTCCGGCCGGAGCCCGATTGGCCGCGCTGACCACTGCCGCCAGCGAGGCGTCCAGGATGCTCGAGTCCATCCCCACGCCCCACCAGGTGGAGCCGTCGGGTCCCTCGGCCTCCACGTAGGCCACAGCCGAGGCCCCGCTGCCCGCGGTCAGAGCGTGCTCGCTGTAGTCCTTGACCTCGAAGTCGACGCCGAGATCGGTGCGCAGCGCCCCGACCAACGCGTCGATGGGCCCGTTGCCTTCGCCCATCACCGTGTGGGGCCTGCCGTCAACCAGCAGCTGCGCGGTGACCGTGGTGCGCCGCCCTCCGGTGGCGACCTCGCTGCCGATCAGCCGGACGCCGGCGTCCTCGGGGAGGTAGGTCCGCGAGAAGACGTCCCACATCTCGCCGGCATGGATGACCGTCCCACTGTCCTCGGTGACCGCCTGGACCTGCTTGGAGAACTCGATCTGGAGCCGGCGGGGGAGGTCGAGCCCGTGCTCGGTGTCCATCACGTAGGCGACGCCGCCCTTGCCCGACTGGCTGTTCACCTGGATGATGGCCTCGTAGGTGCGGCCGGTATGGCTCGGGTCGATGGGCAGGTAGGGGACCTCCCAGTGGTCGTAGTCATCGCCGATGGCCTCGAACCCCTTCTTGATGGCGTCCTGGTGCGAGCCAGAAAAGGCGGTGTAGACCAGGTCGCCGGCGTACGGGTGGCGGGGATGGACCGGCATCCGGGTGGCGTACTCCGCCACCCGGCGCACCTTGTCGATGTTGGAGAAGTCGAGGGCCGGGTCGATGCCCTGGGAGAAGAGGTTCATGGCCAGGGTGACCACGTCCACGTTGCCGGTGCGCTCCCCGTTGCCGAACAACGTCCCCTCCACCCGGTCGGCACCGGCAAGCACTCCCAGTTCGGCGGCGGCCACCGCGGTCCCGCGGTCGTTGTGGGGATGGAGGCTCAGGATGATCGAATCACGGTGGGCGATGGTCCGCCCGAACCACTCGATGACGTCGGCGTAGACGTTGGGTCCGTACATCTCGACGGTGTTGGGCAGATTGATGATGATCGGGCGCTCGGGAGTGGGCTCGATGACGGCCATGACCGCCTCGCAGATCTCCACGGCGAAGTCCGGCTCTGTGCCGGTGAAGCTCTCGGGTGAGTACTCGTAGCGGACATCGGTCCCGGGCAGCGTGGACTCGAACTTCTTGCACAGGCGGGCGGCATTGACGGCGATGTCGACGATGCCGGCACGGTCGAGCCCGAACACCACCCGTCGTTGCAGTTCCGAGGTGGAGTTGTAGAAGTGCACGATGGCCCGCGGTGCTCCGGTCAGCGACTCGAAGGTGCGTTCGATCAACTCCTCGCGGCATTGGACCAGCGCCTGGATGGTCACATCGTCGGGGATCAACCCTTCCTCGATGATCTGGCGTTGGAAGTCGTAGTCGGTGTGCGAGGCGGATGGGAACCCGACCTCGATCTCCTTGAATCCGATGTCCACCAGGGTCCGGAACAGCTTCAGCTTGCGCCCGGGGTCCATCGGATCGACCAGCGCCTGATTGCCGTCACGCAGGTCCACGCTGGCCCAGCGGGGGGCGCGGGTGAACTGCCGGTCCGGCCAGGTGCGGTCGGAAAGGGTGAGGGGTACGTAGGGGCGGTAGAGGTGGAAGGGCATCGGTGACACGTCGCAGGGCATGGCCGGCCGGCGGTGACCGCCCGGGTCGGTGGCGTCCTCCGGTCCGGTCGTGTTCGGTTCGATGCTCACTGGGGATGCTCCCTTGGCTTCGGTGATGGTTCGGTTTCCGGTCGGTTCGGTCGATGCCCTGCTGGCCGGCGGTCGGCGCCCTCGGGTTCCGGCCAACAAAAAACCCCCTGGCCGATGCGGCTCAGGAGGTTGCGGGCGAACGCGATGTGGCGCTCGCCGTCAGGTAAGAAGGAGTTCCGAGGTCGACACTGCGTACATGATGGGTCCATGGTGCCAGGGACCGGCCCGGCGCGTCAAGGCACGGGCAGCCCCGGGCGCCGGGCGGGCGCTGGGCGCCCCCGGGCGGCGTTGGGCGGCGTTGGGCGGCAGCGGTGCAGCTGCGGTCGGGCCGGAGGACTAGATCCGCTCGAAGTTGCGGGCCAGCTCCCAGTCGGTGACCACCGTGTTGGCCTTGGACCACTCTTGGCGGGCGGCGTTGAGCAGGTGGTGGTGGACGTCGGGCCCGAAGGCCTCGACGGCCACCTCGCTCGTGCTCAGGGTGTCGATGGCCTCGGCGAGGGTGGCGGGGATGCGCGGCACCTCGGGAGCCTTGTAGGCGTTGCCGGTGAACGCCGGCTCGAGTTCGAGCTCGTGGTCGATGCCCCACAGGCCGCCGGCAATGGCTGCGGCCAGCGCGATGTACGGGTTGACATCGGCCCCGGGGATGCGCATCTCCACCCTCCGGCCTGCGCCGGCCCCGATGGTCCGGAATCCGCAGGTGCGGTTGTCCTCGCCCCACACCACCGCGGTCGGCGCCCACGAGTCGGGGACGTAGCGTCGATACGAGTTCACGTAGGGAGCGAAGCACCACGCCAACTGTTGGGCCGCATGGAGCTGGCCGGCCACCCATTGCTGCCCGGTGCGGGACAGGCCCGACGGGGAGGACTCCCCCTCGGCCGCGGCCATCAGGGGGGCGTCGGTGGCCGCATCCCACAGGCTGGAGTGGATGTGGCACGACGACCCGGCGGTATCCATCGACCACTTGGCCATGAACGTGGCTGCCCGGCCGTACTCCGAGGCGATCTCCTTCACCCCGTTCTTGAACACCAGGTGCCGGTCGGCGACCTCCAGGGCACCTCCGTAGGTGATGTTGATCTCGTGTTGGCCGATGCCCGCCTCACCCTTGGAGAACTCGATGGGGATGCCGGCCTCCACCATCTGGTTGCGGATCCTCCCGATGATGTACTCCTCGCGCGACGTTTGCAGTAGTTGGTAGTCCTCGATGGTGCTGGCGTGGGGCACCAGTCCCTGCCAGTGCTTGTCGGCCGCCTCGGCGAACGAGTCGAGGAAGAGGTAGAACTCGAGCTCGGTGGCGCACTTGACCTGCAAGCCCCGCTCGGCGGCCCGCTCGAGCTGGCGGCGCAGGATCCGGCGCGGCGACACCTCGACCGGCTCGCCGTCCGAGGTCAGGAGGTCGCAGAGCACGAGGACGCTGCCCGGTAGCCACGGCAGGGGACGGACCGTGTGAGGGTCGATCACGGCGTTGAGATCGCCGTAGCCGGTGTCCCAGTTGGCGAACTCGAAGCCGGGCAGCGGGTCCATGTCCACGTCACAGGCCAGCAGGTAGTCGCAGACCTCGATGCCGTGATGCAGGACGTGGTCGAGGAAGAACGCCCCGGTGACCCGTTTCCCCACCGGCCGCCCCTGGAGGTCGGGGAAGGCCACGACAACGGTGTGGACGTCGCCCGCCTGGATCTGATGGGGGAGGGTTTCGAGGGTCAGCATGCCAGCACTTTTGTCCATCGGCGGAGAATCGTCCAGCTATTGCCCCCCGGCCGGCGCATTACTCCGGTGTGACGTAGGCCGCGGTGATCCCTCCGTCGACGACCAGTGCCGACCCGGTGACGAACGACGCATCGTCCGAGGCGAGGAAGAGCGCCGCCTTGGCGATCTCCTCGGGACGCCCGAACCGACCGATGGGTATGTGCACCAGGCGGCGCTGGCGGCGGGCCGGATCGGCCAGCAGCTCGGCCAGCAGCGGGGTCTCGATCGGCCCGGAGCAGATCGAGTTGGCCCTGATCCCCTTGCGGGCGTACTCGACGGCCAGCTCGCGGGTCATGGCCAGTACGCCACCCTTGGATGCCGTGTAGGCGATCTGTGCCGTGGCCGCCCCCATCAGGGCCACGAAGGAGGCGACGTTCACGATGGAGCCGCCGCCCGAGTCCAGCATGGCGGGCACCGCCGCCCGGCAGCCCAGCCACACCCCCTTCAGATTGACGTCCATCACCCTCTGCCACGTGGCCGGGGGAGTGTCGAGGACGCCACCGTCGTCGTGGGGGAAGATCCCGGCGTTGTTGAACAGCACGTGCAGCCCGCCGTAGGTGTCCACCGCCGCCCGCACCATGGCCTCGACCTGTTCCTCATCGGATACGTCCGTGGTCACTGCGGTGGCCGAGCCCCCGGCCGCCGTGATCTCGGCCACGGCCGATGCCGCCTGGTCGGCCACCACGTCGGCCACCACCACCTTGGCCCCTTCGGCCGCGAAGAGCGCCGCCGCCACTCGGCCGATGCCGCTGCCGGCGCCGGTGATCACCGCTACCTTGCCGTCGAGGCGTGCCATTGAAGCCTCCATTCCGTGTGCTGTCGGTTCCGGCCTGAGGCGATCGGCCCGGACCGGGGGGAACGTTAGGATCGCAGCCTGGCGAACCTTATCGGGGCACCGCGACGACGATGGGATACTGGCGACCATGACGCGGACCGGCCCCCGCCCCCTGATCGGGCTGTCCATGTACCGCCAGGTGACCAAGTGGTTGTCCTGGGACCGCGACGCCGCCCTGGTGCCCGGCGCCTACCTCGATCTGGTGGTGGCCGCCGGCGGCCGACCGGTGCTGTTCCCACCGGGGAGCGATGCCGTCGATGCCGCCACCGGGGGGTCCTCGCAGCCTGCGGGCGAAGGGTCCCTGGCCGAGCTCGACGGGTTGCTCTCGGTCCTCGACGGCCTGGTCCTCATCGGCGGGGGCGACCTCGACGCCAGGTGGTACGGGCAGGACCCCGACCCCCGGAACGGGGGCACCAACTTCCAGCGCGACGAGCTCGAGCTCGGGCTGCTGTCGGGAGCACTGGAGAGGGACCTTCCGGTGTTGGCCATCTGCAGGGGCGTCCAGCTGCTCAACGTCCACCTCGGCGGTGATCTGGTGCAGCAGCTGCCCGACCTCGTCGGATCGACCAATCACCAGCCGCGGCCCGGAGCGTTCGGCCCGGTGTCTGTCACCACCGAGGAGGGCAGCACGGTGAAGCGACTCCTCGGAGCGCGGGTGAACGTCCTTTGCAGCCACCACCAGGCGATCGGCGAGCTGGGTCGCGAACTGGTGGTGACCGCCAGAAGCAAGGATGGGGTGATCGAGGCCGTCGAGCTGCCGAACCACCGGTTCGTCCTCGGCGTGCAGTGGCATCCCGAGGAGTCCGGCGACCGTCGGCTGTTCGATGCCGTCGTCGACGCGGCGCGCATCCAGTAGCAGCAACCACCAGACACCGAGGAGCAGTCATGAGCAACGTCACCGCCGTGGTCAACCCGGCGACCGAGGCCGCCATCGCCGAGGTCCCTATCCAGGGGGTCGAGGAGGCCGACGAGGCGGTGGCCCGTTCACTCGAGGCCGGCCCGGCATGGAGGGCGATCGCGCCCGCCGACCGGGCGCGCCTGCTGCGCCGGTTCGCAGCCCAGGTGGAGGAGCACGGCGAGGAGTTGGCACAGCTCGAGACGGCCAACGTGGGCAAGCCCATCGGCGAGAGCCGCGACGAGGTGGGCATGGTGGCCGAGGTCTTCTACTTCTACGCAGGAGCGGTGGACAAGCACCGGGGCGCGACCGTGCCGGTGGCCGGAGGGGTCGACATGACCTTCCACGAACCGCTGGGCGTGGTGGCGGCCATCGTGCCGTGGAACTTCCCGATCGCCATCACTTCCTGGAAGGTGGGCCCGGCCCTTGCGACGGGGAACACCATCATCGTGAAGCCGGCGGAGATCACGCCCCTCACCGCACTCCGCCTGGCCGAGCTGGCCCTCGTTGCCGGCATCCCCGAGGGGGTGCTCCAGGTGGTGTCGGGCAAGGGCTCGGTCATCGGGACCCGCCTCATCGAGCATCCCGATGTGGCCAAGGTGGCCTTCACCGGTTCCACCGAGGTCGGACGCGAGGTGATGTCGCGGGCCTCGGGCACCATCAAGCGGGTCACCCTCGAACTGGGCGGCAAGTCGGCCTCGGTCGTCTTCGCCGACGCGGACCTGGAGCGGGCCGCCGCCGCCACGCCCGGTGGCGTTTTCGCCAACGCCGGCCAGGACTGCTGCGCCCGGAGCCGGGCCCTGGTGCAGCGCCCGGTGTTCGAGCGCTACCTCGAGCTGCTGGCCGATGCCGTTGACGCGTGGACGGTGGGTGACCCGACCGACCCGGCCATCAAGATGGGACCGCTGGTGTCGCGTGCCCAGCGCGAGGTGGTCTCGGGCTATCTGGCCGAGGGGATGGGGGAGCCCGGCGGAGGACCGGTCCCGACCCGCACCAGGGGAGCGGTGCCCGACGGCCCGGGCTTCTGGTTTCCGCCCACAGTGGTCGCCCCGGCCGGCGTCGACTGGCGCATGGCCCGAGAGGAGATCTTCGGGCCCGTGGTTGCCGTCATGCCGTTCGACGACGAGGAGGAGGCCGTCCGGCTGGCCAACGACACCCCCTACGGGCTGTCGGGCACCATCTGGACCAGGGACAGCGCCCGGTCACTGCGCATGGCCCAGGCCGTGCGGGCCGGCAACCTGTCGGTCAACTCCAACAGCTCGGTGCGGGTCCAGACCAGCTTCGGGGGCATGAAGCAGTCCGGGTTCGGCCGCGAGCTCGGTCTCGAAGCCCTGGCTTCGTACAGCGACGTGAAGAACGTCTTCGTGTCCACCGACGGCTGAGGGAGGGCCCGGGGTGAGCACCCATGCCGGCCGGGTCGCCGTCGTCACCGGGGCCAGCAGGGGCCTCGGTGCGGGATTGGCCGAGACGTTCGCGCGCAACGGGATGCTGCTCGGCCTGTGTGCCCGCACGCGGCCGGATGCGCGCGACGGGAGGACCGCGCTGACGGCCTCGGTGGACGTCACCGACGCCGACGCCGTCGATGCCTTCGCCCGGGCGGTGGTCGAACACTTCGGCAGGGTCGACCTGTGGGTGAACAACGCCGGCGTGCTTGCGCCCATCGGCCCGCTAGCCGATGCCGACCCGGTCGCCCTGCGCCGTCACTTCGACGTGAACGTGCTGGGCGTGGTGCACGGGACGGCCGCCTTCGTCCGCCACCTTCGTCAGCGCCCGGGGAAGGGCGCCCTGGTCAACATCTCCTCGGGGGCGGCGACGACGCCCTACGAGGGGTGGGCGGCCTACTGCGCCTCGAAGGCGGCCGTCGACATGATCACCGAGGTGGTGGCCCGGGAGGAGCGCTCAGCCGGGCTGCGGGCCTTTGCGCTGGCGCCCGGCGTGGTGGACACCGACATGCAGGACCTCATCCGCTCCACCCCGGAGGAGTCGTTCCCGGCAGTGCGGCGTTTTCGGCGCCTGCACCACGAGGGAGCCTTCAACTCGGCCGACTGGGTGGCCCGGTTCATCCTCGAGCGATGCCTGGGGGAGGTGGGTGTGGTCCGCCCCGGGGACGACACCGACACCGTGCGCCTCCGGGTGCCTGACCAGCCGGGGCGGCCTCAGAAGGAGAAGCCCCCGCCACCGGAGCCGCCCGATCCCGAGCCGTAGCCAC
>PLHF01000098.1 GCA_003138855.1 Acidimicrobiaceae bacterium | reverse complement strand
CAGGTGACGGCATAATCCACACCTGTGCACCCGAGGATGCGCCGCCCTTCGGGCGGGCTCCGCCACCTTCGCGGAACTCAATCTCGCAGCGGGCGAGGGTGACGTGGCATCCGATGATGCAGATGTGTGGCGATGATCGTCCCGGTCTGGCGGAGCCGGCTGCCTGTCATGGCGTGGACCCCTCTCGAAGGGGGGCCCACGCCATCCTTCGTTCCCCCGGTCGAGCGCTCCCACTCGTCCATGTCCGTCAACCGCACCATCGGCTGGACCGTGAGCCCGTCGGAGGGTTCTGGTGCGGGCCCGACACTGCCGTCAGTGCTCGTGAGGGGCCGGTGAAAGCTCGACCCGCTCGACCCCCCGGACGCCAAACCCTCAGTCCGGGCGTTCGAGGGTCCAGGGCGGCGCCTGGCCAGGCGAGAAGCGGCGACTGGTGGTGATGCCGAAGACACCGAGGCGACGGCAGGCCGATCACCCCCCGGCCGGCGCATCGCAGTGACCCTTGCCGCCGGACGCCCAGCTGAGGAACCGCACCTGCGCGACGAGGGGAGCGCCCGCAGGCGTGTCGGCCCCGGGTAGTGGGCCGAATACCTGGGAGGGTGACGTCGGGGGCGGTCCGAGGATCGCTCAGGGTGACGTTCATCGGCGCCAGGGTGACGTTCCGGCGCCTCACGTCCAGGGGGACCCATGAAGCGGCTGTCAGGCCAGGGTGACGTTCAGGGTGACGTCGGTAGAGAGGATGAGAGGGGACTCGGGCGCATGGCCCCGGTCCCGATCCCATTGAGGTCCGATGTCCCGAAAATCCAGAGATGCGAGTTCCAGACCGCTACTGACCGTGAGCCAGGCGGCGGTGCTGCTCGACTGTGATCGATCGACGCTCTACAAGGCCATCGACGCGGATCGGTTTCCGCTGCCAGTGGTGAGGCTGAATCGTCGGATCCTCATTCCCCGTGTGGCGGTGGAGCGGCTCCTTGGAAGTAGTGACGGCTACCGCTCACCGGGGGAGTCCGCCGCCGCCGGGACCTGCTGCCCTACGTGCGGGGCGGGAACGGGACCCTCGCCCGCGGTGCCGTCGAGGACCCGGGCGACGTGCTCGGCCACGCGTCGGTCCTCGGTGGCGATCCCGTCGGTGTAGTGCCGGGCCATCCGAATCGTCGACCAACCCATCCGAGCCTGCTTCTGGCTCTCGGGGATGATCGGGTCGAGGATTGTCGCCTGAAAGTGCCTCAGCGAGTGCAGGTGGACGTCAGCGGCAATGCCGGCCCGGCGCCGGACCTTGATGAACGTGTGGCTCATCGCCTCGGGATGCGGAGGGAGCCCGCCGCCTGGCTCTGTGGAGAAGACGAAGCCGTCCTCGGCGAAAGGGACCTCGCAGACCTCGGCCAACTGGACCTGCGAGGAGCGGAGATCCTCCAAGATGGCCAGCGTGCCGTTCCCGACGGAGACGGTGCGGATGCTCGCCTTGGTCTTCGGGTCCTTCACGATCGCTCCACCCTTGGCCGCGACGATCGACTTGTCCACGCGAATCGTCGAGTCCGTCCAGTCGATGTCGGTCCAGCGGATGGCACAGGCCTCCCCCCGACGCATGCCGGTGGCCGCAGCCAGGTGGACGAACGCACCGAAGCGCTCGTCGAAGTCGGCGGCCGCTCGAATGAGGCCTTGAACCTCGGCCACCTCGGGCGCACGAACAGGGTCGGGCTGCTCGGACATCGGCCAGCTGGGGAGCTCGGTGTCGGCCACCGGATTGGTCAGCGTGCCGCCGCTCCATTTCGCAGCCAGCCTGCAGGCCCTTCCTATGACGACCCGGACCCGGCGGACGGTGTCCCTGCCCGCCCCCCCATCCTTCAGATTACGGAAGTACCGCTCGATCTCGAATGCGTTGAGGGCAGCGATGCGCTTCGCTCCGATCGTCTTCCGGACATACCGCTCCCAGATCTCCTCGTAGCCCCGGACCGTCTTCGGGGACAGATCCGCCCACCCGTTCTCCTTCCACCCCTCGATCGCCTCGTTGATCGTCGTGGACGATCCCCAGGCCCGCGCTTCCTCCTGGGGGATGGCGGCCGGCGAGCTCTCTTGTTCGGTGACGAGCCGCGCCAGCTCCCGTTCGGCTGCTCGCTTGCCACCCCGGAACAGGATGCTGCGCTGTCTCGGCCGGCCCCGATCGTCCCGGCCGATGAACACGCGCAGCTCCCACGTGTCGGACCCCCGGTCCTTCCGCTGACGAATGGATCCGGCCATCGCTGTCCCTGCACCTTCCCGTGCCCGTCCCAGGTTTGTAGGGACAAGTGTAGGGACAGATGCCGGTCGAGAGAGGGTCCGAAGGGCACCAAGTCGCTGACCTGGGCTTACTTGGTGGAGATGATGGGACTCGAACCCACGACCCCCTGCTTGCAAAGCAGGTGCTCTAGCCAACTGAGCTACATCCCCGGGAGGGGCGGAATCACAGGCGACACATGCGACGCCCTCGAATCGGAACCACCGGTCCATCAATACTAGGCGACCGTGCGAGACCCGATTGTGGCGGAGCCGGCTCGGGAGGCGGGAGGTGGCCGGTGGGAACGCCCGACAGCAGAACCTAACTGTCAGTGATGCCGGTCAGCCACGCGCACCAGGCATCGACGCCTTCGCCAGTACGAGCACTGGTGAGGACCGTGCGAACGCCGGGATTGACGTCCGCCAGGTTTGCGAGGAAGAGGTCGAGGTCGAAGTCGAGGTGGGGAAGGAGGTCGACCTTGTTGACGACGACCATCTCAACGGCCCGGAACATGACCGGGTACTTGAGCGGCTTCTCCTCTCCCTCCGTGACCGAGTAGACCATCGCCCGGGTGTGCTCGCCGACGGCGAACTCTGCGGGGCAGACCAGGTTGCCGACATTCTCGATGATCACCAGGTCGAGGTCGGCGAGGGGGAGGCGCGGCAGGGCCGACCGCACCATCGTCGCGTCCAGGTGGCATTCGCCACCGAACCCGTTGCCGGTGTTGACCAGCGAGACGGCGGCGCCCAGTCCCGTCAGGCGGTCGGCATCGAGGCTGGTCTCGATGTCGCCCTCGACGATCCCGACCCGAGTGGTGGACGCGAGCCGCTCGAGCGTGCGCTGCAGCAGCAAGGTCTTGCCCGCCCCCGGCGACGACATGAGGTTGACCACCGAGACGCCGGCGGAGGCGAAGTCCTCTGCATTCGCCGCGGCGGTGCGGTCGTTCTCACCGAGGATCCGCTCGAGCACCTCGACCCGGAGCGGCCCCGAGTCGTAGCCGGAGTGATCTCCCACGTCCCGGTGGTCGTCGTCGTGATCGTGACCGTCGCCACCGGAGTGGTCGTGGGCCGTGCCGTCAGCGTGGCGGTGGAACCTGCCCATTTAGGCCTCCGTCAGATCGAGGGATGTGACGAGGAACTCCTCGCCGGACACCAGGACGACGTCACTGCTGTTGCACGTACCGCACCGCAGCGCCGGGAGCATCAGGAGCGTGTGGGCACCACAGGCCGTGCAGTCGATGGCGGCGGGCACGTGCTCGACCTCGAGCGTCGATCCGGCCAGGTCGGTCCCCTCGTTGAGCACTCCCCAGCAGTAGACGAGGGTCTCCGGGACGACCTGTCGGAGGGCGCCGATGCGCACCCGCACCCGTTCGACGGAGTGGCCGGCCGAGTGGTCGCCGGCGATGCCGGCGATCGAACGACACAGCGAGAGCTCGTGCACGACTGCCCGCCCTCAGCAGATGCGGGGTAGTTGCTCGGACAGGGGAAGGTCGACGACCCGGGTGCCGCCGATGCCGGTGCGGGCCACCACCACGCCGGCATGCTCTGCGACGACCTGGCCGATGGCCGTGGCTCCGACGCCGAGCGGGTCGGACCGGAGCACCTCCAGGGCATGGTCGGCGTCGTCGCGGCCCACGAAGGCGACCAGCCGTCCCTCGTTGGCCACCTCGAGCGGATCGAGCCCGAGGAGGCTGCAGGCGGCGCTCACCGGCTCGGGCACCGGAACCGAGCGCTCCACGATCTCCACACCCGTGTCGGAGCTGGCCGCTATCTCGTTGAGGATGGCGGCGACACCGCCGCGGGTCGGGTCGCGCATCATGTGCACGTCGACCCCCGCAGCCAGCAGGGCGGCCACCAGCCCGTTGAGCGGTGCCGTGTCCGAGAGGATCTCGGAACCGAACTCGAAGCCGTCCCGCACGGAGAGCACGGCGATGCCGTGCAGCCCGATCGGCCCCGAGACCAGCACGACATCGCCCGGCTGCACCCGGTGGGGCCCGAGGTCCACGCCGGGGGCGATCAGTCCCACGCCGGCCGTCGTGATGTAGGCGCCGTCGCCGTGGCCCGCGTCGACCACCTTGGTGTCGCCGGTTACCACCTCCACGCCGGCCCGGCGGGCCGCAGCCCCCATGGTCTGGGCGAGGATCCCCAGCTCGTCGAGGGCTAATCCCTCTTCGAGCACGAAGCCGGCCGAGAGGAAGAGCGGCACTGCGCCGGTCATGGCCACGTCGTTGACGGTGCCGTTGATGGCGAGATCGCCGAGGTTCCCCCCGGGGAAGAAGCGGGGTCGCACGACGAACGAGTCCGTGCTGAAGGCCAGCCGCGCCGCGCCCGCCTGCACCACTGCCGCGTCTCCGAGCTGGGCCAGGATGCTGCCGGTGCCTCCGAAGGCCGGGAGGAAGAGGTGCTCGATCAGTTCGGCCCCCAGCCGGCCGCCGCCGCCGTGACCCATCACGATGGTGGGATGGTCGCGGAGGGGAACCGGGCAGGACCAGTTCTGCGGATCGAGGGGTGTGGTGGTCACCGCGGTCGCCCCGTCAGCTGCTCGCCAGTGCCGGCCCGTTGAGGCGGCGGAACTGGTAGTAGGCCGCACAGGCTCCCTCGCTCGACACCATGGGGGCCCCGAGGGGCGAGCGGGGGGTGCACCCCGTGCCGAAGGCCTCGCACTGTGGTGGGGTGATGTGTCCTTGGAGCACTTCGCCGCTGCGGCACCGGGGCGACTCCTCGGCCACGATGCTCCCCACGTCGAAGCGCTGCTCGGCATCGAACTCTGCGAAGGCCGGCGCGAGGCGCCAACCAGAGCGGGGGATCAGCCCGATGCCCCGCCACTGCCGGTCGCACACTTCGAAGACCTCGTCGACGACGCGCCGGGCCGTCGGGTTCCCCTCGAAGGAGACGGCGCGGGGGTAGGCGTTCTCGAGCTCGGCCCGCCCTTCTTCGAGCTGGGCCAGCACCCGCCGGATGCCTTCGAGGACGTCGAGGGGTTCGAAGCCGGTGACCACGATCGGGACCTGGTAGCGCTCCACCAGCGGGACGTACTGGGCCATGCCCATCACGGTGCACACGTGCCCGGCAGCGAGGAATCCCTGCACCCGGCGTCGCGGGGCTTCGAGGATCGCCGTCATCGCCGGCGGGACGAGGACGTGGGACACCAACAGCGAGAAGTTGGTCAGCTCGAGGCGTCGGGCCATCTGGACCGTCATGGCGTTGGCGGGAGCCGTGGTCTCGAAGCCGATGGCGAAGAACACGACCTCGCGCTCGGGAAACTGGCGCGCGAGATGCACAGCGTCGAGCGGTGAGTAGACCAGCCGGACGTCCCCCCCGGCCGCCTTGACACTGAGCAGGTCGCCGTTCGACCCGGGCACGCGGGCCATGTCGCCGAACGTGCAGAAGATGACCTCGGGCCGGGCGGCGATGGCCAGGGCGCGGTCGATGGTCTCGAGTGGCGTCACGCAGACCGGGCAGCCCGGGCCGTGGATGAGGGTGACGTCGTCGGGCAGCAGCTGATCGATGCCGTTGCGGATGATCGTGTGGGTCTGCCCCCCGCAGACCTCCATGATCGACCAGGGCCGGGTGACCGTCCGGGCGATGTCGTCGAGCAGGCCCCGGGCCAGTTCGGGGTCGGCGAACTCGTCGAGGTACTTCACGCCGTGCCCAGCTCCTGGTCGAGCAGGCCGGCCTCACGGAACAGCGCCAGCGTCTCGAGTGCGGACGCCTCGTCGAGCCGGGTCAGGGCGAACCCGACGTGGATGATCGTGTAGTCACCGACCACGACGTCGGGCACGTACGCCAGGCAGACCTCCTTTCGGATGCCGCTGAAGTCGACCGTGGCCATGCGGGTGCCGTCGGCCTCCCACACTTCCTCGACCCTGCCGGGAATCCCGAGACACATTGTGTTCAGCTCCCTCCGCCGCTGCCGGCGGCGACCGCGATCTGGCCGAGCGCCAGTCCTCCGTCGTTCGGTGGCACGACACGGTGGGTGAGCACCGTGAATCCCTCTGCGGCCAGCCTGCCACGGCAGCCGCCCGACAACAATGCGTTCTGGAACACCCCGCCGGTGAGCCCGACGGTGGTGACGCCGTGCTCGACCCGGACCCGGCGGGCCACCTCGGCCACCGCGTCGGCCAGGGCCTCGTGGAAGTACCGGGCGGCGAGGGCGGCCGGTACGCCGGACCGCACCGAGGCGACCCCGGCTGCCAAAGCGGGGGCCGGATCGATCAGCAGGCCCCCGCCCGCCGATCGCACGTCGAGCCGCCAGTCCGGACCGGCCCCGGGCCGGGGGGGCACCGTGGCGGCGAGCGCCTCCAGCTCGATGGCGGCCTGCCCCTCGTAGTCGGCGTCCTGGCACACCCCGAGCAGGCTGGCAACGGCATCGAACAGGCGGCCCATGCTGGTGGTGGGCGTGCAGGAGGTGCCCGTGTCGAGCATCCTGGCGACCACCTGGCGTTCGGTGGCGTCGGCGGCGGCCACCGGGGGGAGCAGGGGATCCCACTCGATGCCCGCGGCGCGGAGGTGGGCAAGTGCACTGCGGGCCGGCCGGCGGATCGCCGCGTCCCCCCCGGGTAAGGCGACGGGGACCAGGTGGCCCACCCGTTCCACCGCCCGGTACGAGCCGAGCAGCACCTCGCCGCCCCAGATGGTGCCGTCGGAGCCGAAGCCGGTGCCGTCGAAGACGAATCCGAGCACCTCCTCGCCCGGAGCCACCCCGTGCTCGGCGAGCAGCGACCCGAGGTGGGCATGGTGGTGCTGGACCAGCACCAGCGGTGCGCCCAGTGAGTCGGCGCGGTCGGCCGCCCACCGCTGGGAGAGGTAGGCGGGATGGGCGTCGGCCACCACCAGCTCGGGCCGGATGCGGGTCAGGGACATCAGCACGTCCACCGTGCGGTCGAGGAGGGCCAGCGTCTCGAGGTTGCCCGTGTCCCCCACGTGCTGGCTCATGACGGCACGGTGACCGGCCGCCAGGCAGGCGGTGGTCTTGAGCTCACCACCGACCGCCAGGGCCGGCCGCGAGCGGAGGGGGAGCGCGACGGGGAGCGGGGCGTAGCCGCGACTGCGGCGGACGGGCAGCATCGCTCCTTCGGCGGTGCGCACCACCGAGTCGTCGCAGGCGACGTGGATGGGGCGATCGTGGTGCAACCAGGCATCGGCGATGCCGTCGAGGCGGCCATCGGCCTCGACGGGGTCGGTGCAGATCGGTTCTTCGGCCAGGTTGGCCGAGGTCATCACCAGGACGGTGAAGGACGCCTCGGGCACTGCCGGGTGGGGCGTGAACAGCAGATGGTGGAGGGGTGCGTAGGGCACGAGCACCCCGAGGAGGCCGTTGCCGGGCGCCACGGCCCGGGCCAGGCGCGCCGGACCGGGTTCGTCCGACCGGGCGGGTGCCAGCACCACCGGGGCCTGCGGGGAAGCCAGCAAGGAGGTGGCCTCCGCCGTCAGGTGGGCGAGCGAGGCCGCCACGTCGGGGTCGCGGACCATCACCGCGAACGGCTTGGCCGAGCGCCGCTTGCGCTTCCGGAGACGCTCGACGGCGTCGGTCCGGGTGGCGTCGACGGCCAGGTGGTAGCCGCCGACTCCCTTGACCGCGACGATGCCCCCACCGGCCAGCACGCGCATCGCGGCGGCGAGGGCGTCGTCGCGGAAGGCCGAAGGCCCTGGCTCGCCGGTGGCGCGGAATGCCAGCTGCGGGCCGCATGCGGGGCAGGCCGTCGGTTGGGCGTGGAACCGGCGGTCCGTGGGGTCCTCGTACTCGCGTCGACAGGCGGGGCAGAGGTCGAAGCGGGCCATCGTCGTGGAGGGGCGGTCGTAGGGCAGGCCGGTCACGATGCTGAAGCGCGGGCCGCAGTGGGTGCAGGCGATGAACGGGTAGCGGTAGCGGCGGTCGGATGGGTCGTGCAGCTCGGCCAGGCACGCCTCGCACACCGCGGTGTCCGGAGGGACCGGCGTGACGTCGCTGCCTCCCCCCGGGTCGCTCTTGACGATCGAGAACCCGACGGCTCCCGACGGCTCCAGCACCTCGGTTGCGACCCGGTCGACGAGGGAGCGCGGCGGCGCGTCTGCCCGCAGCCGGCGTTCGAACTCTTCGATGGCGGCACGCGGGCCTTCCGCCTCGATGAAGACGCCATCGGCGTCATTGCCGACGTGGCCGGCCATCCCGAGGGAAGTCGCCACGCCGTACACGAAGGGGCGGAACCCCACGCCCTGGACCACCCCGGTCACCCGGATGCGGACCCGTGCCACGGTTGGGGCCGTCACATCGAATGCCACCGCACCACCCTATTGTGGTCGGGATCGGCGATCGCCGGCTCATTGCTGGCGAAGCAGGTACGGCGCGACCGACCGGGCTGTCGGCTCTGGCCCAGCTGGTGCACGTCCCGACCAGGGCCTTTGGGGTGTCCTGGTCCAGCGGAACAGCGGGCAACCCGGAACAGCGGGCAACCGCCGGCCCCGTCACAGGCCGCGCATACCTTCATGACCCACGGACCGCTGACGCCGTCCGGCTCGGCCCCCTGCGGGCGCTCCCGGTGACCGCCGGAGCCCCGGAGGTCTCGGCGATCGCCCCTCGGCGGGGCCGTCCACCCGGTGGCACTCGACCCATGCCCCGACGGATCCGACCGCATGTTCCGTTGTCGGACCGGCAGCGGCCCAGCGCTTCCTCCTCGAAGGGGGCCGATCCGATCGGCCCGTACGCGGGGTTCGGGTGCACCACGCCACGACCCACGAAGGACCTGCACGTCATGGACGCCACCCAACGCAACGAACTGCTGGAACAGCTGACAACCGGGATCTCGGATCTGACCCACTCCGAGCAGTGGCGGCGGCATCTCGACGTCCAGGGCAGATTCCACCGCTACAGCTTCGGAAACGTCGTGCTCATCGCCGCCCAGTGTCCCGATGCCAGCAAGGTCGCCGGCTTCAGGGCGTGGAAGAAGCTCGGGCGGTCGGTGCGCAAGGGGGAGAAGGCCATCTGGATCCTGGCGCCGATGGTGGCCAGGGCGGCCGAGGGCTCCGACGGGGAGAGCGGGGAGCACAGGGGGACGGTCCGGGGGTTTCGATACGTCGCGGTGTTCGACATCTCCCAGACGGACGGAGAGGAGCTGCCGGCCGTTTGCCGCAGGCTCCTCGGCGACGAGCCGGCGCAGTGCTTCGCCCGGCTGACCGAGGTGGCCGGCTCGGTCGGCTACGCCGTCGACGTCACCGAGCTGCCCGACGGCGTCAACGGTGACTGCGCATTCACCCTCCGCCGCATCCGGGTGGACGGTCGCAACTCCCCGGCCCAGCGGGTGAAGACCCTCGTCCACGAGCTGGCCCACGCCCTGCTCCACGAGGGGCTCGGCGACCGGGCCCTGGCCGAGCTCGAGGCAGAGTCCACCTCCTACGTCGTCTGCCAGGTCCTCGGGCTGGACAGCGGCGCCTACTCGTTCGGCTACGTCGCCTCGTGGGCCGGCGGCGGCGAGCAGGCCGTCGCCGGCATTCGGGCATCGTGCGGACGCATCCAGCAGGCCGCCGCGGTCATCCTCGGGTCGTTCGAGTCCGAAGAGGAGTCGGATGCCGCCTGAACGGCCCGGTGGACGCGCAGCCGATCCGGTAAGGTGGCTGGGCGGTCCGATCGCAGCTGTCCCTGCGGGAGCGGTCGCCCTGGCTTCCATGCCATCAGGTGTGATCCGAAGAACAAGTGGAGGAATGACCATGACCGTCTCGTCCAACGTCAGCGACACCCTGCTCGGTGTCGCGCAACACGATGCCGGCGCCCTCGAAGGCCTGTTCCAGGCGCGGCTCGACAACCTCGACGCGTCCGGGCTCGATCCCAAGTCCTACTCGTTGGCCAACATCGCCGCCCTGATCGCTTCGGAAGCCGCCCCGGCCTCCTACGCCTTCCAGGTCGGGATGGCCCTCGATGCCGGCGTCACACCCGAGGAGATCCTCGGCCTCCTGGTCGCCCTCAACCCCACCGTCGGCAACGTCCGGATCGTGTCGGCCGCCGCGGAGATCGCATTCGCCCTCGGCATCGACCTCGGCGCCGAGTCGTAGAGAGGAGCGTTCCGATGATGATGCGTAGAAGCCCACTGCTCCGTGTTGCCGCCATCGGGGGAGTCGCCTATATGGGGTCCAAGGCAGGCGCCAACAAGGCCAGCCAACAGCAGGCCGCAGCGGCCCAGCAGGCCGCACCGGCGCCGGCAGCTGCCCCACAGCCTCAGGCCGAAAGCACCGATGACAAGTTCGCCCAGCTGAAGGAGCTGGCGGGACTCCACGATTCGGGTGTCCTGACCGACGAGGAGTTCGCTGCGGAGAAGGCGAAGATCCTCGGTTGACCACCGGGGCTCGGGCGGGATGACCCGGGCCGCATCACCGGCAGCGTTCGCCGAAGGTCACTGACCGAGGGATCGTGCGCGCTCGAACGAGCGCTCGATCTCCTCCCACGCCGCGTCTGCCCCGTCGAACCCGCCCACCTTGGTGAGCTTGTTAGGTTCGAGGTCCTTGTAGACCTCGAAGAAGTGGGCGATCTCGAAGGTGAGGTGCGGCGGGAGCTCTTCCAGGTTCCGGATGCTCTCCCACATGGGATCACCGCAGGCCACCGAGATGATCTTGGCGTCCGGCCCCTTCTCGTCGGTCATCCAGAAGACCCCCACCGGCCGACTCTCCACCAGACAACCCGGGAAAGTCGGCTCGTCCAGGAGCACCAGGGCGTCGAGCGGGTCGCCGTCCTCGGCCAGGGTGTCGGGCACGAAGCCGTAGTCGGCCGGGTAGAAGGTCGCGGAGAACAAGCGGCGGTCGAGCCGCATGACATGGCGTTCGTGGTCGTACTCGTACTTGTTGCGGCTTCCACGGGGGATCTCCACAACGACCTCGATCGTGCGATCAGTGCTCACGGAGTGCGCCTTTCCTCAGCGGGTCTGCTCTCCCCATTGTGGCCCACCTCCGGCGGGTCCACGCACGCCGGAGCCGGGCCTCGTGCCGCAGCTGCGCTTCTCGTTCCCCGGGCCTCGACGCCGGTCCTGGTGACGCCGGTCCTGGTGACGGTGCCCGGGGGCGACGCCCGGAAGGTGACAGGAAGCCGGTTGCTATCGTTGGCTCGATGAGTGTGGATGCAGTGCGTGGTTCCCAGATGTATGCAGGGCCCGGTTCCGACTCCAGGTACTTCGCCCGCCAGTTGTCCGATCTCGATTTCAACGACCGGCTGCTGGACCTGGTGGACGACGCGGGCATCCCGTTGCTCGAGCGGGTCAAATTCCTGGTCCTCTTCAGCGAGCGCATCGACGAGTTCTTCCAGGTTCAGGTGGCCGGCCTGCGTCGCCAGGTCGTTGCCGGCATCAAGAGCCTTGCTCTCAACGGCAGTACCCCCGAGCAGCTCCTCGGTGACGTGCGGGCGTCCCTGGAGCGCATGGTGCGCCGTCAGGAGTACCTGCTGTTGGACCGGCTGTCCCCCGAGCTCGAGAACGAGGGGATCGAGCTCTGCGAATGGGAGGCGCTGGACGCCGAGGATCGCACCTACCTGCACGACGTGTTCGACCGGATGATCCTCCCGGTGGTCACCCCGCTGACGGTCGATCCGAGCCATCCCTTCCCGTACATCTCCAACCTCTCGCTCAATGTGGGCGTCGAGGTGCGCAACCGCAAGGACTCCACGTCTCGGTTCGCCCGGGTCAAGGTCCCCCCGAACGTGGACCGCCTGCTGAGGCTGCCGGGCGGCGACCGCTTCATCCCCCTCGAACAGACGCTGATCGCCTTCCTCGACGAGCTCTTTCCGGGGATGGACGTTGGAGCGCCCTGCATCTTCCGGGTCACCCGGGACGCCGACCTGGCTCTCGACGACGACGCCGCCGACGACCTGCTCCTGGCCCTCCAGGAAGAGCTGCGCCGGCGCCGGTTCCTCCCCGTGGTGCGCCTGGAAGTGGATTCGCGCACGTCCGAGGCCCCGGTCGAGCGCCTGACCGAGGAGCTGGGACTGGGTCCCGACGACGTCTACCGCTTCGCCGGTCCCCTGGGGCTGAACTGCCTGTGGGCCGTCCACGCCCTCGACCGGCCCGAGCTCCACGACGAGCCGTGGACGCCCCTGGTCCCGGCGGCGCTCACCACGGTCGAGCGCGAAGAGGACGCCAGCATCTTTGCCGTGCTCGACCGCCAGGACGTGCTGGTCCACCATCCCTACGACTCGTTCTCCGCCTCGGTGGAGGAGATGATGAACGAGGCCGCGGACGACCCCCACGTCCTGGCCATCAAGCAGTGCCTGTACCGCACCTCGGGGGACAGCCCGGTCGTCGCCGCCCTGGTGCGCGCCGCCGAGCACGGGAAGCAGGTGGCGGTGCTGGTCGAGGTGACCGCCCGCTTCGACGAGGAGGCCAACATCGGTTGGGCCCGAGCCCTCGAGGAGGCCGGGGCCCACGTCATCTACGGCCTGATGGGTCTCAAGACGCACGCCAAGACGACCCTGGTGGTCCGCCAGAAGGGGGACGCCGTCCGGCTCTACTGCCACGTCGGCACCGGCAACTACAATCCCAAGACGGCGCGCATGTACGAGGACCTGGGCATCCTGTCGTGCCGGCCGGCGCTCGGGGCCGATGTCACCCGGTTCTTCAACTACATCACCGGGTTCAGCCAGCCTCCCCACTACCAGGAGTTGGTGACGTCGCCGGGGGGCATCCGCGACCGGGTGGTGGAGTGCATCGACAAGGAGGCGGAGGCGGGTCCCGACGGGCGAATCGTGATCAAGGTCAACGGACTCGACGACGTGGCCGTCATCGATGCCCTGTACCGGGCGTCCCAGGCGGGTGTCCCGATCGATCTGATCATCCGTGGGATCTGCTGCCTGCGACCCGGCGTGCCGGGCCTGTCCGAGACCATCACGGTGCGCTCCATCGTGGGGCGGTTCCTCGAGCATTCGCGGATCCTGCGCTTCGGCGGGGGGGCCGGCCGTCCGGCCACCTACTACATCGGGTCCGCCGATCTGCGTCGGCGCAACCTCGACCGGAGGGTCGAGGCGATGATCCCGGTCGGTGATCCGGACGCGGTTGCGCAGCTGGAGGAGGTCCTCGAGCTCAACCTGGCCGATGACATGCAGTCGTGGTCGTTGGCCGCCGACGGGAGCTGGCACCGGATCCCCACGGTCATCGGTGTGGCCACCCAGCGCGCCCTCGAGGTGGCGGCGCTCAAGCGCGGTGCGCTTCCCGACGACGGTCGGGGGCCGCGTCCGTAGGGCCCCTACCGGGGCCGCGTCCGTAGGCACCGGGCCGCACCCCTGCCCACTGGACCGACCACTCGCGACCCGTAGGGCCCCGGGTCCGGGCTGAACGGCCGGGCGGAGGCGGGGCCTGGTGCGTGCCGGAGGGACTTAGGCTTGGGACGTGGCCGAAGACGAGCGCACCGACCCGGAGCTGTATGCCAGCGTCTACCAGGCGCTGCCGATCCAGGCCAAGCGGCGCGCCCGGCGGCTGGGATGGATCTTCTCGGCGGCGGCGGTGGCGCTGCTGCCGTGGATCGTCTACCTGGCGATCAGCCTGCCGCGGCGCGACCTGGACAGGCACTACCGGGCGGCGTGGGTGGGGTTCGACTGCCTGTTGGTGTTCGTCATCGTGCGCACGGCCTACATGGCGTTCCGTGTCGATCTGCGTGTTCAGATTCCGGCTGCGGCTACTGCCACCTTGCTGATCGTCGACGCCTGGTTCGACATCGCCACGTCTGACGGTCGCGCTGCGATCCTCCAGGCACTGCTGCTCGCTGTGTTCTTCGAGATCCCGGCCGCGGTCTTCTCGATCTATGTGTCCCGCCAGGTGAGCCACCAGGTGCTCCTCCTGGCCGGTCGCGCTGGTTCACCGCCCGGTGGCCCCGGGTCCGAGCCGGGTACCAACTCCCGGGGCGGCCCCCCACGGCCGACTGGGTAGCCGCAGGCTCCCGCGGTTCAGGTGGTGACGGCGTCGATCCTCTTCAGCACCTCATCGGTCAGTCTGGGGAGGACGTCCAGCGCGGCCAGGTTCTCGTGGACCTGCTCGACCCGACTCGCCCCGGTGATCACCGAGGACACGTGCGGATTCCGTGCGCACCAGGCGATGGACAGCTGGGCCAGGGTGCAGTCGAGCTCCTCGGCGACCGACCGGAGGGAGCGGACCTTGTCATTGCGCGCCGGATCCGTGAGGAGGTTGCTCAGCCACTCGTACCCGGGAAGGGTGGCACGCGAGCCTTCGGGAACCCCGTCGAGGTACTTGCCGGTCAACAGGCCCGAGCTCAGCGGGCTCCAGGTGGTCAGACCCAGCCCGATGCCGTCGTAGAGAGGGGCATACTCCTGCTCGACCCGATCACGCCACAAGAGGTTGTACTGGGGCTGCTCTGCCACCGGCTTGTGCAGGTGGTGCCGATCGGCGATGTCCCAGGCCTCCCGCACCGCTTCCGCCGACCACTCCGAGGTGCCCCAGTAGAGGGCCTTGCCCGATGAGATGATCTCCGACATCGCCCAGACCGTCTCCTCGATAGGTGTCTCGGGGTCGGCCCGGTGGCAGTAGACGAGGTCGACGAAGTCGAGGCCGAAGCGCTCCAGCGACCCGTCGATGGCTTGCATCAGGTACTTGCGATTGAGGGTGTTGCGCATGTTGACACCCTGATGGATCCCCCAGAAGAGCTTGGTCGACAGCACGTAGCTGTGGCGGGGCCAACCCAGCGACGCGATCGCCTGCCCCATGATCCGCTCCGACTCGCCGGCCGAGTACGCCTCGGCGTTGTCGAAGAAATTGACCCCGGCCTCGTAGGCCGCGGCCAGGCAGTCCTCGGCCAGGCTGCCGGCAAGCTGGGGGCCGAAGGTCACCCATGAGCCGAAGGAGAGCACGCTGACCTTGAGCCCTGATCTGCCCAGCCGCCGATACTCCATGTCCATGGTGCCTCCGTCCGTGGCCGACCATCTGGATCCTACGGGATGCGTCCCCGGGATCGTACGGCCGGCGGTACGATCCCGTTCGCCTCGCTGACCAACGGGGACGGGCCGGCCCCCGGGCCGGCCTTGCAACTCTGGGTGGCATCATGCTGGGGTCGGACCAGTTCTTCGTCGTGGCCGGCGAGCTCGTTGTCTGACCGATCCGATCCGACGACGACCGCCGACCCCTTCGGCGTCCCGCTCCATCCGCTTCCGGCACAGCCGGCCGGCATGCCGTGCCCGACCGAGGCTTGGCTGGAGGGCGGCCTCCCCGGTGGCGTCGACCTGGATGCGCTGGTCGCTCGGGCCTTCGACCCGGACGGACCGCTGCACGAGACCTATGCCGTGGTGATCGTCCATCGTGGTCGGCTGGCGCTCGACGAGCCGGCGCCGGTCCCTGCATGGCAGTCCCCGTGGGACCCCCGCCGGGCGATCACCTCGAGGGACCTGCTCGCCATGCGCTCCGCCGCAACCACCTTCGACGACGCGGGAACCTGGGTGGCCTCCTCGTACGCAGTGGCCACGGCCCGGGACTTCGCCCGCTTCGGCCCGTGGTACCTGCGCGACGGGGTGTGGGAGGGCCACAGGATGCTTCCCGAGGGCTGGGTCGACGACGGTCGCCGTGCCCGGTCCGTCGACCCTGACGACGGCAACCTCTACGGCCCGCACTGGTGGACGGCGGCCGATCCGTTCGGAACGTTCTGGGCCGCCGGCCACGAGGGACAGTACATCGACGTCTGCCCGGCCCTCGATCTGGTGTTGGTCCGCATGGGGAGGACCGACACCGGGCACTCCGCGGACCTGCACCGGTGGCGGGCCGAGGTGATCCGGTCCTTCGATGAGGTATCTGCTGCATCCTGATCCGGCGCGCCCCTTCGGCCACGGGAAGGCCCTACCATCAACTCATCGGGCGTCTGAACCGGGGTCGCGGGGCATGCCGTCCCTCGCCAACGGGGAGAGGACAGGTCCTTCGGCACATGGCGGCAACCCAGGGAGACTCGAACGGGCGGCGCAGCACCGTGCTGCGTGCGACCGGCGTCGTGGGAGCGGCCGGCGTGGTCGCCTACGCATGGTGGGCCACCGGGCTGCAGCCGTTCACCACTTCCGCGTACGTCGCCGTCGGACTCCCGGTTGCCGGGCTCGCGGTCGTGGCGGTGGTCGGACGGCCGGGCAGTCGGTTCGCGGGCGGGGCCGCAGTGGATGCCCGGGGGGTAGGTCGTTTGCAGTTGCGCTCGACGTTCCCGTGGGTGGTGCTCCTCCTGCTGGCGGTCGGGCTCGAGGTGGCCGGCCTGGCCCTTGGCGGGAGGTCGACCGAGGTTCCGACGTTGAGCACGGTGATCGACCATGCGCTGGGCTGGCACGGTGTGCGCCTCGCCCTCTTCCTGGGTTGGCTGGCCGTCGGATGGGCCCCGGTTGCCCGTGTGGCGGTCCACCGGCGGGCAAGGGCGGCCTGACGTGGCGGTGACTGTCGCCTGGCTGGCACTCGCCCTTGCCGCGATTGCCTGGGAGATCTCTTGCCGCCGGGCGGGCCCGCGGTGGACGAGCCTCACGGCCATGGGATCGGCGCTGTGGGGCCGGCTCCCCGGGCGGCTCGCCCTCATCGCGCTCTGGGCGTTCGTCGGATGGCACGTCTTCGCCCGATACACACTGCCGGGTTGATCAGGTGCCGTCTCCACCATCCGACTGCACGCGGACCGGATCACCCCGGATCCTTGCCGGTGCGACGCGGGCACCACCGGGCCGGCGCCCGGTGGGGGCACGCGGCTCGTCCGGTGATGTCCGGTGAACGCGACGATTTCGCCTGCCGACTACTGGTCGTCGGTCGTCGTTGCCGCCATCGGCTGCATCGTCCTGTGCACGGCCGCCCGGCGGCATCCGGGCCGGTGGACCGTTCTGGTGGCACGGATCATCGGCCTCCTGCTCGCGGCTGATGCCGTCAGCTACACCGTGGCACTCGTCGTGCAGGGCACGTGGTCACCCAAGACCTCGCTCCCGCTGGCGCTGTGCGACATGGGCGTCGTCGTGGCTGCGGTGGCGTGCTGGTGGCGCATCGCCCTGCTGGTCGAGATCACGTACTTCTGGGGTCTGGCCGGCACCCTGCAGGGGATCATCACTCCGGATCTCAACGTCGGGTTTCCGCACCTGGTGTTCTTCCAGTACGTCGTGGGGCACCTCTGCATCGTGCTGGCGGCCCTCTTCCTGGTGGTCGGCATGCGTATCGAGCCCCGGCCGGGCGCCGTCCCCCGGGTCTTCGGCATCACGGTCGGCTACACGGCAGTGGTCGGGCTGGTCGACGCACTGACCGGGGCCGACTACATGTTCCTCCGCGAGCCGCCCGGCGAGTGGACGCTGCTGCGGCTGCTGGGTCCTTGGCCCTGGTACCTGCTGAGCGCGACGGTCGTGGCCCTGGCCCTGTTCACGCTGCTCGACGCTCCGTTCTGGCCGGGCCGACGGAGGGCGGCGGAACGGGCGGGGCCGGAGAGCAGGGCGCCGACCGGCGGGGCGTCGGCGCGCGCCGAGGCAACATCGGCCCCCTCCGTAGTGGTCGACGGCCCCGCTGTCGCCGACCGGAAGCCGTCACCGTGATGCCAGTGCCCGGCACGGAGCCCGGCACCGGTGCGGAACCCGGTGCGCCCCAACCGCTCCACCTCCACGGCTGGACAAGCCGCGCCGTCATCGGCGTGGCATTGGCGGCATTCGCCTCGGGCTTCGGCCAGTTCGGGCTGGTTGCCGCCCTCGGCGACGTGGCCCGCGACTTCGGTCGGGTGACGCACGGTCTCAGCATCGCCGATCAGGTCGGGCTGTCGGGCACCGAACTCGGCATCGGGTTGGCGATCATCCGGCTCGCATCGCTGGGCAGCCTGCCGCTCATCGGACTGGCGGACCGGTACGGGCGCCGGACGCTGCTCCTGGGTACCTTGTCGCTCGGGCTGGTCCTTACGGTCGTCTCGGCGGCCAGCCCCGGCTACTGGTGGTTCGTGGCCATCTTCGCCCTTGGCCGACCGATGCTCAGCGCCACCAACGCCCTCTCCGGGGTCGCCGCCGCGGAGCAGACCGACTCCAGGAACCGGGCCTCAGCGGTGGCGCTGACCGCCGCCGGCTACGGGGTCGGCGCAGGTCTGATCGCCGTCATCCACAGTCTGGCATCCGGGGTACTCGGGTTCCGGGGTTTGTTCGCGTTGGTGTTGCTGCCGCTGGCGCTGGTGCCGGTCCTCCGCAGGTGGATCCAGGAGCCGGACCGGTTCACCGTTGCCGCGGCAGCGGAGGAGCATCCCCGGCCGGTGCTGGGAGCGGTCGGCCCGAAGTTCCGCCGGCGGTTGGCGGTGATCGTGGTGCTCGCCTTCGCGGTCTCGGTGATCACCGGGCCGGCCAACAGCTTCGTGTTCCTCTACGCCCAGAATGTCCTGCACCAACCTGGGTATGTGACGGCCGCCATGGTCGTCGGGGCAGGGGTGGCCGGCTTGGCCGGCCTGTTGATCGGGCGATGGTTGTCCGATCACCTCGGTCGCCGGCCCACGGGGGCGCTGGCGATGGTCGGGCTCGCCGTGTTCGGCGGGCTCGCCTACGCCGGGTCGCGCCCCGCCCTGGTCGTCGGCTACATCCTCGGCGTGATGTCCGGCTCCGTCTTCGCCCCCGCGGCGGGTTCACTCCTGACCGAGCTGTTCCCGACCTCGGTGCGGGCGTCGGTGACGGGATGGTGGGTGGCCTCGGGCGTCATCGGGGCGGTCGTCGGGCTCGTCGTGTTCGGGGCGGTGGCCGATGTGGGCAATCGGTTCGCGGTGGCCGCGGTCCTTACGTTCCTCCCCGCGGCAGTGATGGCCGGGCTGTTCTGGCTGGTCCCCGAGACACGCGGCAGGGAGCCGGAGGACCTGTGGCCGGCACCGACGGCCGGGGCGGGAGGCGCCGCCGACTGAGCACGGGAGGACCAGCGGCGGTGCCCGTGCCCACCGGCACTCGTCGGCTGGGGACTCTTGCCTCTGGCGGACGGCCCGGGTTGGGCAGACGATGGTTGGCGTACTTGGTGGACCGTGACGAGAGGAGGGTGCAGATGGCATCCGGCACACCGGGTGGTGCGACTCCGCCGAAGGTGGATCCGGAGGCGGGCCTCGTCCTGGACGAGGTCGTCTCGCTGCTCGCGGACCTCCACGAGGGTGCGCCGACGGGCGTGAGCCTCGACAGCGATCTCGCCGGCGAACTGGGTCTCGACAGCCTCGCCATCGTCGAACTCCACGACCGTCTCCAACGCAGGTTCGGCGTCACCCTGCCCGAAGAGGTCCTCGCTTCGGCGACGACACCGGGCGAATGGTTTCGTGCCGTCGTCGCGGCCCAGGGTCACCCGATGGGCCCCCGGGAGAACCGGCCCGTGGAGAACGTGACCACGCGGGCGCCCGGCGGCGCGTGGCCGGTGGCCGCCAGGACGCTCCTCGAGGCCCTGGCGTGGCATGTGGAGGAGCACCCGGACCTCGTCACCGTTCGGCTCCTCTGCGGGCACGACGGGTCCGCCGTCGAGGAGTTGACCTACGCCACGCTGGCAGCCGAGGCGGAGGAATGCGCACGCGCACTGTCGGCCGAGGGGATCGGGCGCGGTGAGCGCGTGGCCATCATGCTGCCACCCGGTCGGGGTTTCTTCGTCGACTTCCTCGGCACCTTGCTCGCCGGCGGGGTACCCGTCCCGCTCTACCCGCCCATCCGGCCGGCAGAGTTGGAGGCGCACCTCGGCCGCCAGGCGCGGCTGCTCGACGATGCGGGGGCCAGCGTACTGATCGCCGAGGCCGAGCCGTCGGCCGCGGAGCAGATCCTGGGCCCGCTCGTTCCTTCACTTCGGTCGGTCCGCACCCCGGCGATGCTCCGTGACCCCGGGGGTACTCCCCTGAAGCTCCTGGTGCCGGGCGAGGACGACACCGCCCTCATCCAGTACACCTCGGGGAGCACCGGCGATCCGAGGGGCGCCGTGCTCACCCATGCCCAGCTCCTGGCCAACGTGCGGGCCCTGGGGCGGGCGGCCGCGGTGAACACCGACGACGTGTTCGTGAGCTGGCTGCCCCTGTACCACGACATGGGGCTCATCGGTGCCTGGCACGCCATGCTGTACTTCGGGCTCCCCCTGGTGCTCCTCTCCCCTCTGCAGTTCCTGGCCCGGCCGGCCAGCTGGCTGGAGGCGATCTCTGCGTACCGGGGGACGTTGTCGGCAGCACCGAACTTCGCCTACCAGCTCTGCGTGGACCTGATCGGCGACGACGAGCTCGCCGGGCTGGACCTGTCCCGCTGGCGGTTGGCGATCAACGGCTCGGAGCCGGTCAGCGCCCTCACCCTCGAGCGCTTCATCGATCGGTTCGCGGCGTGCGGCTTCCGCCGCCGGGCGATGTGCCCCGCCTACGGCCTGGCCGAAGTGGGACTCGGGCTCACCTTCACCCCACTCGACCGGGGACCGCGGGTGGACTCCATCGCCGGCGCCGAGCTCCGGCGTTCCGGCGAGGCGGCCCCGGTGGCCCCGGGGGACCCGGGGGCGGTCGCCGTCGTGGGGTGCGGCATGGTGCTCCCCGGGTACGAGGTCCGGGTGGCCGATCGCCGGGGGAGCGAGCGGCCCGACCGCCACGAGGGGCGAGTCGAGTGCCGGGGGCCGTCGGCGACCGCCGGCTACTTCGGCAACGAGCGCGCCGGCCGGGCGCTGTGGCACCGGGGCTGGTTGGACACGGGAGATCTCGGTTATGTCGCCGAGGGGGAGCTCTTCCTCACCGGTCGGGCGAAGGACCTGATCATCCGCGGTGGTCGCAACATCCATCCCGAGGAGCTCGAGCGGGCGCTCGGCGAGCTCGACGGTGCCCGCCGCGGCGGCGTCGCCGTGTTCGCCAGTGCCGATCCACGGCAGGGGACCGAGCAGCTGGTCGTCGTCGCCGAGACGGATCTCGAGGTGCCCGAGGCCCGCTCCACCCTGGAGGCCCGGATCGTGCGCGCCGCGGTCGCTCTGCTCGGCGCTCCACCTGATCAGGTCGTCCTCGTCCCGGGCGGGGCGATCCTGCGGACGGCCAGCGGCAAGATCCGCCGGGCGGCAACCCGTGAGGCATTCGAGTCCGGAACGTTCGGTCGACGCAGCGCCCCCACGGCCGGACGGCTGGCCCTCCTCTGCCGGTCCGCGTGGGAGTCGACCGGTGGTCGTCTGCATGACTTGGGCAGAGCGGTCGCGACTGGTGTCTATGCCGCCTACGTGTGGGCGCTCGTGGCGCTGATCGGAGCCCCGCTCTGGGTGGCGGTGCAGCTGCCCGGCACCCGTCGCTCGCGGTGGGTGATGGCACGGGCCGCCGGGCGTTGCCTGGTGGACCTGGCCGGAATCGACCTGCGGGTGCAGGGATGCCTCCCGCCCACCGGCTCTCCTGCGGTCATCGTGTCCAACCACTCCAGCTTCGTCGACGCGGCGGTGCTCCTCCTCGCGTCGCGGGACCCGGTCGACTTCGTCACCAGCACCGACCTCGAGCGCAGTCGCCTGGCCGGCCCGCTTCTCCGTCGGCTGGGGTGTGTCTTCGTCCACCGCGACCGGGCCGACCGGAGCGTGGGGGAGGTGGCGGAGTCGGTCCGGCTCGTCGACGGTGGGCATCGTCTGGTGGTCTTCCCCGAGGGGTCGATCACCCGCGCCCCCGGGCTGCGGCCGTTTCGCCTGGGTGCCTTCACCATCGCCGCCGCCGCCGGCTGCCCGGTCGTCCCGGTCGGCATCCGCGGGACACGGGACATCGTGCGGCCGGGGACCTACCTGCCGCGCCGGGGAGCTGTCGAGGTTGTCGTGGGTGTGCCCATCCTGCCGACGGGCGACGACTTCGCCGGGCATGTCGACCTCGCCGAGCGGGCGCGGCGGGCCGTCGGCGAGCTGAGCCGCGAGCCGCAGATCAGCTGGGAGCCGCCTCCTGCGACACCAGCCAGTCGATGAGCTGGGCGTAGTGCAGCAGGTGCTTGTCGCCGATGTAGTTCTCGAGCACGTGCTGGCGCGCGCTCGTTCCGAGCTGGAGGATCTCGTCGGGCTGCAGCAGGAGCTCGGCGAGCGTATCCCCGAACGTGGTGAGATCAGCCGGGTCGTCGAGCAGGATGCCGGTACCGGGCACCACCTGGGAGGTGATGCCGCCGACGCGGGAGGCCACCATCGCCCTGCCCTTCCACATGCCCTCGGCCACGGTGAGGCCGAATCCCTCCGCCAGGCTCTTCTGCACGACGATCGTGGCGTGGCGCTGGAGGGCGTTCACCATCGCCGCGTTCTCGTCGATGTCGTCCATGGGCAGGGTGACGAGCCTCACCCTTCGGCGTGCCTCTTCGGGCAGTGCCCGCCAGGCCTCCATGCACTCGGCGAACACCTCGCCACCCTCCGGGTCGTCGGTGACATCGGCCACCGAGGGCCCGACCAGTGCCAGGTAGGCATCGACCCGTCCCACCACCGACGAAGCGAAACCCTCGAGGACCCCGGCCATGTCCTTCAGATGGTCCCACCGGGACACCTGGATCACCAGGCGGTCGCCGGGGTCGAGGGGCGTGGCGTCCTCGGGGAAGATCGCTGCCCGTCGCTCGACCCACCCGGGGGCGTCGTCGCACCGGGTGAACTCGACGGGCGGGTCCCCCGCCATCCCCCGGAGCACTCCGATGCGGCCGAGGGCGCGGACGGCATCGCTCGAGGACATGTCCTGGTTCTTCGGCGAGAACGGGTCGATGGACGGAGGGATGACCCAGATGGTCGACTCGTCGATCCACCAGGGGGCGTACTCGCGCACGGAGAAGATGAACGCCTCGCAGGCAGGTAGATGGGGCCGGAGGAAGGACCACGCCTCGTCGGTCCACTGGTTGGTCTCCTCACGCCCGACGTGGCAGCGCCAGACCACCCTGGCACCGGCCTCGGCGAGCGCCGGGGCCATGCCCGCCGTCTGGGGGTCGTGCAGGAACACCACATCGCCCTCCCGGATGCGGCTCAGCGCGCTGTCGAGGTTCGACGCCGTGACGTAGTCATAGTGGGCGGCCTCCTCCGGGCCCAGGTCCCCGGCGTCACCGGCGGCGCCGTGCAGGCGATTGTGGATCCTCTTGGTGATGGAGTAGAACTCGGGATCGCCGGTCATCACGAGCCAGCGGATGTCGACATCGACGTCCTGGATGTAGCCGACCAGCACGTGGAGCATCTCGGAGACCCCACCGCCGGCGGCCGTCGAGCTGAAGTTCCAGACGGTCCTCCCGTCGAGCCGCTGGTGGGCGAGGGAGCCGGCCCATTGGAGCTCCTCGTAGCGATCCTTCCCGATGAGGGGTTCTAACCGGGAGACGGAGTGGACGGGTACTTCGACTTCGCGGACGCAGAACTCGGGAACGCCGTCTTCGGTCACGGCAGTGATTGTCCCAGATCCGGGTCCCCACGTGCACGGCACACCGGTAGTGCCGGCGGCGCTCGCCGGGCATTGGTCACCGCCGGGGCCGGGCCCGGCAGTGGCGGGGCTCGCTCCGGGTCGTCGATGGGGCCCGTCCGCGATTCGACGGAGTGCACGAGGACGGGCACCTGATAGCACAGTGCCGGCACCATCAGTGCGCCAGCCAGGGTGAAAACGATTCGGATCTCGACGGCGCTGACGGCGGAGGTGCCGCCCTCTCTGAGCAGGAACGCCACACCGGCATGCGAGTTGTACGCCTTTCCCACAGCGGCAGCGGACACGCCGATCACCAGGTACTGGACAGCTGCCGCGAGCAGCAGGTGGACCGTCCTCTGCCTACCACTCATCCCACTTACTGGCCCGGGAAGGGCTCCCTGCGGGCATGGGCGCATCGGCGGGACCGAACGTCGACGGCAGGTCGACGAAGCCGCCACAGGATCGTGGCCGCAACCAGNNGCGGGGTGCAGATCCAACAGCAACGCGACCACCGCGTCGTGCAGGGTGGTCGCGTTGCGTGATTCCAGCCGTCCAGCCCGACGGCTGGTGAACTCCCCTGCGTGCTGCTCAACACGGAATGCCATGAAACACCATCGCCGGCCACTGCTTCGGCTGAGGACCACGGACCTGCGAATCCCGGCGGTTCCCAACGGGAAGGCGGCGGCGTTCAACGCTCAATGCGTTTGGAGCGTCACTGTATGGGCGTGCTGCCACAGAAGTAGCAATTCGGACTTGACATTTGGGGCGGCTAGCAAGCAAGACTCTATTCCAGAGAGGTAGGGGCAACGAAGAAGAAAGATGGCGAGTGTTTGAACGAACACCGACATTGAAGGCGCTCTATCAGCAAAGTACGGGGCTACTGAACTGTGATGGATTTCTCAACCGGTGGATTGACAGGTGCAGGATTGGCACGGCCAGAGTGGGAAGGTCGCTCTGCGGAGGATCTGCGTGGTCGGTGCCCTGGCGGAGGGCACTGCGTGGCATCGATGGATGACGAGGGGCAATCGTGGACGCGCCCCTCGTAGCCCCGCCGCCGCCGACGGACCGTCGCTCGCGTTGGGAAGAGGGACCCCGGCTGCTAGAGCGCAGCCAATTCCTGAACGAGCTCGAGGCGGTCTTCGACCAGTCCCTTCCGGTGCCCAGCAGGTGCATCGCCGTGGAGGGGCCGTGGGGCTCCGGCCGCACTGCAATGTTCAATGCCGCCTGTGCCGCGGCGAGCCGCTCCGGGTGTCTGGTCCTGCGGGCCAGATGCGGCCAGGTCGAGAAGCGGACCCCGTTCGCCGTGCTCGGCAAGTTCATCGAGTCGGCCACTGCGTACGCGAGCGGCACCGAGGTGGTGTTGGAGCAGGCAGAGGCAATTGCGGCGTTGGTGCGCACCGTGGACGCGGCGCGTGCCGACCCCGAGAACGTCAGCCCGCTGTTCTACTCACTGGTCACCGCCCTTCGTGAGCTCGGGCCGGTCCTGCTGGCCGTCGACGATGCGGACTTGGCCGATCGTGAGAGCCTGGCGGTGCTCCGCTACGTGGTCCGTCGCCTCGAGAATGAGCAGATCTGGCTTCTCGTGACCACCCGTCCCCTCCACCCCGGGGTCGGTCTCCGCCCGGTCGACTTGCTGCTGACGGAGTCGGAGAGCCGGCTGTTCACCCTCGAGCCGCTGCAGGCCGAGAGCGTGAGGATGATGCTCGCTGACTACTTCGGCGAGGACCCCCACCCGACCTTTGTAGCAGCGTGCTACGAGGCAACGGGTGGGAAGCCGCTCTTCCTCAATGCGCTTCTGTCCTCCCTCGGCCGGCAACGGGTGCTGCCCACCGCCGACATGGCCGGACGGGTGGAACATGTACCGATCCCGAAGATCACACAGGTTGTGCTGAGTCGGCTGGCACTGCTCCAGGTGGCTGCCTCCGACCTGCTCCAGGCCAGCGCGATCCTCGGTGACGGGGCGGATTCGACCGTGGCGCGCCAACTGGCGAAGATCGATGGCCTGGCGGCCGAGCGGGCGGCCGACGCGGCTGCGCAGATGGAGCTCCTCCGGCCCGGCCGCCCCCTCATGTTCAGCTCTCCGCTGATCCGCGGGGCGATCTACCACGACATGCCGACGGCGAGGCGATCCCACCTCCACGCAAGAGCGGCACAGCTTCTCGCCGAGCACGGCGCCGGAGAGGCGACGGTGGCCGGGCACTTGTTGGCCACCGAACCGGCCGGGGACGTCGAGGTCGCCAACCGCCTGCAGCAGGCGGGCCGTGCGGCACTCGGAGCGGGCGACGTGGACCTGGCGCTCCGATGCCTGAGCCGGGCAGTGGCCGAGTCCCCGCCTGCCCAACAGCGGGGATGCCTGTATCTCGATCTGGCCTCGGCCGAGACGATGCAACGGCTCCCTTCGGCGCTGCCGCACTTCCTGAGAGCTCTCGAGCTCGGGGCAGCAGATGACCTCTCCGTGATTCGAGTGGCGGTAGCCCTCCTCCGCAATCTGGTCGACACGCCCCAGCTCAGGGCCGAGACGCTGAAAACGGTTCGGGGATTGAGGAGCCGGCTCGATGCCGTCGATCGCGACCTGCGCATCGAGTTCGAGTTGGTCCTGATGATGGCGTCGGGCCACCCGACCCAGCGGAGCCAGGGCCTCGGAAGACTCCGGGCGCTCTTGGAGGAGCCCGGAGACAACGGAAATGCAGTGCCCCGGATGGCCCGAACCTTCATGGACATCCAGGACGTGGCATCGGCAACGGCGATCACAGCCGATGAGCTGGCCGCCAGGCTCGAGCAGGTGGTCGATGTGGACCAGCTGCTCAGTTCCGATCCGGTGGTCGAGAAGTTCCAGACCATGGCCTTCTTCGGACTGCTGTGTGCAGATCGGTTCGCAACGGTGGACGACCTCCTCCGGACCGCGCAGGGTCGTGCACGGGAGCGAGGCCATACGGCGTCCGAGCTCAGTGTTTCCTTCCTGTCGGGCATCTCCGTCCTGTGGCAGGGATCTCTCCTGGCGGCAGAGGAAGAGTGCCGACGCGGACGTAGGCTCGGCGCCCAACTCGGCGGTGGGCAGTGGAACCGACCGACCCTCGGGCTTGTCGAAGCGCTCGTGAAGCAAGGGAGGATCGACGAAGCAGCGCACCTCTCGGACTCGTTGCGCCCCGAACAGATCGACGATGGAATGTTCCGGGCCGTCGCCCGTTGCGAACGAGGCCGACTGCTGGTGGCCCGTGGCCTCCGGAGCGAGGGCCTCGAGGAGTTCCTTGCTGCCGGCGACGACGCGCTCGGGGCCGGGATCGTGAACCCGGCTCTGAACCCGTGGCGGGCGGACGCGGCGACGGTGCTGGCGACACTGGGGAATTGGGATGAGGCGAGCCGGCTGGCTGACGAGCATCTCACTCTGGCTCGGGCGTTCGGGGCCGTTCGTACCATCGGTATCGGCTTGCGAGCCATGGCGGCTGCCACGCCCGACCTCTCCGAGAGAATCGCCTGGCTCTCCGAGGCCGCTGACCTCCTCGAGCCGTCAGCGGCCCGCCTCGAAGCCGCCCACGCCCTGGTTGAGCTCGGAACGGCGTTGGTCGGCCACGGGGACAAGGAGGAGGCCCGGGGTGTGCTCCGGCGAGGAGCCAACCTTGCCTCGCTTTCCGGGGCCCACCAACTCGTTGAGGAGGCCGGGATTCAGCTCCGCGCCGCCGGAGCGCGACCGCGCAGGCTCGGGATCATCGGGCCGGACTCGTTGACACCTGCCGAGCTCCGAGTGGTCCGCCTGGCGGCAGCCGGCAAGACCAACCAGGGGATCGCCGCCGACCTGTATGTCAGCGTGAAGACAGTTGAGGGTCATCTGGCCAAGGCCTACCGGAAGCTCGGTGTCGACTCGCGCCAGAGCCTGGCCCTCGCGCTGGACTCCTGTGATGATCCCGAGGAGTTGATCGACTCCCCGGCTTCTTGAAGCGGCCAGCCCGACCCCGAGCCTGTCAGGCGCCGAACTGCACCCAGAACTGGTCGCCTCCGAGGATGTGCTGAGAGGCCTCCCAATTGCCGAGCAGCGTGTCCACTGCGCTGATCTCTTCCGGGTCCGGCCATCAAGACCGTGCCTCCCGTGGCTTGGGCGGCGCCCTGATAGGTGAAGGCGTACGGCTACTGCTGGCACGTGGATCTGTTCCAGTCCTGCCGGAATTGCCGGCATAGGCTGCCGCGACGTTGGCCCGGACGATGCACGGATCGGAGGCGAAGGCGACTCGGCTCCCTGGAGACCCCGGTGCATCGACTCGTCCTTCTCGGCGTTGGACTCCTGGAGGGCAACCGCGCCGATGGTGGTAACTCTCAACGCTGCTGGTAACCGGTCAGGCTCTCGGGGAATACGCAGCCGGCGGACCGGGTGCCCGGAGTACCGGCGCAGCGAAGCACCGGCGTGGACCACCCCAACGACACGGTCTGGGCCACTGGGGTGAACGGCAGGGTCAGCGCCGGCAACTGGGGGACGAGCGTGGCGTCGGTGGCGACGTTGACGAAATCGGTGGCAGGGCCGGCGTCGGTCCAGGCGAATGTCATGGTCACGGGTTGGCCCGGAACCAGAGTGGCAACCGTCGGAGTGGCGGTGGCACAGCTGTCGGAGCAGGTCGGCGCCACGGTGATCGAGTAGTCGGGAACCGTCCCCGACACCGTCTGCATCTCCAGGGTCACCTGCTCGCTCCATGAGCGACCGCCGGTCGATGCGTTGACGACGTCGGTCACCCCGAGGGTGAAGGCGCCAGGGAGGAGGCCGTCCACCAGCGAGCGCGAGACGGTGAAGGACCCGACCATGCAACCGTCGGTGCGTCCGAGGTGCCAGGTGTCGTCCGGGGCGGACGGGCAGCGCGGGTCAGCGGCGGGCGGCTGTCCGGTGGTCGACCCCGACGGCGGGACGGCGGCCTGCTCGACTGCCGTCTGCACGTACTGGCTCAGCGCGGCGGCCTGAGCGGCTGGGTAGGGAGGGTTGGTGGGCGCCGGCGCGGTGCCCAGGCTGATCGGGTCGGTGTAGCTCAAGGGGGAGTAGCCCTCACCGTTGAAGAGCACGGTCTGACCTGCAGGGGTCCCGATATCGGCGGCCGGAATGGTCCACGAGTAGTCGTCGCCGGCGGTGACAGTGGGCGCCACGGTGTCGACGGTCGTGTAGGTGAAGTCGGTGCCGGTGCCGGTGTACCGCAGCACCTGATCGTTCTCGATCAGGTAGTCACTGCAGATCGGCGATGCGTTTCCGGTGGTCCAACAGGGCGTGGTGCCGGTTGCGATGAACACGCGCCGGAAGGCGAATGGGGTTGCGAAGTCGGCGGAGTACGTCAAGGTGCCGTTGCCGTTGTCCTGGACGGTAGCTGAGGTGATTGCCTGGTCGTTGGGCAGCGGGGTGGTGGTGACAGGGACATAGCTGCTCGGAGACGAGAGGTTGCCGGTGCTGCCGATCGCCTGCACGGAGAAGGTGTAGGTGGCCAGGCCGGGTTGGAGCCCCTGCACGCTCACGCTGTCGACCGATGCCGGCACCGTCAGGATGGGGGAGCCGTCCTGGCTGATGGTGTAGCCCGCGACGGTCTGCCCCCAGGCGCTCGATGGGTTCCACTGCAGGGTGGCCGTCGAGAAGGAGCTGGCGGTGACCGTCAGCTGTGTGGGGGCATTGGGCGGATACGGATCGGGGGCGGCGGTGTTGACGGTGATGGACTGGCTGGGGTCCGACACGTTGTCGGCGGAGTCGCG
>PLHF01000075.1 GCA_003138855.1 Acidimicrobiaceae bacterium | reverse complement strand
TCTCCCAGCTGCGCTGCTCGAGCCGGCCGCTGACCACCACCCGCATGCCCTTGGTGAGGCTGAGGGCGACGTTCTCCGCCAACTCGCGCCAGGTCACCACGTCGAAGAAGGAGGTCGACTCCTCCCATTCGTTGGTCTCCCGGTTCTGCCACCGGCGGTTCACCGCCACGCCCAGCGAGGTGGTGGCCTGCCCGTCCCGGGTGTAGCGGATCTCCGGGTCCCTGGTCAGGTTGCCGGTGATGGTGGTGGTGGTTGCGCTGCTCATGGTGGTTCCCCTTCTCTCGTGCACCGAGGTGCGTCGCCGCCGGTCCTCGGAGAGGTTCCGGTCAGGCCACCCGCTGCGGGCGACGAGGCGAGGATGGGCGCCCGACCTTGCCCGGTCCCGCTCCGACAGCTGGCCGGAGACCTTGCCCGGAACGCCGCTCCACCTCCCCTGCGGGCCGGCCCCACCTACACTGAGCGGGTCGCCGGGCCACGAGAGCGTCGGTGCCGGTTGCGCAGGCCGTGGCGGCAGATGGATCGTGACGAAAGAGTTGCATGGCGATGAACTTCACCGGAATCGAGCCGTACGGGGACGATCTCTTCACCGAACCCGACGGTGACTCAGACACCTTGTCGAGGCTCGGACCGCTCACCGCCATGGCCGGCGTCTGGGAGGGGACCCGGGGCAACGACGAGTACCCGTCCGCCGACGGGACCGAACGCAACACGTTCGTCGAGCGCTACGAGCTCCAGCCCATCGACCGTCAGACCAACGGCCCCCAGCTCGTGTACGGGCTCCGGTACCACACCCACATCGTCAAGCCGGATAAGTCGGAGACCTTCCACGATCAGGTGGGGTACTGGTTGTGGGAGCCGGCGACCGGCACGGTGACCCTGACCCTGGGCATTCCACGCGGCCAGGTGCTCCTGGCCGGCGGCACGGCAGAGCCGGACGCATCCGAGTTCGAGGTGAGGGCGACCGTCGGCTCCGAGGTCTACGGCATCCTGTCCAACCCCTTCCTCGACCAGGCCTTCCGGACCCTCAGCTACCGGATGCACGTGGTCACCCATCCCGACGGGACCTGGTCCTACGAGGAGGAGGGGGTCCTCCAGATCCCCGACCGCGACCAGCCGTTCCACCACATCGACCGCAACACGCTCACCCGCATCGGGACACCGACCCCCAATCCCCTGGCCCGGGAGGGTTCCGGGGGCTGAGCCGCGGCCCGCGGAGTCGGCCCCTCGGCCGGCGGACCGCGGGCACCACGGTCACCGCTGGGCTTCGACCTCACGGCGGCGCGCCGCTTCGGGCAGGTGGACCACCTGGTGGCCGACCCGGAGAAGCACTCCGTAGACCAGGGTGAGACCGACCAGCCCGTAGAGGCCGATCACCAGCAGATCGGTCCCGATGCCGGTGCTCCCGAAGTAGGCGATTCCCCGGGCCGCCGAGGTGCCGGCCCCCGAAGGGATCCACGGTCCGATCACCCGCCAGAAGGACGGGAGCAGCGGCCAGGCGTAGGCACCCCCGGCACTCGGGTTCCCCAGTACGACGAAGAGGAGGATGCTGAGCCCGATGCCGATGGTGCCGGCCACCACTTGGAGGCCCATCGAGAACGCCCCCGCGCAGAAGACCAGCAGCGCCCCGAGCAGCCACAGGCCGATGACGTGCGAGGGCAGGGCGTGCAGCCACGGGCCGACGATCAGCGCCCCGAGCAGGCCGGTCACCAGGGCGTAGGC
Organism: Acidimicrobiaceae bacterium; assembly: GCA_003138855.1. GTDB lineage: Bacteria > Actinomycetota > Acidimicrobiia > Acidimicrobiales > RAAP-2 > Bog-756. The sequence goes on along the minus strand of PLHF01000075.1, from coordinate 24,502 downwards.
GGCGATGGCCAGGGGAAGCCGGTGCGGCACCGGCCGGTGGAACGCTCCGACATAGGAGGCGATGAACCCCAACTGCAGCACGGCGACCCCCCCCACCAGCACGACTGCCCGAACGGTGACGGCATCGCGGAACTCCCCCACCAGCCCTCGCTCCGGGTTCGGTCCGGGGTCCTCCGTCGATTCGGTCACACCTGACCTCACTCTCACCCAGACGGATCAGGAACCCCAGCCGCCGGGGGCCACTCTGTACCATGGGCGCTGCACACCACGGGGACACCGTAGCGACTTGCACCGTGCGGTCCGATGACGACACGACCCAGGTGGGCACTCAGCCGTCAGCTGCCGCCTCCTGATGACCGGTCAGCGAGGGGGAAATTCCCCGAGGATCACTGTGACCAAACCAACGAATACAGGCCCCCTCGACGGCGTGCGGGTGGTCGACCTCACCACGGTCATCATGGGCCCGTTGGCCACGCAGATCCTCGGCGACCTGGGGGCCGACGTGATCACCGTCGAGGACCCCAGAGGCACGCTGAGCCGGGTGATGACCGCCGGACCCCACCCCCAGCTCTCCGGGATCGCCCTCAACCTGTTGCGCAACAAGCGGAACGTGGTGCTGGACCTCAAGACCGCCGAGGGGCGGGACGCCCTGCTGGCCGTCGTCGCCACGGCGCAGGTCTTCGTCACGAACTTCCGACCGGGCACCCTGCAGCGGCTCGGCCTCTCCTACGAGGACATCGTCGAGGTGCAACCCGACATCGTGTACCTCCAGGCCCAGGGGTACCCGTCGGACTCGGCGGACGCCGACGCCCCCGCCTACGACGACGTGATCCAGGCCGGCACCGGCCTCCCCGACACCTTCCGCCGCATGGAGGGCGAGCCGCAGTTCGTCCCCACCCTGATCGCAGACAAGGTCTGCGGCCTCACCATTGCCTACTCGGTGCTCGCCGCCCTCCTCCATCGCGAGCGGACCCGGGAGGGCCAGCGGATCGAGGTCCCGATGGTCGACGTCATGACTGCGTTCATGCTTGTCGAGCACGCCGGCGCGGCCACCGCCCGCCCGCCCCAGGGAGAGCCGGGCTACCTGCGGATCCTCAGCCCCAACCGGAGACCCCAGCGGACCAAGGACGGGTGGGTGAGCGTCCTCCCCTACACCCGCAAGAACTTCGAGGACATCTTCCGAGCCGGAGGCCGGACCGACCTGGTCGGGGACGAGCGGATCGCAACGGCGCGCTCACGCCTGGCCCACATCGACAGCATCTACGCCGAGGTGGCCTCCATCCTCACCCAGCGCACCACCGAGGGGTGGTTGGCGTTCTGCAAGGCCGCAGACGTCCCGGCCTCGGCCATCCCCACCCTCGAAGAGCTGGTCGATGCCCTGCCCGAGGACGACCACCCGGTGGCCGGCCGCTACAAGGTGATCCCCCAGCCGGTGCGGTTCTCGCGCTCCACCGGCCCCGTCGTGCGACGGCCGGCGGCACTCAGCGGCGAGCACAACGCCGAGGTGATGGGCGAGATCGCCGCCTCTCGGGCCGGCCCGGACGCGTCACCGCCCCCACCAGCGGACGGCTCGCGGTGATGGAGACCTTCGGAGACGTCACCGTCGACCTGTCGGGTGGCCAGGTGGCGGAAGTGGAGATGCACCGACCCCCGGCCAACTACTTCGACACCGACCTGCTGGCCGGCATCGTCGACGGCATTGCCTGGGCCGACGGCCGGGGGTGCCGGGCGATCGTCCTGTGCTCGGAGGGCAGGCACTTCTGTGCCGGGATGGACTTCGCCCGGTCGAACGAGGCTCGATCTGATGCGATCCGCACGCTGTACGAGCGCGCCCTCGCCCTCGTCGACGGCCCGCTCCCGGTGGTGGTGGCGGTCCAGGGCGCAGCCATCGGCGGCGGGTTGGGCCTGGCCCTGGCCGGCGATTTCCGGGTGGGGTCGCCGGACAGCCGGTTCGCGGCCAACTTCGCCCGCCTCGGGTTCCACCAGGGGTTCGGGCTGTCCCTCACCCTGCCGAGGGCGGTCGGCCACCAGCGGGCGCTCGAGCTGCTGGTCACCGGCCGGCGCATCGACGGCGAGGAGGCACTGCGGATCGGGTTGTGCGACCGGCTGGCCGAGGACCCCAGGGCCGGCGCGCACGGCCTCGCCGCGGAGGTCGCCGCGTCGGCGCCGCTGGCGGTGCGGTCCATCAGGAGGACCCAACGCTCCGGGCTGACCGCCGGGTTCGCCGCCGCAGTCGAGCACGAGCGGCTCGAGCAACAGCGGCTGATGGGGACCGACGACTTCGGTGAGGGCATCGCCGCCTCGCTGGAGCGCCGGGAGCCGCGCTTCTCCGGGAACTGACGGCCGGGGAGCCCGGCGACCTGGCGGGGGGCTACTCCCCCGCCAGGTCGCCGACCAGCTCGGCCCGGGTCGCCTCGCCCAGCACCACCCCCGGCAGACCATCCGGGTACGCAGGGTGGTTGACCGCCAGGGTCACCGGCCTGTGGCCGAAGGTGGCCACCTGGTCCTCGTCGAGCCGGAACCGCACGTAGTGCACCGCCGAGGTGGTCTCCCGGCGGGTCAGGTGGGACTCATGCTCCTCCTCCGGGCTGGAGACGATGGTCTCCACCGCGTCACCGGTGCCGATCCGCACCTCGCAGGAGCGCTCGATGCCGACCAGGCGGTGCAGCCACGTCCGCAGCTCCTCCTCGCTCACCAGTTCGAGGAACAAGGTGGCCGACAGCTCGCCCGGTGCCGGGAGCAGCCGGTTGTAGACATCCAGTTCGTGCTGGATCTGCTGGTCGGTGGTCATCCGCTCGGCCCTGGCCATCTCCTGCACCTGGAAGCGCATGGTCATCCTGCTCTCGAAGGTCAGCGTCACCACCGGGCCGACGGTGACCCGTCGGAGCTTCTTCACGGCGATCACCCGCCGGCGGAACTCCTCCCGCTCGCGTTCGTACACCCGCTGTTCGGCGATGTCGTCGAGGGTGAGCGGTCGCACGGCGGTCATCGCCGGCCCTCCTCGGGGAGGCCGTAGGCCCGGGCCATCAACTGCATCGGATGGACCGGCCGGCGACCCGTCTCCTGCTCGATCGACCCATTGGCCAGGTGGCAGTCGCCGCACACCACGTCGTTGCCGGCCTCTTGCACCTCGCGTCCGAGCGGGCCGGCCACCTTGCGTGCCAGCGCGTAGTTCTCGGCGCGGTAGCCCCAGGTGCCGTCGATGCCGGAGCAGCGCTGGACCAGGGTCGCCTTGACCCCGGCCACCTTCAGCAGGTCACGGCTCTTCAGCCCGATCTGCTCGGCCTGCAGATGGCAGGCGACGTGGTAGGTGACCACATCGGGCACCGCCCCCGACTCGCGTCCGGGGAACTCGGTGTCGAGCTCGGTACCCTCGCCGCGGTGCAGGGCGACCAGGTACTCGGCCGGGTCGACGGTGTGAGCCGCCACCAGTTCGGCGTCGGCGGCCGACGAGGTCCGGGCCAGGTAGATCGGGTAGTCCTTGCGCAGCACGTACGCGCAGGTCGGCTGGGCCACGACCACCTCCCTTCCGGCCCGCACCTCGGCGGCCAGCACCTCGACATTGCGGGTGGCCGCCCGGGTGAACTGCTTGATGTTGCCCTGGTGGAGCCAGGGGGCGCCGCAGCACTGCGCTCCCTCGGGCACCGAGCACGAGACCCGGTTCCGCTCGTACACCTTGACCAGGTCCTGGCCGATGGCCGGTTCCATGTACTCCACGAAGCAGGTCGGGAACACCGACACCGAGCCCTGGGGCGGGCCGGCCGTCCCCGCTCCAGGGAGGTCGGCTGCCATCCGGTGACGCCGCTGCCTGAACCAGGTGGTGAACCGCTGCCGGGCATACGGCGGGAGCAGCCGCTCCGAGGCCATCCCGACCGTCTTCTCCATCAGCCGCCGCGGAACCGAGCCCGGGCGGCCGGTCAGGGCATTGACCACCGGCGCCGCCGCCGTCGACACCCTGCCCAGGAGGTCGGTGCGGCCCAGGAACTGATCGGTCAGGCGCTCCCTCACCGGCACCCCGGCCGCGTGGCGCACCGCGTGGGCCCGCATCATCAGCCGGGGGAAGTCGAGCTCCCAAACGTGGGGGGGCACATAGGGGCATTTCACGTAGCAGAGCTTGCACTGGTAGCACTCGTCGACCACCTGGTCCTGTTCGGCCGGCGTCATGCCGGCCACGTCCCCTTCGCGGGCATCGATGAGATCGAAGAGCGTCGGGAACGACGGGCACAGGTTGAAGCAGAGCCGGCACCCGTGGCACAGGTCGTAGACGCGCTCGAGCTCGACGCGCAGGTCGGGCTCGTCGAGGTACTCCGGATGCGCGGGATCGTAGGTGGTCGTCATCTCGAACGGTCGGTGCCGTGGGTCGAAGGGTCGTTGCCGTGGGTCGGGGTCCGCAGACCGGCTCCACACCCGTGGTGGCGAGAAGACCGGGCCCGGGGACTCCTCCCGGGCCGGTCCCCTGCCCCACCGGGGTGGCACGCCCCACGACGTGCCTAGGAGACCGAGGCCAGCCCTTCGGTGAACCGGCCGGCGTGGCTCTTCTCCGCCCGGGCCAGTGTCTCGAACCACTCGGCGATCTCGTCGAAGCCCTCGTCACGGGCCGTCCGGGCGAACCCCGGATACATCTCCGAGTACTCGTACGTCTCGCCTTCGACGGCGGACTTCAGATTGTCCTCGGTCGGGCCGACCGGGGCGCCGGTGACCGGGTCGCCCACCTCGCGGAGGAAGTCGAAGTGGCCGAACGCATGCCCGGTCTCCCCCTCGGCGACGGAGCGGAAGAGCGCGGCCACGTCGGGGTAGCCCTCGACGTCCGCCTTCTGCGCGAAGTAGAGGTACCGGCGATTGGCCTGGCTCTCGCCGGCGAACGCCTCCTTCAGGTTTTCCTCGGTTTTGCTGTCCTTCAGTGCTGGCACGGTGTTCCTTTCCTGGCTGTACCCGTCGTGGAGACTTCCACGGATCGGCGGTGGTAGATGGTTGCTGTTCGGACTGGCTCCTGGGTCGGGCATCTAGGTCGAGGACCGCGCCCGGGCCCGACCGCGGCCGGCAGGCGCCCGGCACTCGGGGCACAGGCCCCGGAAGACGATCTCCGCCGAACCCACGTCGAATCCGAGGTCCGCCCCCTCCGGAATTCGCAGTTCGGGGAAGACAGCCACCAGGTCGCGCACGCTGCCGCACTGGCGGCAGACCAGGTGGTGGTGGAGATCGGTCACATTCGGATCGAACCGTGTCATGCCGGTGCCGACGTCGAGCGAGGCGATCTCCCCCAACTCGGCCAGGTCGTGGAGGGTCTGGTACACGGTCTTGAGCGAGATGGTCTCCATCTCCCGACTGACCACTGCATGGACCGCCTCGGCCGAGGGATGGGTCTCGTCGCCCTGGAGGACCCGGAAGATGCACTGCCTCTGGGCGGTCACCTTGCGCCCGGAGGACCGGAACAGCTCGGTCAGCTCCTCAGGGGTCCGCATGGCTGCCAGTGTATCACCAACGATTGTTTTTCAACAATCGTTGGCGATAAGGATCGGGGCGCTGGCCGGTGACCGGTGGCGCCGCCCCCAGACGGTGGGCCCGGCCACCTGTGGCAGGCTTTGGGCATGCCCGATCGCGTCCGCGTCGCCGAGCCGCACGCCGGCCGATTCCAGCGGGGGGATGCTCTCCGCCGACTCGCCTCCGAGCAGTTCGACCTACTGGTCATCGGTGGCGGCATCACCGGGGCCGGGGTGGCGCTGGATGCCGCCAGCCGTGGCCTCAGGACCGCCCTGGTGGAGAAGGACGACTTCGCCTCCGGCACGTCGTCGAAGTCGTCCAAGATGGTCCACGGCGGTCTGCGCTACCTCCAACAGGGAGAGTACCGGCTGGTCTACGAGAACCTGGCCGAGCGCCAGCGACTGCTGGACAATGCCCCCCACCTGGTCACGCCCCTCCCCTTTCTCATCCCGCTCTTCGGGAAGGACGGCGTGGTCAACCGCAGTGTGGCCCGCGTCTACCTGACGGCACTGTGGCTCTACGACCTCACCGGCGGTATACGGATCGGCAGGCGCCACGAGAAGGTGTCACGGGCCCAGGCCCTGGCCCACATGCCGACCCTCCGCGCCGACCATCTGGTGGCCGGCTTCCTCTACTGGGACGCCAGCGCCGACGACGCCCGGCTGACCCTTGCCGTGATCCGCACCGCCGTGCTCGACCATGGCGCCGTGGCGGCCAACCACACGCCGGTCGTCGCCCTCAACTCCGACCCCACCGGCCGGGTGGTCGGAGCAACGGTGGCACCACTGGGGTCCGAGCCGTTCGACGTCCGCGCCTCGGTCGTGATCAATGCCGCCGGTGTGTGGGCCGACGAGGTCCGCGCCCTCGACGAGAACCACAATCCGCACTCCATCCGGCCGGCCAAGGGCATCCACGTCACCATGGCGTCCGAGGCCTTCCCCTGCGACATCGCCGCCGTCATCCCCGTCAAGCACGACCACCGGTCGATCTTCGTCGTGTCGTGGGGGGAACAGGTCTACCTCGGCACCACCGACACCGCGTGGGACGGGCCGCTCGACGACCCTGATTGCACGCCCGAGGACGTCGACTACCTCCTCGATGCGGCCAACGCCGTCACCACCCGACCGCTCAGACGGTCCGACATCACCGGGCTGTGGAGCGGCCTGCGGCCACTGCTGGCACCGGTCGAGGGCAGGAGCGCACCGAGCGAGCGCACCGCCGACCTGTCCCGCCGCCACACCGTTCGGACCTCGCCGGGGGGGGTCGTCACCGTCACCGGAGGCAAGCTCACCACCTACCGGAAGATGGCCGAGGACACCGTCGACGCCGCGGTGAAGGTCCTGGGCCGCCGGTCGCTCCGGTGTGTGACCAAGGACTTGCGGCTGCGAGGGGCGACCCCCGGCGGCCACACGCCGGCCCGGCCGGGGGGGGTCGCGCCGGACCACGGTGCGCCGCCGGACGACGAGGCGGTGGCGGTGGCCGCCCACCTGGCCCGGCGTTACGGGACCGAGACCCCCGCGGTGCTGTCGGTTGCCGACGACGACCCGGAACTGCTCGAACCCCTCGTCCCGGGGCTCCACTACCTCGAGGCGGAGGCCCTCTACGCGGTCCGGGAGGAGATGGCCTTGTCGGTGGCCGACGTCCTCGACCGGCGGACACGGGCCTCGCTGCGGGATGCCCGCGGCTCGGCCGACGCCGCGCTGCGGGTGGCGTCCCTGATCGGGCCCGAACTCGGGTGGGACGGCGAACGGATCCACCGGGAGGCCGCGGCCTACGCCGAGCGGTTGCGAGCGGAGCTGGCGCGCGCCGGTCTCGACGAAGCCACCGCAGCCGAGCAGGCCGGCGGGGCCGGTGGTGATGCCCCGGGGGCCGGTGGTGAGGCCTTCGCCGCCGGCCAGGGATCGGAACGCGGGTGACACGGCCCACACCGGTGACCCCGGTCGACGCCGCCGCGGACGCGGTGGAAGACCACTTCGGCGGTGTCCGGGTACCGGTCGACGATGCCCTCCGTCGGCGGCTGGCCGACGTGTGCGACGAGGTCACCGACAGCGACGACGCCCGTGCCGATGCGGCGCGCGACTGGTGGCCCCTTGCCATCGGATGGGCCGTCGACGGGCAGGTCCCGTCCCGGCCCACACTGGTGGTCCGCCCCACCGACACCCACCAGGTGGCCACCGTGCTGGCCCTGTGCAACGACTTCAGCGTGCCGGTGACTGCAGCAGGCGGGCGGAGCGGGGTGTGCGGCGGGTCCATCCCCCTGTTCGGGGGGGTCGCCCTCGACCTCTGTGGGCTCGCCGGGATCGGCGAGGTCGACGCCGAGTCGTTGGTGGCCGACCTGCGGGCCGGCACCTTCGGCCCCGAGGTCGAGACCGGTCTCCGCGACGGCTTCGGCGTCACGCTCGGGCACTGGCCCCAGTCGATGGACCTCTCCACCGTGGGCGGGTGGCTGGCCTGCCGGGGGGCCGGCCAGTACTCGAACCGCTACGGCAAGATCGAGGACATGGTGCTCGGCCTCGAGGTAGTCCTGGCCGACGGCACCGTGGTCCGGACCGGTGGGAACGGGCCGAGGTCGGCCACCGGCCCCGACCTCACCCAGCTGTTCGTGGGCAGCGAGGGCACCCTCGGCATCATCACCGAAGGACGGTTCCGGGTGCACGCGATCCCCGGGGGCGAGGGCCGGCGCGCCTTCGGGTTCGCCTCGTTCGCCGACGGGCTCGACGCGTGCCGCCGGATCCTCCGCCGGGGCGCCACTCCCGCTGTCCTCCGCCTCTACGACCAGACGGAGTCGGGGAGGTCGTTCGACCTCCCCGCGACCAACGTCCTCATCGTCCTGGACGAGGCCGACCCCGGCCTGGTCGAGGCCACCCTCGCCGTGGTGGACGACGAGTGCGGACCTGCCGACCGGCTCGACGCCGGGCTCGTGGACCGCTGGCTGACCCACCGCAACGACGTGTCCGCCCTCGCCCCCCTGTGGCGATCGGGCATCGTGGTGGACACCGTGGAGGTCTCGGCGCGGTGGAGCACCCTGCCCGGCCTCTACCGGTCGGTGCTCGAGGCGCTGCACGGGGTCGACGGGACCGTGGCCGCCTCGTCCCATCAGTCCCACGCCTACACCGACGGCGCCTGCCTCTACTTCACCTTCGCCGGGCGGCCCCCGGTGGACCAGCCCCCTTCCGACCTCCGGTCGTGGACCGAGCGCTACTACGAGCAGGCATGGGACGAGGTCACCCGGGCCACCCTGGCCGCCGGCGGGGCCATCAGCCACCATCACGGCATCGGCATCAACCGGGCGCGTTTCCTCCCCGAGGCGCTGGGTGCCGGGTTCGATGTGCTCACCTCGGTCAAGCAGGCCCTCGACCCGAGGGGCATCCTCAACCCCGGAAAGCTCGGCCTGGCCACTTCCTACGGCAAGGTCATCTGGCCATGAGCATCCTCGTCGTCGACGTGGGCACCTCGGGCGTGCGGGGGGCCGTTGTGCGGCCGGACGCCTCGGTGGAGCACATCCACCATGTGGCCGTGCTCCCCGATACCCCGTTCCCCGGGTTGGTCGAGTTCGACCCGGCCGCCATGGCCGACGCCGTACTCGACGTGGCGGCGCGCTCCCTGGCCGACGGAGGTCCGGTCGACGCGGTGGGGATCGCCAACCAGCGGGCCTCCACCATCCTGTGGGACCGTGCCACCGGCGTGCCGGTGGGGCCCGGCCTCGGCTGGCAGGACCTCCGGACGGTGGGCACCTGCCTCGAGCTCCAGAGCCAGGGGATCCGGGTGGCACCCAACGCGTCGGCGACCAAGCTGGCGTCCCTGCTCGACACGGCCGACCCGGACCGCTCCCGCTCCGAACGTGGCGAGTTGGCATTCGGCACCGTCGACACCTGGGTGGCGTGGACCCTCTCCGGCGGGCGCCTCCACGTGACGGACGCATCCAATGCCGGGGTCACCGGACTGATCCACGGCGACGGGACGGGCTGGAGCCAGGACCTTCTGGCCGCTCTCCGCATCCCCGAGCCGCTGCTGCCCACCATCGTGGACTCCACCGGCGTGGTGGGGATGGCCGACGCCCTGGCCGGACGGCCGGTGATCGCCGGCATGGCCGGTGACCAGCAGGCGTCGTTGATCGGCCAGGGCTGCACCCAGCCGGGCCAGGCCAAGGCCACCTTCGGCACCGGGGGAATGCTCGACCAGTGCACCGGCACCGACCGCCCCCGCCAGATCGCGCGCGGCCCGGCCGGCACCATCCCGATCATCGCCTGGCGGCGACAGGGAAGGATCACCTGGGGCGTCGAGGCCATCATGCTCTCGGCCGGCACGTGTGTGGAGTGGCTGCGCGACGACCTTGCCATCATCGACTCGGCCGCCGACTCGGCCCAGGTGGCCGCACGCTGCGGCGACACCGGCGACGTGTGGTTCGTGCCCGCGCTGCTGGGGCTGGGCACGCCCGTGTGGGACTTCGGGGCCCGGGGCACCTTCCTCGGCCTCACCCGTGGCAGCGGGCGCCCCGAGCTGGTGCGGGCGGTGCTGGAGGGGGTGGCCCACCGGGGCGCCGACCTCCTCGAGGCAGCCGAGGCGGACTCGGGGATGACGGTCGGCAACCTGCGCATCGACGGAGGCATGTCGGCCAACGAGGTCTTCACCCAGGCCCTCGCCAACGCCTGCGGACGACCGGTCGAGATCGCCCCGTTCGTGGAGGCCACCACCCTCGGTGCCGCCTTCCTGGCCGGGATGGCCGTGGGCACCTGGGCCGACGAGCAGGACGTGGCCGCCGCCTGGGCGCCGCGCCAGGTGGTGGAGCCCACGACGACCAGCGGCGAGCGCACGACTGCCCGCACACGCTGGCTCGAGGCCCGGAAGCGTTCCGAGGGCACCATCCCCGAGCTGTCCGCCCTTGATTTCTGACCAAGGCCACCCAGACGTGGCGCAGGTCGGGCCTGTGGCCGGCGGTGCCGGCTCCGGCCCGACGCGACAGGCGCCGCCCCGGCACCGTGCATTGAACATGGGCACGGAAAACCCGTAGGGTGGGGGAGGCACCACGCTCGGCGATGGGGCCGATGCGGCCGACGGGGCCGAAGGGTCCGGTGAACGCAGGGGTAGACCCAGGGGAGCAGGAGGACCCATGACCAGGGGCATCGAGACGGTGGGGGTCGAGTCGTCGGTCCGCACCACGCAACCAGTGCCGTCGATCGACGAGGCGGTCGGACTGGCCCGGGCCCTCCACGCCGCCCTCTCGGAGGTCCTGCTGGGCACACCGGCGGCAGTCACCACTGCGGTGATCGCGGCTCTGTCGGGGAGCCACCTGCTCATCGAGGACGTGCCCGGCGTGGGCAAGACGGTGCTGGCCCGGGCACTGGCCACCGCACTCGGGGTCAAGCTCTCGCGGGTCCAGGGACACCCCGACCTCCTTCCCTCCGACATCACGGGCGTGACGGTGTTTTCGCCGGAGACCGGGACCTGGGAGTTCCGGCCCGGCCCGGTCTTCGCCCACGTGGTCCTGCTCGACGAGATGAACCGCACCCCTCCCCGGACCCAGTCTGCGCTGCTGGAGGCCATGGAAGAGCAACAGGTCACGGTGGACGGTGAATCGTGGCCCCTGCCGCAGCCACACCTGGTGATCGGCACCCAGAACCCGATCGGCCAGCTCGGCACCTACCCGCTCGTCGAAAGCCAGCTCGACCGGTTCGGCCTGTCCACCTCCATCGGCTACCCCGACGCTGACATCGAGACCCGCCTCGTCCTCCACAACGGCGGCCGCTACGCCCTCGACATGCTGGTCCCTGTCTCCGACCCCGCACAGTGGCACCGGGCGATCAGCGCCACGGCCTCGGTGCACGTGGTGACCACGGTCGCCGAGTACGCCGTGTCGCTGGTGCGGGCCACCCGGTCGGCCGGCACCGTGCGCCTGGGGGCAAGCCCGCGAGCGGCCATCTCCCTCCTCCGCAGCGCCCAGGCCTACGCGGTACTCGCCGGGCGGGCCTACGTCACCCCCCAGGACGTCCAGGCCGTGGCCGTCGCCTGCCTCTCCCACCGACTGATCGCCGAGGGCAGTGGCGGAGACGGTCCCACCATGGTTGGCCGCATCCTCGCCGCAGCACCTGTCCCGCCCACGTGAACCCCTCGACGCCCGACGGCCGGCAGCCCTTCTGGCGCACGGCCAACGCGGCGTTCACCGGGCTGCTCGCCGGCGCGTGCGGCGTGGTGCTGGCACGAGCGCTCTTCGGGCCCGAGATGGTGGTGGCCGGGGCCTCCATCGGCGCGGCGTGCCTGGTGGCCGGTTCGACACTGTCCTGGACCTTCTCGGTGACCCGTCGACGGCGACGGACCGCCGCTGCACTGCCCGGTGGCCAGTGGATGCGCCGACGAGTGCGCCCGGTGGGGTGGTTCGGACCCGTTGCGGGCAGTGCGGTGGCCATGTTCGCCTGGGCCGGTGTGGCCCACTCCAGTGGGTCAGGATGGGTCCAGGCCGTGGGGGCTCTGTTGGCCGCCGTGCTGCTCACCGGCATGGTGGCCCCTGCCGTGCCGGCCCGACGGGCCGTCGTCGCCTGCACCGAGTGCCCGTCGGACGGGCAGGCCGGGCGTCCGCTGGCGATCACCCTCGTGGCCGATGCCCCAGTCAGGCTGCGGCCGCGCTATCCGGTCGGCCCGCCCTCCCTGGCCGAAGGGACGGTCCGCGGACGGCGCCCGGTCGAGGTGACCGTCACCCCGGACCGGCGCGGTGTGCTGGAGAGGCTGGTCGTCGAGGTGGCCACGAGTGCGCCCTTCGGTATCCTGTGGTGGGCCAAGGACGTGACGGTCGAGCTGCCCCGCCCACTGCACATTGCACCCCGGACCGGCGAGCCGGGGGCGCTGTCGACCGTCACCGACGACGCGCTCGGCGAGGCGCCGCTCCGGACGCCTGCGGGCATGGGCGAGCCCCGGGGTGTGCGCCCCTACCGGTCCGGTGATACGCGGCGGTCGGTTCACTGGCCGGCAACGGCGCACGTAGGCGGGCTCATGGTGCGGGAGACCGAACGGCAACGTGACGATCCGATCGTCATCGACGTCGTCCTACCGGACGACCCGACGCTGGCAGAGGCCGAGACCGAGCGGGTCATGGGGGCCGTGACCGACTTCTTGGCCCGGGGCCGGCCGGTGGTACTCGGCACCGACGAGCCGGACGGTCGCGCCCTGCGGCCGGTGCGGGACCGGATCGACGTCGGAAGGCGGTTGGCCCGCGCCGTGCCCGCGCCGCGTGTAGCGCCTCCCGACGGCTCGCCCCGCCCTGTCCCCCGATGGGGGCGTCGGTGACCGTCTGGCAACGGGTCGTGGAGGCCAATCGACCCGGGCCGCCCGAGCACTCCGTCCCATTCCGAGTTGCATCGGCAGCGGCGGTGATGATCGCCGTTGCCGCCTGCTGGAGCCAGGGGGAGCTCAGCGTACCCGTCACCGTGTTCACCATGGTGGCCACCGTGGCCGGCAATGTCCTGTCCTACCACCGTCGTGCGGACCCGTGGCCGGCGGTCAAGCCCCTGTTGGCTGCGTGTGCCATCGGCGGCTTCGTGTGGTTCATCGCCACGGTCACCCGCACCGCCACACCCGGTGACATCTCGACGGTGGAAGGACCGCTGGCCGTGCTGTTCGCTTGGGTACTGAGTACCCACGCCTTCGACGTTCCCGCCCGCCGGGATGTGGCCTACTCGCTCGCCGGATCGGCCGCCCTCATGGCGGTCGCCGCCTCCCAGTCGGTGGATCTCTCGCTCGCGGTCTACGTCGTGGCCTGGATTGCCTGCGGCATCTGGGGGCTGGTGTCCATGTGGCAGTCGATGGCCGGGGTCCGCGGCTTCCCGTGGCGCACCGTGTCGATTGCCGGGCCGACCGTCCTCGTGATGGCCGCTCTCCTGGTGGCCGTCCTGCCCGCGCCCCGGGTCTCGACATCGCTCATCTTCCCGTCCAGCTCGCCCAACTCCTCGTCGGTCGACAGCCCCACCAATCTCACCGACGGTTCCGGCTCCCTGCCGGCCCACGCCGCCAACCCCCAGGGTCGCACCGGGGTCGGCGGCTTCCTCGGCTTCGCCAAGTCCCTCGACACCGGCGTCCGGGCATCGCTGGGGAACCAGGTGGTGATGCGGGTACGGTCCAGCCGACCGAACTTCTGGATCGGCCAGACCTACGACAAGTGGGACGGGCAGAGCTGGCTGCAGTCGGCCGATCCGGCCAGCGGCAACAACGGGCACGTGACCAAATTGGACACAGGTTCCCCCTTCACCATTCCCCCGGCGGCCGACCAACTGGCGACCCAGCTTGCCGGGACCACCGACGTCCAGACCTTCTACCTGGCCCAGTCGGGACCCAACCTGGTCTTCCATGCCGACACGGCCCAGCGGGTGTACCTCGAGTCCCGCTCCCTCTTCCTGACCGGCGACGGCACCATCGTCTCGTCCACCACGATGGGAGCCGGAACGATCTACACCGTCGTCTCCAGCGACAACACGGCGACCGCTCAACAGCTGCGGGATGCAACCGTCCCGCTGCCCCCCAACGATCCGGGCACCAACGCACAGCTCAGCTCCGCCGAGCAGCTTCGCTACCTCCAGCTTCCCCACGCCTATCCCCGGGTGTCCGCCCTGGCGGAGCGGATCGTCTCGGGCGTCGGGTCCCCCGGTGATGGCGATCCTCGGACCTACGACAAGGTCGAGGCCATCGAGGCCTGGATGTCGTCGCACATCCGGTACACGACCGACATCCCACCGCTGGCCCCCGGCGCCGACGCGGTGGACACCTTCCTCTTCGGCACCCGGTTGGGCTACTGCGAGCAGATCTCCACGGCCACCGTGGTCATGCTGCGCTCCCTCGGCATTCCGGCGCGGGAGACGGTGGGGTACGTGCCGGGGTCCTACAATCCGATCACCGACCTCTACGACGTCCAGGCCAAGGACGCCCACGCCTGGGTCCAGGTCTGGTTCCCGGGGTACGGCTGGCAGAACTTCGACCCCACCGCCGTGGTGCCATTGGCCAACCCGACACCCGGCTCGGTCATCGCCAACCGGGCCGGGGCCACGCTGCGCCACCTCCCCTGGATCCCCGTCGCCATCGCCGCCGCCGCGGGGATCGCCATCTGGCAGATCCGGCGCCGGCGCCGGCTACGGCCACCGACGTGGGCCCGGCAGATCGCCGACGACCTGGAACGGGGCGGGCGCCGACTGGGCCGGCCGCGGCGAACGGCAGAGACCCTCACCGCCTACGGAGACCGGTTGGCGGGCGCCGATCCCCCGAACGCCGAAGGGTTGGCCGGGGCGACCCGATTGGTCGAGCGCTCCACCTACGGCGGCATGGAGCCGTCAGCCGACCAGATCGCCCGCGCACTCTCCTTCACCCGCCGCTTCCGTTCGCAGCGGCGAGGGAGGGGGGCGCGACGCGATGCCGATCAGGAGCGCGCCAGTTCCAGCGCCTCGTCGAACGAGGCACCGGCAGCCAGTAGCGGCCGGTAGGACATCAGCTGGCGGGGTTGGCTGAAGGCGAGGACGGCACGCAGCCGGTCCGCGCGCCGGTAGAGCGCCACCAGCCTGCCCTCCTCGACCGATCCCCCGACCACCACCACCTCGTCGTCGGGTCCCGGCAGCCCGATCATCTGGATCTTGGTCTTGTACTGGTCCGACCAGAAGAAGGGGATCGGGTCGTAGGGCTGGGAGCCGGCCGACCCCGCCAGCAGGTTGCGGGCCGCCGCGGCCCCGCCCTCGGCGGCGTTGGTCCAGTGCTCCACCCGCGCCAACTCGCCCGTGGACGGATGCCTCCACCGGGCCACGTCCCCTGCCGCCACCACCCGGTCGTGGGCAAACAGGCTCTCGTCGCACACCACGCCGTCCTCGAGGGTGACGCCCGAGTCCTCCAGCCAGTCGACCGACGGCTCCACGCCGACACCCACCACGACCAGGTCCGCGTCGAGGCTGGTGCCGTCGAGCAGGTGGACGACGACGGGATCCGCTGCGCCCGGGTACGACGACAGCCGTTCCACCCCGACACCGGTGAGGACCGTCACTCCGTGGTCGCGATGAAGCCTGGTGCACGCCTCCCCCATCGCAACGCCCAGCACGCGTCCCAGCGGGGTCGCCAGTGCCTCGACCATCGTCACCCGTGCCCCCAGGCCGTGGCAGGTGGCGGCCACCTCGGAACCGATGAACCCCGCTCCGATGACCACCACCCGTGCCCCCTCGCCGGTGGACGCGAGGGTCGCCCTGATGCCCAGGCAGTCGTCGAGGGTCCGCAGTGCCCACACCCCGGGGATCCCCTCGGTGCCCGGCAGTCGCCGGGCCCGGGCCCCGGTGGCCACGACCAGCCCGTCGTAGTGGAGCACCTGCCCGTCGTCGAACCCCACGGTGCGGGCCGCGGCGTCGAGCGACGCGGCCCGTTGACCCAGGCGGAACTGGAGACCCAACGTGTCGAGCCTGTCGGGGGCGTGATGGTGGATACGCTCCACGTCCCAGGTGCCGGCCAGCAGCTGTTTGGACAGGGGCGGCCGGTCGTAGGGGGCGTGCCGTTCGTCGCCGACGATGATCACCGGGCCGGTGTGGCCCTCGTGGCGGATCTCCTCGGCGGCACGCAGTCCGGCCAGCGAGGCGCCGATGACGACGACGGTGGCGTCTGTTCCGAGGGGATCGCTCATCGGCCGTCATCGTAGGTGGCCAGCACCACCAGGGGTCCCATCGCCTCAGCGGCCGAACATGGCCATCCACTGCTCGGGTGTCCGCAGCCCGAAGACGTAGTTGTGGGAGCGGGTGTGCCCCATGGTTGCCGAGGGGTCCGCCGAGTAGAGGTGTCCCGGGTACAGCACCGTGTCGTCGGGAACCCGGGCCAACCGGGTGGTCAGCGACTCGTACATCTCCTCGGGATCCCCGCCAGGCAGGTCGGTCCGGCCGCACCCTTCGAGGAAGAGGGTGTCGCCGGCGATCAGGCGCCCGTCGACCAGGAAGCACTGGCTGCCCGGGGTGTGGCCCGGGGTGTGGACCAGGGTGACGGGGATCGAGCCCACCCGGACGACGTCCTCTCCCCGGTGGGCGACGAGCTCCCCGACCCCCACGCCCGTCGACCGGACGACCCACGCCGCCTCGTCGGCCTGCACGTGCACCGGCACCGGCACCAACTCGAGCAGGCGGGCGATGCCCTCGACGCCCCAACCCATCAGGTCGCCGCCGACGTGGTCAGGGTGGTAGTGGGTGGCCAGGGCGCCGACGCACTCCATGCCGTCGGCCCGCAGGATCCCGAGCAGATCGTCGACGCCGTAGGCGGGGTCGACGATCAGTGCCTCCCCGGTCTGCCTGTCGCCGACCAGGTAGACGAAGTTCACCATCTGCCGGGCGATCTGATCGTCCACGGCGAAGTCCCGCCCGGCCAGCAGCTGGCGGAAGTACAAACGGTCTGGACCCGGGGGGCCCGGGGTCTCCACGTCGGCGTCGGTCACACCCACACTCTACGGTCGGGCACGCCCCCGGGGGTGTCGCTGCATGATGGAGCGGATCGATCTACAGTGCGCGACACCGCTCGCGCTGTGATCGGATCGGCGGGCGCCGGACGCCGATCCACGACCGTCCGGCGGGGAGACCGAACGGGGAGCGAAGGGGTGGTGCTGTGACCGACGACCAGGCAGAGGCATTGGCGGCGACGGAGGGCTCGGCGGCGGCACAGGTGTTGCGTCACTGGGCAGCCCGGACCCCCGATGCCCCGATGCTCACGCTGGGCGACCGGACGCTCACCTGGGGGCAGGTCTACGCCAACGCCAAACGGGTCAGCCACGCGCTGGCGGCCGAGGGGGTAGTGCCCGGCGAGCGGGTGGCATTCCTCGACCGCAACAGCATCGAGTTCTTCGAGGTCTTCTTCGGGTGCGCGCTGCTGGGGGCGGTGAGCATCATCGTCAACTGGCGGCTTGCGCCGGCCGAGATGGCCGCCATCGTCGAGGACGCCCAGGCGACGGTCCTCTTCTACGGCGACGGCTACACCGGCGCCGTCAAGGACATGGCCCCTCTGGTCACCTCTGTCCGCACCTGGGTGCCACTCGCACAACTCGACGACTGGCGGGGCGCAGGGGTCACGGCCGAGCCGAGCGACCCGGGGTTCGAGCCCGGGCCCGGCGACGTGGTCACCCAGCTGTACACCTCGGGGACCACCGGGCTACCCAAGGGCGTGATGATCTCCGGCCGGAACCTCTCCACCATCCTGGGCGAGGCGGCCAACATCTTCCAGATCGGCCCCGACACCGTCTCGCTGGTGGCCATGCCCCTCTTCCACATCGGGGGGACCGGTTGGGCACTCGCCGGCATGTCCCGCGGCGGGCACTCGGTCATCATCCGGGACATCGACCCGGTCGAGGTGCTCCGGGTCATCGAGGAGCACCGGATCACCGAGACGTTCGTGGTACCTGCCGTACTGATGTTCCTGCTGGCCACCCCCGAAATCGCCACCACGGACGTCAGCTCGCTCCGCACCGTCTTCTACGGCGCGTCCCCCATCAGCGAGGACGTGCTGGTCCGGTCGATGGAGGCCCTCGGATGCGACTTCGCCCAGGTCTACGGGCTCACCGAGACCACCGGCGCCATCACCTCCCTGCTGCCCGAGGACCACGACCCCGACGGCCCGCGCGCACACCTGCTGCGCTCGGCCGGGCGGCCGTTCGACCACGTGGAGCTCAAGATCGTCGATGCCGCCACCGGCGAGGCCCTGCCGCCGGGTGCGGTCGGTGAGGTCTGGACCCGATCCGATCAGAACATGCTCGGCTACTGGAACCAGCCCGAAGAGACCGCCTCGCTGCTCTCGGAGGGATGGCTGCACACGGGGGACGCCGGATGGCTCAGTGAGGACGGCTACCTGTTCCTCCACGACCGGATCAAGGACATGATCGTGTCGGGAGGCGAGAACATCTACCCCGCCGAGGTGGAGAACGCCCTGCTGTCCCACCCGGCAGTGGCCGATGCGGCCGTCATCGGGGTGCCCGACGACAAGTGGGGGGAGACCGTCAAGGCCATCGTGGTCAAGTCGCCGGCTGCCGTCGGTGACGACGACGCCCTGGCCGCCGACATCCTCTCGGTCACCCGCGGTCGGCTGGCCCACTACAAGTGCCCCACGTCGATCGACTTCGTCGACGCGCTCCCCCGCAACCCCTCGGGCAAGGTGCTCAAGCGCGAGCTGCGCAAGCCGTACTGGGCCGGCAGGGAGCGCAACATCGGCTGATCGGCCCGAACCGACCCTCAGAACAGCCCCGGGGGGCCCGGGTCGCCGCCGGACCCGGTGGACCCGCCGGCCGGCTCCACCTCGACCTCCTCCTCGTCGTCGGGCCCGGTGCCGGCGTCGCTCTGACCGATGGCCTCGAGTCGGGGCACGAGCTCCTCGACCCGCATCCTGGTGCGACGCAGGCGGCGATCGAGCTCGTCGACGATTTCGGTGGCGCGCTCCAGCTGCTCGACCAGCCGGTCGACGTCGATGACACCGGTCTCGAACTCCTCGATGATCCCGTCGAGCTCGGCCCCGGCCTCGGAGTAGCTCAGTCCGGTCACATCCGCTGCCGTCGCACCGGGCTCGGAGCCGCTCCGTCCGCTTCCACGTGTTGCCATCACTGCTTCTTCCCTTCGTCGTGCTGCTTGTCGATGTTGCCGCCGGTGCCGCCTGCCTGGCCGGTGCCGTCCGCCTGGCCGGTGCCGTCCGCCGTGACCACGGAGCCCACCTCGCCGTCGGACAGTTGGGTCACCAAGCGGGAGCCGGGGACCAGGCCGGAGACGGAGCGGAGCACCACCCTGGACCCGTCCCGGGTGACCGAGTAGCCGCGTTCGAGCTGGCGCTGATAGTCATAGGCGCCGAGCAGGCGTCGCCACTGGGCCGCCCGGAGGTCCTCCACCTGCAGGCGCCGGGCCGGCAGCGCGGCCAGCCGCCGCGTGCGCCCCGAAAGGCGTTCCTCGTCGGTGGCGAGTGACCAACGCGCGCCCCTGGCCACCGCGCGCCCCTTGGTGGCCAGGTGCTGGGCGTGTGAGTCGAGCTGGCCCTTGACCGCGCCCCGCACGGTTCGGGCCCGGTGGTCCAGTCGGTCGGCATGGCGGTCGATCTGTGCGCGGGCCCCGGTGGCCATGGCGTGCCGCTGCCGGTCGAGCGCGCGCTCGGTGCGGGCCACCTGTTCGCGTGCCGTCCGGGCAGCCACCACCCCGGCCTCGACACACGTCCTCCAGAAGTCCGTGGCCAGACGGGCCAACTCCTGGCCGCACTCGGTGGGCGTAATGAAGGAGCGGTTGGCTACTTCGTCGGCCACCGACTGGTCGCCGGTGTGTCCGATGCCGGTCCACACCGGGACAGCGGAGGTGGCAACAGCCCTGGCCACCGGCTCGGCGTCGAAGGTGGCCAGGTCGGCCTTGGATCCCCCACCCCGGACGACCACGATGACGTCGCACGGTTCCGACTGCAGGCGCCCGATGGCGGACGCCACCGACGCCGTTGCCTCACGGCCCTGCACCTGGGTGGGCACGGTACGAACGTCGAAGGCCATCCCCGAGGCGTGAAGGCGGCCGATGAAGTCGCGGTACCCCTCGGTGCCCGGGCTGGCCACCAGGCCGACCCGCAGCGGGAGGCGGGGTACCGGGACGCGCCGGTTGCGGTCGAAGAGGTCCTCGTCAACCAGAGCCTTGATCAATCGGGCGCGTTCGGCCGCCACCTTCCCCAACAGTGCATCGGTGTCCAGCTCCGACAGGATGAAACTGATGTCACCCCGCGGCTTGTAGAGCTGGACCTCACCGCGGACCCGGACCACCAGGCCGGCCTCGAGGGTGATCCCGAGCTGGTCGAGGGTGGTCCGGACCCGGCTCCAGCGGCCGGACCAGCACACGACCTTCAGGACGGGGGTACCGCTGTCCTGGGCATTGACCGGATCGACCAGGTCGAGGTAGCAGTGCCCACGGGAGCTGACATTGAACGACCGCACCTCGCCCGACACCCACACCTCGCCAGGCAGGGCGCCCTTGAGGGCCCTGTCAATCCGACCGTACAGATCGCTGATCGAGAGCGCGTCGCCGTCGGTGGGATCCGAACCGGGACGGGTGGTGCGCGAACCGAGGGACACGGCGCCAGGTTAGAGCGCGGGTGGGACCACCCCACCGACCGGCCTCCCGGTCGGTTCCCTATGCCCGTCAAATGTTCGACCGACGCCGGTGTCGACCGGGCACCTTCGGGAGCCGCCTCGGGGGGCGCTTCGTGTCCGGGAACGGTGCGTGTGCGACGATGGGGGCGACGGTGAGCCGGCCGGGTGGTCGCGGCTCGTACCGGCAGGGGGACACCCCTCCGGTCGGGAACGAGCCGAGGAAGGTCGGGACTCCAAAGGGCAGGGTGCTGGTTAACAGCCAGTCGGGGTGACCTGCAGGAAAGTGCCACAGAGAACAGACCGCCGATGGCGAGGCCCCCGGGTAGCGCACAGGCAAGGGTGAAACGGTGCGGTAAGAGCGCACCAGCGGCCGGGGTGACCCGGTCGGCTAGGTAAACCCCACCCGGAGCAAGGTCGAACAGGGGGAACGGGCTGCCCGTCCGGTGCTCTTCCGAGGGCACCACCCCCAGGTAGACCGCTCAGATGGATGGCCACCCAGCCCCCGCAAGGGGGTGGACAGAATCCCGCCTATAGGCCGGCTCACCGTCACTTAGCCTCTGACCTGGGGCTTTGTGTTGACTCCCCCACCGTCTGACACAAATCCGACACAGCAGGATTGCCCAACACCAAGTCCACGGCGGCTCTGGTCGAGTCATCGGAGTCCGGCCAGAGGTGCGAATAGGTATCGAGCGTCATCTGCGCCGACGTGTGTCCGAGCCGCTCCTGAACGACCTTTACCGACTCACCATGCCCTATGAGGAGCGAGGCGTAGAAGTGTCGAAGCTGGTGATAGCCATCGCCTAGTGGGACGCCGAGTGGCTCCACTGCCTTGCGCCAGATGTCGGAGAAGGTTGTGCGCCGGATCGGCTCGTCACGTTCGTTCCTGAAGATGAGATCGCCGGATGAAGCTGGCCATCGGACCAAATGCTCGCTCAAGGAATTGAGAACCACGTCAGGAAGCGGAATGACACGAGGCCGGTTCTTCCTGTCCTTCACCGGTCCAAGTACCGGCTTGCCATCACCGATCCTGGCTAGCTGCCTGTCAATACGCACGGTGCGGGGAAGGTCGAACAAAGGGATGTTGGAGGCTTGTTCTCCACTGACCAGCGTCTCTACGTCAACGGACATGACCACACAAAGCTGGTCGCAGGATTCGCCTTGCAGATCAATGCTGTGCTCGAAGCGATTGGTGACGCCGAGTTCCCCATCAATGCGGCTCTCTGCTTCGTCGATTCGGAAAGGGGCTTCTTCGCCAAGACCTTCCAGCAGGGTGGAGTGTGGGTCACCTGGCCCAAGAAGCTCTCCGAGATGATTGCTGCGCCCGGATCGTTGACACGTAGCGATGTAACGCAGGTTGCCGAGCGCTTGGCATCGGGGCTTCCATCCGCAGTTCCTGGTGCCTAGAGGCAGTTAGCTGGTGGCCGAGAGGTTACCGTCGATGCCCAAGCTGTCACCGTGCGCTTGTCACGTCGCCAACGTGGCCCTCGCACGACCAGACGACGTGCCACTTATTGCTCCCGTCCCTGAACCGGCCTCGCCACATGGCCGGATGCGGATAGTGAATCGGTGCTCCGGCTCGGCCAGGTTCAGGCGCCATCATCATTCGCCAGCACTGCCCTGGCTGCACAAAGAAGGCGCTGGCGTAGTGGTCCACGTCACCACCGTGTTGGATGGGCGTTCACGTCTACCAGCGAGACTGGTGGTCGACTACCAGCCCATCCCGATAGTCCCCGGACGCCAATCAGGAATCTGCTGGAACTCCTGCCACGCCCCCTCGGCCAGGTCGATCACTGGGCATCGACGCAGACTTCCCGGTGTTAGGCGCTCATCCGCTTCTCCTGGCCGTGGACACACTCAGCCTTATGCCCGCAGGCTCGGCAGGAAGCTGCTGAGACGTGCGACATCCATCCGAGGTCCCAGTGCCAGCAGTTCCAGCAGTCCTGGCAGAGGAAGTTGGTGTCCATCCCGTCTGACACAACTTCGAGCAAGCTGTTCCCACATTGGGGACAGGACAGCTCCCCTCGGAGAAAATGGACCTCCGCAGCCATTGCGCCTCGTTTCTCGGCTCGGTCCGGCGCTCCTCGAAGCGGTAGACCAACCGACCGACGCTTGGGGCCTCCACCCGTTCCAAGTGGCGAACTTTCCTCGCCCTACTTGGTGACTTGCCCCTTGATCTTGATGGTAGCTCTTCAGAAGGAAGAGTCAACAGCTAAGAGCGATTCTGCACAGTGTCGAGGGTCATCCCTCCTGCTCGTCCCACTCAGGCCCAACCTCGCCGTCCAGTGCCAGTTGCTGGAGGACCTGCTCGGGGTGCAGCCTGGCCCCTCGATGAGCGCCAGCGCCTTGGCCAGAGCGCAGCGATACCGGCAACCCCCCACCAGGCTGTCTGTACGGTGACGGCATGGCAGCCAATGCTCGAATAGTGCTCGCTGATTGCCGGGAAGCCCACGCAGAGCTTGTCGACGGCCTCGTGGGGTCCCTATGGCGACGACGCTGGGCCACGGTGGTGGTCTTGCTGCGCACGACTTGCGATGTCCTGGCCAAGGTTGACTACGTAGAAGGAACGGCGGCGATGCGTGCAGCCGTCGATAATGCGTGGGCAATCCTTCAGAGGGATAGATCAACCATCTACTTCGATTTCATCAAGGGCGACCGTGATTCCCTCGTGCACCAATACAAGTACCTCGCTGGTCAGAACGTTACGGTCCACGTGGGCGAGGGTCGGTCGGAGATCACCTATTCGATGAACAAGGGACCCTATGCCGGAGAGGACCCACGGGCAGTCGCTCGTCAGGCGATTGACTGGCTCGAACAGTACCTAACCGACATCGACTCGGCGGCAGCCGTAGGGGCGCCAGGTCCCGGTCACCCGTCCGCATCGAAACTTTGATGGAGCCGCCGTCTGCCAGGACCACTGCCGCACACTTGACCTTCTGTACGCTTGCGCCATGCCGAGCAGACGGGAATGGACGTGAGCATCGCAGCCTTCGTCGTATCGGCGGTCGCAGTGATTGTCTCGGTTGGAGCGGTGTTCTTCGCCCGACGCTCTGCCGCTGCATCTGTGGCCAGTGCTGAGGAAGCACGGAAGTCACGCCTGGAATCTGGTGGACCGTTCGTGACAGTGATGCAAGTTGTCGAAGAGCGGCGCCGCTGGGTCCTATCTCCCATGATGGGACACCGGGAATACCACCAAAGGGAACTGCTCAATCCTATTCACGAATACGTCCTACCCCGTGACGGAGACGCAAGGATCGCTATCAGTTGCTCGATCATCCTTCGCAATGAAGGCTCGACTACTGCAACCGTCAGCGCTTCTCACGATGCATTCGTACAGACCCCGGTGGATGCGTCAGATGGGAACGATGAGCGAGGGGGCCTGGCGGCTCGTTCAGACGGTACCTATGCCCTTGAACCCTCGCAGACTTGCGTGGTGGTCATGAGGGTAGGAATGACCGTTGAAGAATGGGCGGCAATGAACGGCTCCGCCCAGCTTTCATCAGCCTTCAGTGCCAGCAATCCATCCGGCAGCGTCACTGACGATTGGAAGGTAAAACTGACTGCTCGTGTGCTGGACCCCGTACATGGCGATGCTGCACGTTGGCGAGAGCTTCCGTTGGTGCCCACGAAGGCAGAGATCTCGTCACCGTTCAGAAGGTATACGGAATGGGCGAGTTGAAGACAAGCCGTTCGCTCATGAAAGCCACTACGGCGAGGGCCACCGTTGCGAGCGCCAGGAATGCCGCTCGCCCGGTACCTCCACAAGCGCCACGGTGGCTGTGCCTAATCGCCCCTTTACGTCGACAAGGGTGACCTACAAGGGCACGGAATGACTCCGGGCGGAGATTACTGCACCGGCTCTCTTCGGGGGCCAAAACAGGCTCTCTGCACTCATTCTCAGAAGCCTCTCCTGACCGTCAAGCGTGCCCTAGTGGTGCGTCGCGGATT
>PLHF01000031.1:5799-17885 GCA_003138855.1 Acidimicrobiaceae bacterium | reverse complement strand
ACGGCTCAGCGGTGACTCCTGACCAAGGGATGCGCTTGACCACCTTGACAACCGCCCATGACTGCGAACACTGACGTCCTCGGCGGGCGTTATCGCCTCGTCCATCCACTCGGCCGGGGTGGTATGTCCGACGTCTACCAGGCCGTCGACCAGCACAGCGGTGCCGCCGTTGCGGTGAAGATCGTCCGCTCGGGCGATCCAGAGCTTGCTCGGAGACTGACGCAAGAAGCCCGGGCGCTCGAGCGCTTCGAGCACCCCGGCCTCGTCCGACTGCTCGACACTGGAGTCGCCGGTGACCAGGCCTACCTGGTCATGGAGCTCATTGACGGCCCGACCCTCGCGGAGTCCCTACGAGGCGGACCGCTGGGCCCGCGAGGCACGGCCATTCTCGGAGCGAGACTGGCCGATGCTTTGGCGTACGTGCACGACCGAGGCATCGTGCACCGCGACGTGAAACCGTCCAACATCTTCCTATCCGCTGACGGCGAGGCATCGCTCGGGGATTTCGGCATCGCCCGCCTCCACGACGCCTCGACGCTCACTTTGGCGGGGACCACGTTGGGAACTGTTGCCTACATGGCCCCCGAGCAGCTCGAAGATCACCAGGTGGGGCCCAGTGCCGACATCTGGTCTCTCGGGATCGTCCTCCTCGAGTGCCTGACAGGTCGGCGCGTCTATGAAGGCTTGCCGAGCGAGATCGTCGCCCGGCGACTGGCCGGACCGGTGCCGCTTCCCGCCGATCTCCCAGTGCCATGGAAGCTGGTCTTGAGCGGGATGCTCGACCACCGACCCGAACAACGCCTGGATGGTGCTCAGGTCTCGGCCCTCCTCGTCACCTCAGCGTTCTGCGCCCCTTGGCAACCCTCGGGCACCGAAGTGACCGACCGCCTTTCCCCCGCGGTGCCTTACGACCTCACCGCGCTCATACCTGGTGCCGTCGCCACGGCGGCCTTCATCGGTGAGGACACTCGCGTTGCCAAGTCCGCACCGTCGGTCATCTCACCCGCAAAGCACGCCCGACGGTGGTGGCTCGCGGCGCTGGGTACCGTCGCAATCGCCGTAGTGTGCGTCGGCCTCCTCATACTCGGGTCGAGCCCAACCACCCAACCTCACGGCACGCCGAGCGCCAAGAACTCAACGAGTCCCGATCCGAGTACGCAGCCTCCGGTCGCAACCACTTCGCCAACTACAACTACAACAACGACAACAACGACAACCGCTGCCCCGACCGGCCCCACAGCTCTCGCCACCTTGGTGAGCGACATTGCCACCGGGCAGGCTGCAGGGACCATTGACGCCGGCTCCGGGCAAGTCATCTCCAACCAGGCCGAACTGGCGGTGACTGACGAAGCGGCAGGGAAACCGAACCAGGCGGCCAACGACCTCCAACAAGCAGCAAATGCGATCGCCAGCGGTCTTCAGAACGGCTCGATCGCCCAAGCCGAAGGGGCAACTCTCCAGAACGACCTCTCAGTGCTCGCCACCGCGCTCGGCCTGAGCGCTGCCGGCACTCCGCCCACCAGCACGTCGCCCACCACGGCGGCTGGACCGGGGGGTGGGAAAGACCACGGTAGTCGTGGGTGAGTGGCGATTGGCCGAAGTGGGCGCTCCCCCAAAGGGCTCAAGTGAGGATCCCAGTTGTTTGTCCTTGGTGGTTCCATCACTTTCCAACGGCGACGACCTGAAGCCCGGGTCGTCGTAGCCGCCTATTCGGACTCGAGCCCACGTGCCCCCAATTGCCGGGAGGGTGGCGCCTGGCCAGTGCCCTCGTGCGCTTTGTGGTCAGGACATTCATTGCTTGCGTGCGGGCACGTGATGGGGGAGGTGGTCAGCCCCGTATAGGTAACAATGTGACCGAGATTGGCTGGGGTCGTGAGGTTCCGAGAGGCAGCCCGCTGGTGATGACCTTGATGGTGTACTTCCCGGCCGGAGGTGCCGGTGGTCCAGTCGCGGTGCACGGTGGCACATCCGTCGTGGCACTGCCGCCCGGCTGAAAGCACGACTCATAACTCGTCGACACGGTCAACGGAAATCGGTTCGGCCCTGGTGAAAGTCGAATGGTTGGAGGGCAGACAATCAATGGAGTGGCGGGCTCGAAGGTGATCTGTTTGCTCACCAACCCGACTTCGAGCCAGCCGTCAGCAGCACAACTATCGACGGTGACAGCCTTGGAGGTGGTGTTGGTGAGCACAGCCTCCCCGTTAATGGATGCGCCAGCGATGACTCGGGTCTGAGCAAGGGTGATCTGGATCTTGATAGGGATTGTGACCACCGGATGGTCTGCCGAGGAGCTGCCACAGGCGGCCAGCAGGCCGATGAATGCCAATGGGAAAACCCACCACCGACTCTTGTTCATCAACCCATCCTGGTCTGCATCGACCATGTAGTCGTGCAATTGGCCCAATCCCCTTTTGCTGCTTCCGACGCCAGCCGACCGCTCCCTCGCTGTCGGGCAGATGCCGCACGCCGGCACTTCAATCGCTACCCTCAGCCCTGGCCGTAGTTGTCGATGAGCCAGGTTCCCGCTGGACCTCGGACCATCGAGATGTTCCAGAATGAGTCCGGGTTCCCCATCATTGATGATGGTGACTCGATGACGGTGCAGTTGACCGCCGCATTGGCACGTGTCTGAGCCATAGTCCGAAAGTGGATGTCGGAGAAGGTGGAAACCTGCGAGGCGTCGCCCTTCATCCAGTCCATCATCCACATCTGCTTCGGTACGAAGCGCGCCTGAGCTGCGGCTGCGTTCTTGCTGTTGATTGCTTGGAACCATGCCATCGCTGTCAGCTCTGGCGACTTCGGTGTAGGCGGAGTATCTGTCCTGCCCGTCTGTGATGCGGAACATCCGGCCAGCACCAGGGCGGAGAGAGTTGCCACGGCAATCGTTCTTCGAAGCCCGGCAACCCTCATCTCGTCATCTCATCTTCTTGCCGAGCACGGGTTGGCGCCGAGATGAAGGGCACCAATATCCCGATCGTGCCGTTCGGTCGCGACTCGGTGCTACATCGCCGCTGCCGTGTTGCGATCGCCGGCATTGAATGTTCCTCATCCGGGTGTGCCAGGTGCCCCGTGGAAGAGACGGAGCAGAGATGGCGAGCAATGCCCGGCCGCCGTTCGACGTGCCTATGCATTGCGATAGCCGGAGGAGCAGGAGGGCACCAGACGAGGATCTGACTACGCGGCCACCGGGTGGTACTCGTGGATGAGGCCGCCGAGCACGTCGTGACGATGAACGTGCAGAGACGGGGGAGCGGCCGTGACTCGGCTGCCGGGCACCGGCAGCCGGAGGTCGATGCCGCGATGCGGACGCTGTTGGTTGTAGTGGCTGGCGTACTGGCGAAGGACTCGCTCGAGTTGGCGATGGCCGAGGATGACGATCCAGTCGAGGCATTCTGTCCACACCGTTCTCAACCAGCGCTCTGCGTACGCGCTGGCTCGAGGAGATCGAATCGGCGTCTTGATCACTCGGATGCCTTCGGAGCAAAACAACTCGTCGAAGCTGGCGGTGAACTTGATGTCCCGGTCCCGGTTGAGGAACTTGATGGAGCGACCCCAGCCGGTGAGATCACTGACCAGGTTGCGAGCAACCTGGGTGACGAACGCACCGGTCGGATGGTCGGTGATTCCGAGGATGCGCACCTCTCGTGTCGACAATCCGATGACGAAGAGCACGTAGAGTTGCTTGAGCGACACGGTGTCCACCGTGAAGGAGTCCGTGGCCAGCACGCTGTGGGCCTGGGAACGAAGGAACTCCGTCCAGGTCGCGCCGCTCCGTGGAACAGGTCCGAGACCATGTCGACGCAGGACCCGTCTGATTGAGCTGGCCGAGACGCGGATGCCGACTGTCCGCAGCTCGCCTTGGATACGGATACAACCCCAGCGTCGGTTCGCCCGACCCAGTCGAACGATGAGCCCGACCAGCTCGTCGCTCATCGGCGGCCGGCCTGGGCCTCGTTGTCTTCTCCATCGCCGCCATTTGCGTCTGGCAGCGTCCCGATGCCATCGCAGCAGCGTGTCAGGGGTGACTAGGAAGGACCGCCACCGGATTCGAGGGAGCGATCGACTGAGTGCGGCAAGGATCGCCCCATCCGCCGGGCGATACCGCACCCGCTCGTGCAACTGACGTACGAGAACTCGGACCTGGTGCCGGAGCACCATGGTCTCGATGTGCTTATCCGACTCGCTTCGTCGGACAGATGCGATGAGGCCGAGGATCCGGCATGGGCCGAGATAGGGGAGCGAGACGGCCACGGTCGATCATGTCAAGAGAGCGTGGCGAACGTCCAGCTCAGGGGTCCGATCGACATTGTGGCGCCCTTCACGTCAGGCGAAGCGTCGGGCCACTGCCTCCGCCCGTGAGCGATAGCCGCCGCCGAACAGCACCGCGTGGACGAGCAACGGGTAGAGCTGGAACAGTGCGACGCGCTCCTCCCATCCGGGACTCAGCGGCTGCACCTCGGCGTAGGCGCGGAGCAGGCGATCTGGCACCGAGCCGAACAGCGCGAGCATGGCCAGGTCCTCCTCGGGGTGGCCGCCGTGGACTGACGGGTCAATGAGCCAGGTCCGTCCGTCGGCACCGAAGAGCACGTTGCCCCACCAGAGGTCGCCGTGTAGGAGCGCCGGTCCGCCTGGCGGGAGCAGCTCCGCGAGCCTGGCGGCAACCGCGGTCACCGGATGCTCGAGCCCGCAGCGGGTGGACAGCTCGCGAAGCCGGGCGCCGTAGAAGCTGGCGGCATCGGGGAAGAGCGAGGGATTGACGCGGCAGGCCCCGATCCACGACGAGCCTCCACCCCAGTGCGGGAAGGGGGCACTGTGCAACGCAGCGAGTGCACGACCGAGCGACTCCTCGTGCCCCGGGGTCCGTGAGCCCTGTTCGACCCACGTGGTGACGAGAAGCTCGGCCTCGGTGAGCACGACCTCGGGCACGGGCGGCGCCCCGGGCACCGCTATGAGGCGCTCGAGGCCGTCGGCCTCGTCGAAGGCGCTGGCGCCGAGCTTGGCGACAAGGGTGCGACCGCCGGCCGACACCATCCAGACGCCGCCGCCGAGCTGTCTGGTGGGCCCAGTCGGACCGACGACGCTAGCGAGGCGCGTCAGCCAGTTCGCCGACGAGGCCACGGCATGCCTGCTCGATAAGGGCGAGTGTTAGGTCGAAATCGGTGTCGTCGCCGCCCCAGGGATCGGGAACCTCGTCGTCGCTAGGACTCGCCTCCGGATCGTAGGAGCGAAGGAGCCGTACCTTTGCCGTCCCTGCACCGGCACCAGCGAGTCGCCGCACGTCGGCGAGATTGGACCGGTCCGCGCACAGGACAAGATCGGCAGCCGCAAGGTCTGCCGGGCGCAGCTGACGAGCGCGGTGAGCGCCAGCGGGCCAGCCCCCGCGTCGCAGCGTCGCATCGGCTCGGGGATTGGCGCACTCGCCCTCGTGGTATCCGGCGGTCCCGAACGACTCGAAGACCACCTCGCCGCCGAGTCCGGCATCCTCGGCCATCGCAGTCGCAACTGCCGCCGCCATCGGGGAGCGGCAGATGTTCCCAAGGCACACCATCGCCACTCGCATGCGGCCATTTTGGCACGCCTCCTTCATCATCACCGTGGGGGGCTCGATTCCAGCCTGCCCAAGGGTCGCCTCAGTGATCTGCGGATGCGACTTGCTCGACCGTCCCGTCTCCCTCGCCGAGCAAGAATGACAGGAGGCACAGGTGCGTGGGTGACGGTAGCGCTTAGAAGCGACGATCATCTCTGTTGGACTTCCCCCGGTTGCATTCGTCGCACAGCTCCTGGTACCTGATGTCACTCGGCACGGGATCGGTCCCCAGTAGCCGGTAGTCCCAGGTGCCAAGGCCCCTCTGCTTGAGAAGGGCTCCAAGCTCCTGTTCACAAATGGCCATGATCTCTGCTCTCTCCTGGTAGCTCAGCGACTGCACCGAAAGTGAGATCAGATCACCCTTGCGATCCACGATGCCGTGGCGCTTCAGCACGGGAAGGGGCATCTTCTTGATCCGATCCTCGTAGTAGCGGATCTGGCTCTCGTCACGATCAAGGAATGCCATGGCTACCTGGCGAAGCGTCGCCGTTCCCCCGGCATCCACGAGCGTTCGGATCAACAACGGCTGATAGATATGGCTCATCCTCATGCGATGCTCGATGAAGTCGACCAGTTCTTCGAAGGTCAGCACTGCACTTCCGGTGACGATGTTGAAGATGGACAACTCCCGTCCCTGGAAAGCTAGATCGGCATCGGCCCGGACGACGACCACGCAGTCCACCGTTCCCCAAACCACAAGCACCACGACAGCTCCGCCCCTGCCGGGTGATATTGCGGACTGCACGGGAGCGCCTTCAATCAGACCGACGCAGATTGTGCTTGCCTGCGCTGACTATGGAATCCGGGCGACCCAGCTGACCTGGGCCTCGTGGAGTAAGACCAGTGCCAGTGGCGTGGGGGTCATCTCTGAGAACAACTGCACCCCAAACTGTGCGGAGGGGAAGTTCCTTCCCTACCCGGCGACCTTCGAGTCGAGCGGTCCAGCAATTCGGTCAGGTGAGCCTGTGTTCACGAACCTTCAGGTCGACTACACCGCCGGCAGTCCAGACGTGGACGGTCGCACCTCGGATAACTTCCCGCTGCCTGTGAATCCCGAGAGCTAGCTCGCAGTCGCACGAGCATTCGTCATCGGCACTGCCCCCGACAGAGACACTGTCTCGTACGGTCCACCGCTATCCTGCTGGTCCTCAATACCTTCGGGAGCACTGGGCGATTCGGCCTGACTCGGAGTCATGAGGCGTTTGCGGACGTCGTCGACCGATCCCTTCCAGACAGCACATTGAACACGCACGTCCCGTCCCAGAGGAGGGTGATTGGTCCGGCTTGCTACCAACAGGCCAGACCGCCCGTCGCCCTGATCGGGGACGGCCGTGCCATCCCCATCCACGTTGAGGGATCACCATCTCGTCGGGCGGGACCCTCCGCGGACCCCTCGGGTGGACGATGGGACCCAACTGAGCCATCCTCAGCGTCAATGAAGGCGATGGGAAGATCGTCGAGACCACCTCATTCGGCCGCAGGTCGGCTCACCGCGGAACGATCCTGCAGGGGACGGAGGGGACCCCTTTGGCCTTACACTCGCCCAAAACCACCACGGCGTGCACTTCGTCGACGACGGTGACAACACCTTCAAGCTGTCCGGCCCAGGACAGCGTGGCCGCTGACCTGCAGTTCTCCATGTGCGGCTAGACCGCACTTCACCAACTGCGAACCTGATCTGCCCGCTCCGAACGCAACGTGGCGGGCTACACAGCAAGAGTTTGCATTCTGCGTGAACATTCCCTGCGTGACTTCGGTATTCACTGCCATGAACTGCATACTTCCGCCTCGGTGGACCAACTTCTGGAACCCTCAGCCCGCTCCCGTCGGCCCTGTCGACAGAGCGCCGGTCCATCGACCATCGTTGACCACGTGGCGGTCGGTTACCGGCATCCTCCTAGCGGTGACGGCGATAGTGCTCTCGGCGTGCTCGAGCACTACAACGGGTGCCAGTTCGTCGTCCTCGCCAAACTCGACGGCGGCCACCAGCGGGCAAAGCAGCCCAAACGTGTCGGCGGCCACCAAAGCCAAGGTCGGGGCCGTGCTGGTTTCGTCCAATGGCCACACCTTGTACCACTTGACCACCGATACGACCGGGAACTCGACGTGCACGGGCGCCTGCGCCCAGCTGTGGCCACCGCTGACCGTGCCTGCGGGAACGGCGCCCAAAGCCGCTGCAGGGTTGTCCGGCACCCTCGGGACCATCACCCGCTCCGACGGGACCACCCAGATCACCTACAACGGTGAGCCGCTCTACTCGTACACACCGGACACGACCTCCAGTGATGCGCTCGGTCAGGGTGTCGGCGGTGTGTGGTTTGCCGTGAAGGCGACCGGTTCCGGAGCCGGATCCCAGTCCGGAACTACCCCGACGACCGCAAAGTCAGGCGGGTACGGGTATTGATCACTGCCGCGGTGCATCATCGAGGTATGCCGAGTGGGTCAGAGACGGTCGACACCGAGGGATTGCGCGGCGCATATCTGGCGTATGGCGGCGAGCTACTGGGGTATGCCCGCCGATTCCTCGGAGACCCGCAACTAGCAGAAGAAGCTGTTCAAGAGACCTTTGCCCGCGCCTGGCGGTCTCGAGCGTCCTTCAATCACGAACTCGGGGCAATCCGGGGATGGCTCTTCGCCATCGAGCGCCGCGTCCTGGTCGACCTCGCTCGGCAGCGATCAGCTCGACCCACTCAGCCCATCGAGCACGACCCAGTCGCCACTGGGGACGACATCGAGCGGGCGATGATGGGCTGGCAGGTCGAAGAGGCGCTTCGTCGGCTGCGCCCGGATCACCGCCATGTCCTGGTGAAGACCTACTTCGGGCAGTGCTCGGGCCAGGAACTTGCCAGAGAGCTCGGTATTCCCGAGGGCACCGTGCGCAGCCGACTCTTCTACGCCCTGCGCTCGCTGCGCCTCACGATGGACGAGATGGGGTGGGAATGGTGACACCGGTTCAGGACTGCGAGCACTGGAGGGGCCTGCTGGCCATGGAGGCGGTCGGTCAGGTCAATGGGCCCGACGGGGACGAACTGCGTGCACATGTCAGGGGCTGCGAGCAGTGCCAGGCCGACAGGACTGAGCTTTCCGAGCTTGTCGCCGTCCTGGCACTGGCCGATGACCGGGCCTTCGACGAGTCGGATCTCCTCGGCCCAGCACCGCCGAGGGAGCTACGTACTGCGTCGCTCGATAGGGCGATGTTGACGAAGTTCTCTGGCCCGGAAGCGGGTTCGGCACCAACTCATCACACTGAGCGTCATCGTCAAGTCTGGGCGGCGGTGGCCGTTGCCGCCGTCGCCATCATGGTCATCGGCACGCTCAGCATCCTCCACCACGGGACAACGGGTTTGCGGACCGTCGCCCTGCGTGGCCCAAGCGGGAACTACGGAACTGCGATCCTGGTCCCCGAAGCGTGGGGGACATCCATCGAGTTGACCGTTCACGGTGAACAAGCCAACCAGATCTCGACCGTCTCGATGAGCACCGAGTACCACCGCACGTGGCTCGCGGGCACTTACCGCTCTGTTGCCACCGGAGAGGTCAGAGTGACGCTGGCCTGTGCCCTACCGATTCAGCAGATCGACACCATCATGGTCACTGACCCCAACGGCCAAGAAGTTCTTCACAGCTGAACGAGGCGGTAGGTTCGCAGCTCGGCACACGCAGCGAGGGCACTAGCCCAGATCCGGACGGACGATCTGGCCGACCATGACACCCCGGTGTCCGTGACCCTCGGGACCATCCTTGCATTGAGGTTGGAGACCTCCGCGCCTGTGGCCAGGGGGAAATCCTGAGACGAGGTGCGAAAGCTCCGAACATCCGGAATGTCGCTGCCCGGGGGCCACCACCTGGAGGGCGTTCTACCTGTTCGGGTCCAACTGACAGGCCGAGGACGAACGGATGGACCTGTCAGGTCGCCGACGGTTCGGCCAAGTCCCAAAGCAGCGTGAGCTCGGCGTCGGCGTGCAGCAGTCGATTGGCCGGCACCGTCTTGTCGATATGGCCGATAAGTCCCTGGTAGATGCCGTACCCGACCAGCTCCTGGAGGCGGTGGGGGAACCGGGCCACCAGCTCGGTAGGCAGGCCCAACTGCTGGTTCTCCTGTTGGCGAATGTAGCCGGCGCAGTAGTTCATGGCGATCCCGACCCGGCGCTCGGAAGTCGTGTTGGCTCCACCGCCGTGCCAGAGGCTCCCGTGCCAGACCAGCACACTGCCCTTGGGCATTTCGGCGGGGATCGAGTCGTAGTGGCGGCCGAAGTCGGGGGACTCGTCGGCCAGGTGGGAGCCAGGGATGATCCGGGTGGCCCCGTTCTCCTCGGTGAAGTCGGTGAGGGCCCACATGGTGTTGCACACGGTGGCCGGGTGGGGCTTGGGAAGGGGGATCACCTGATCGTCGGCGTGGATCGGCTGGGGCGACTCTTCGGGGCCGATGGCGATGGAGGACAGGGACGAGACGAGGAGGCCCGGGTCGAGGACCTGTTCGCAGAGGGGGAGGATGGCCGGATGGACCGGGATCTGTTCGAAGTGGGGGCCGTGGGCCAATAGGTTGTAGATGCGGACGGTGTGGAGACCCTCGAAGGTGTTGTGTGCCGGCACGATGCCCAGATCGTGTTCCAGGCGCAGGAGGTCGTCGTCGAGGGCGTCGACGAGATCGGGCTCGATCGCCCCTTCTACGATGGTGTAGCCCTGCTTCGCGATGTGGCGGGCGTGGGTATCGATGCCTATGGTCATGCGTCCCCCTTCCCCGGTTCGACTCCGGCCAGAGCCTATTCTCCCAGGATGTCCCGGAATGAGCGGCCCGACAATCGCTACTATCTGCCGACCCCTGCCTTCCGAATAGCTCACCAGTCCCGGAACCCAATCTGCCTGACGACACCGCATCCCACGTGCTGGCGGAGCGCAGAGCGACCACACGTCGCCGACCATTGGAAGCTCACCTCTGCGGCTGACTCCGGATCCTGACACTTCTCCGCTTCTGCTTCCAAGACTCCCGAGTGGAATCGGCGGTGGGTGCGAAACTCGCCTCCAAGGCCACCGAACACTGGGGCTCGACCTGGCCAATTCCATCTTGTGGGTGCCCAGAATCCCATCCAACTCGTCCACCAGGACTGTCCCTGAGGGCACAGCGCAAGCGAAGATTACTCATAGCGATGTCCTTCATCTACGTGGCGCTCATCCGGCTGCTCCAGTTGCTCCGACTTCGAAGGAGCGAACACGACGAACCGACCGTCCAGGTTGTGGTGCTCCGCCATGAAGCGGCGATCCTTCGCCGTCAAGCGGACCGTCCGGCTCTGCAGCCAGCTGACCGAGCGCTCGTGGCCGGGCTCAGCCATCTGGTGTCGAAGGCGGCTCGACGTCGGCTCTTCGTGGAGCCGCCACATTGCTGCGCTGGCATCGGAACCCGGTTCGGCGACGATGGACGTATCCTCGGGGTCGTTCAGGTCGGCCAGCTGTGCCCGCCGGAACGGTGCAGTTGGTGCTGAGGTTGGCGAGGGACAACCCAAACTGAATCCAGAGTGCCGGGTCCGGAGCCTCAGTCGGCGGANNTGGAGTCGCACTCCGGCGAGCCCTGAGAAAGTCCAAACGGGGATCCGACGTGGCCACAGCGATCGTCGCGGCGTACCCGCTCGAGTTTCGTCGAAGGGTCAACGACGCCTTGACCGCCGTCGAACAGCGCCGTCACGACATGCGGCGGACCGTCATTGCGGTCGCATTGAAAAGGGGCACGTCAATCACGGATCTCGGCAACGCGTGGGGATTCTCCCGTCCAACTGGCTGCGCGTTACACCAAGGAGGCACGGGGCGAGCACTGAATGGTCTCCGATTGAGACTGAACCACTGACCAGCGGGCTGACGGGTGGCTTCAGCCTCGCCCACCCTCAATCGTGCAGGGCCCATCCGGGGTTGGACATTTGAATCACCCCGGTCTCGGCACAGTCTCGAGGATTCCTGTCGCGGTGCACTGCGAGATTGCCGGGTTCTTCATCTCCTCGCTGACGCTGATCAGGGAAGCGGCTGCATCAGTGTCCGATTGAGAGAGGAGAGCCTCGATCGCGGCCGGCTCCACCGGCCGAGAGAAGATGAATCCTTGTCCACTGTCGCACTGTTCGTCTCGTAATCCCTCTAGCTGCGAATGTTCCTCGATGCCTTCGGCGATGGTCCTAAGTCCAAGAGTTCGGCCGAGTTCGACCAACGTGTGAACGAGGGCAGCAGCATCTGGAGCGCCATCCATCTCAGCAATGAACGATCTATCGATCTTGAGCACATCAACTGGGAATTGACGTAGATAGGCGAGAGACGAGTATCCCGTGCCAAAGTCATCGATGGCAATCATGACGCCGATTTCCTTGAGCCTTCTTAGGCGGGACACCGTGGCATGCGCATCTCGCATGAGCGTTGACTCAGTGACTTCAATGATCAGTGAACTGGGCGCGAGGCTGCTTGCTGCGAGTGCTTCTTCAACGTGTCCGACCAACATCGCGCTCTCGAGCTGGCGCATGGA
>PLHF01000031.1:0-5787 GCA_003138855.1 Acidimicrobiaceae bacterium | reverse complement strand
GCCATCGCAGCAGAGCTTCGACGCCTCGGATATGAACACTGTCAAGGTCGAAGATGGGCTGGTAGAGAAGGAAGAACTGATCGTTGGCGAGCGCCGAATCGAGGTCTGACTTGAGCTCGAGGCGACCAACTGCAGCCGACTTCATCGTCGGCTCGAACAGCACGCAATTGTCCCTGCCCACGGCCTTGGCCCGATAGAGCGCAATGTCGGCATCTCGAAGGAGTTCCTGGGCCGAAGGCCGATCGCCGGTGGCGATGCCGATGCTGGCGGTCACGGTGATGGGAAGGCCCTCGAAGCCTTCGACGTGGAAGGGACTGCGCAGGACCTCTCGGATTCGCTCGGCAACTACGGTGGGCCCAGCAGCCAGGGGGACACCTTCGGTTAAGATGACGAACTCATCGCCACCCAGACGGCCCACAGTGTCACTGGCCCGTAGCAACCCGTTGAATCGACCAGCAACCGCTTGCAATAGCTTGTCGCCGGCTTCGTGGCCCAGCGAGTCATTGGCGTCCTTGAAATTGTCGAGGTCGATGAAGTAGGCAGCCACTGGATCGCAGACCCGCCGGGACCGAACCAACATCTGCTCGGCCCGATCAAGGATCAACTGGCGATTGGCCAAGCCAGTGAGCGGGTCATGCAGTGCCCGGTGCGCCAAGAGCGCCTCGAACTCCTTGCGCTCGGTGGTGTCGCGCACGTTGGCGACATAGCCGGCGACCGAAGGCCGGTCCCGTTGGTTGGTGACGACAGCCTCCACGTCACGCCAGGCACCATCCTTTCGTTCCATGCGAAACTGTATGAATACCGTTTCGGGGGAGAACTGGAACTCCGGCCCCAGCCGATCCCTCACGCGGTCACGGTCGTCAGGGTGGACAAAGTCGGTGGCGCGCCGGCCGACGAGTTCGCTCGGTTCGAATCCCAGGAGCTCCCTGACTGCAGGGCTTACATAGGTGCAGAGCCCTTGGTCGTCGATCACGAGAGTCGCGTCGGAGGAGTTCTGGATCAAGGAGCGAAATCGGTCTTCGCTCATGCGCATCGTTGCCTCGGCGTCTTCCTTCTGCTCCATGGTCGCACCCGCCATGCGGATGATGAAGAACAGGACGAAGGCACCCATCAGTGCCAAGGCGTTGGCCTGCGATGCTGACAGGATCGACGGCGCCCATCCTTGCCAAATCGCCGCTTGGCCAACAGCGATTCCCACCAGACTCCAGAACGCGGTGATGCGCCACACCCGCGATCCGCCACGGGCGA
The DNA here is from genome assembly GCA_003138855.1 of Acidimicrobiaceae bacterium. Classification (GTDB taxonomy): domain Bacteria; phylum Actinomycetota; class Acidimicrobiia; order Acidimicrobiales; family RAAP-2; genus Bog-756. Next base: position 4,539 of record PLHF01000031.1, on the reverse strand, counting down.
CGTTCTCGAGGGCCAGAAAGGCAAAGGCCCCGACTAACACAGGCCCCCATCCGGTCAGGTAGATGACCATCGTCACCCCAGCGGCCTGGACCGCGACCCGTGCATTGAGCCGCAATTGGGACGGGCGCCTGCTGTAGAGGTGATCGCCCAAGAGACCGGCCAAAGGAACCGCTATGAAGATCGCCACCCATAGCCAAGCCGATTCGCGAGCCACCACGCCGAATCGCATCAGAAGAAGGATTGTCACCAAGGCCACAGGGCCGATCAGGTAGGCCAGATAGGTGGGGTTGACCCTGCGCCGCGAAGATTGAGCTCCGCTCGCTGAGTTGGGTCCCCCTGTCGACCAGGGTCCTGTCGGTCCGTTGTTTTCGGAACCCGCGGCAGTCGTACGTGCCATTCCAGTCCCCTGCCCTTCATATGGCCTGATGTACGGTTGTCGACCAATTGATCGGCCGACTTGAACGGACAGGGCTGGCCATGACGGCGGGCGGCCCTGGACCATGGACTGCTTCCGGGTTTGAGACATGGCGTCGACGAGGGAGCGGAGGGTGTATCGCTGTTTCTGGCCTCTGCGTTGCGGCCGACCTCCTGCCTCGGGTTCTCGGGTGCGGTGACGTACAGGCTGTTGGACCGCCGGCCGTGAGTTGGATGGGTGTGGCCGGCCTTCCGGAAGAGGCTGTCCCCGCCAATGCCGAAGGCGCGGTCAATGGTGACCCCCATGGGGCAGACCTCGGTGAGGGCATATCCCAAGTGCTCCGGATTCATTCAGCCCACTGCTTTGAATGGCTTCACCAGGAGAGTGTCTCGGAGAGTCTGTGCCCGTCCCGTTCGGTTCCGCCTGGTCTGTTTTCCCTTGGCACGTTGGATCAGGAGGCCAATCCTTGGAGCTGGTCGCACAATTGCGAGACGAGCTGGATCACGATTGTTGGGGCAGGTCGAACCGGGAGGAAGCTCAGAGTCCTCAGGAATGAATGCCTGTAGGCCGGTCACCGGCGGGAACGCCATCGCACGCCTGATCGAGAAGAGCTCCATAGCGTGCTCCGCGACACCTCGACGGGCCTGGTCATTCGGCGGAACGTGGCTCGAGGAGGGCAGATTCTGGCTGGTCAAGCGGGGAAACTGTTCAAGTGAGGGTCCCAGTCGGTCGATGATTGACGCGTGACCCAAGGGATGCCGATAGTTCTGGCTGCGGGGGTTGGGTTTGACCCCGCGATTCGGTCATCGAAGACGGCCGGTTGTCTCGGGAGTTGCTAGAGGAGCGACCATGCTCACTACTCGGTCATCGTCAGTTTCGCCGCATTCCTCCTGCTGCGCAGGCACTGCGCAGCAGCCGTGCCAGATGCCACCACGTCGCCCAACGACCATCCGGATTGAGCTCGGCGCATGATGTCACGAGAACGAGTCGAAGAGCGGTCGAGCCAATGAGCTCGCGACGGTACCTCTGGTTGACGGCGGCCACAGTGGTCGTCCTCCTGGGTGCCATCGGCTCGGTCCTCGGGGCCTGGGTGATAGCTCGGAGCGACGGCCAGAGGTCTCACCAGACGTTCATCACCTCATCTGAGGAGATCGCCTCGACGCTGAAGCTGGCCATCCAACATGAGCAGGACCTTGCCGTAAGTGCCGGCGCCTTCTTTGTCGGAAACCAACAGGCAACCCAAGCCGAGTTCCTCCAGTGGACGGACTCGGTTCGTGCCTTCGACCGGTACCCAGAGCTTCAAGGCATCGCCGAATTGGAGATGGTCCCGGCGCCACAGCTGAGTGCTTTCGCGGCACGCGCCGAGGCTGATCCGTCGGGCCCCTTGGGCCCTGGCGGGACCTTTCAGGTCACCCCGGCGGGGACCCGTCCCTACTACTGCTTGATCACGGTGTCGCAGCAACGGGCCGCGCTACTCTCCATACCGGCCGGCACCGACTATTGCGATACCGTTCTGGATCAGGGCCTCATGAATGCCCGCGACTCCGGCCGGGGCGCCTACCTGCCGTCCGGAGTGGGAATGAGCGCGGAGCTGATCGTGGGCACGCCCATCTACCAAGGTGGCGATGTGCCGGCGACGGTCCAGGCCCGTCGTGACACGTTTATCGGATGGACGGGTACGCAGGTCCTCCCGAGCGTCGTCCTGGCCACCGCGCTGCAGGGCAAACCGGCCACCGCGGTGGCCTTCCGCTACGCAAACGGCTCCTCCAAGGTCACCTTCAAGGCCGGCTCTGCGCCCAAAGGAGCGCAATCGACGACGATCGACCTCCACAACGGATGGAGCGTCCAGGTATTCGGCGCGGTGACCGAAGGCGGTGTGCTCGCCAATCGGAACGCACTTTCACTTCTACTGGGCGGCCTGGTGTTCAGCCTCTTACTGGGAATGCTGATCTACGTGCTGGGGACCAGCCGGTCACGCGCCGTGCAGCTGGTGCATGAGCGCACCGACCAACTCCACCACCAGGCGTTCCATGACTCGCTCACCGGACTTCCAAATCGGGCCTTGATCCTCGATCGGACCGGCCAGATGCTGGCACGGGCCCGACGAGAGCACACCCCTGTGGCGGCAATGTTCTTGGACCTCGACAACTTCAAGGACATCAACGACACCTTGGGCCACAATGCAGGTGATGAGCTGCTCGCCGGGGTCGGATCCAGGTTGACCAGTGCGCTTCGTGAAGGAGACACGGTAGGACGCCTTGGTGGTGACGAGTTCGTCGTACTGGTCGAAGGCGCCTCCCTTGCAGCAGGTACAGAGGTGGTTGCGGATCGGATCCTTGACGTCCTGGGTACCCCATTTGAGATCCCCAGCAGCGAAGTCCCGTTAGCGGTGACCGCCAGTATCGGCATCGCCGAGGGCGACCGCTCAATGCCCGAAGAGCTGCTGCGAGATGCTGACATCGCCCTGTACCAGGCCAAAGCCGCCGGCAAGAGGTGCGCCGTGCTCTTTTCTCACTCGATGCAGGAATCCGTAGACGATCATCGGCATCTCGAAGTGGATCTGCATCGTGCTCTCGAGAACGACCAGTTCTTCCTACTCTACGAGCCAACCGTCGATCTTTCCACGGGAGCCATCACCGGGGTTGAGGCGCTCATACGCTGGCGCCATCCGGAACGGGGCATCGTGCGGCCCGACCGATTCATACCTGCGCTCGAATCGAGCGGCCTGATCGTTCCGGTCGGTCAGTGGGTGCTCGGAGCCGCGTGTCGACAAGGTGCCGTGTGGCAGAGCCGTGGCCATCGGCTCACGGTGTCAGTCAACGTCTCGGCCGTACAGCTCGAGCGGGACCGGATCGTCGACGACGTCCATGGCGCACTCACGGCGAGCGACTTTGGTCCCGGAATGCTGATTTTGGAGCTCACCGAGACGGCCTTGATGCATGATGTCCAAGCCACCCTCGCCCGCCTCAAACTGTTGAAAGCCATCGGGGTGCGCATCGCCATTGACGACTTCGGCACCGGCTACTCGTCGCTCGCCTACCTGCGACAGTTCCCGATCGACGTGTTGAAGATCGACGAGTCGTTCGTCTCGGGGATTGCCGACTCGTCCGAGTCCGCGGCAATCGTCCACACGCTGGTCCAACTGGGCAAGGTGCTCGGACTCGAGACCATCGCCGAGGGTATTGAGAACAACGATCAACTGATGCGGCTCAGAGCAGAGCAGGTCGATAACGGACAAGGGTTCCTCTTCGCTCGGCCACTCGAGGTTGAGGCTATGGATCGGCTTCTAGGAGACTCAGCTGACAAGCCTGATGCTGTCCGAGTCGTGAGCTGAAGGGTGCCAAGTTCTCAATGAGGTGAAAGGCACCAAGATGTCGATCGCGCCGCTCGATGGTGGCTCGAAGCCTCATCGCGGCTTTGATGTTCCGATCGACGGCGCTGGATGCTGTTCCCCAGGCACCGGTCTGGCTACGCGGCTATCGGGCAGTACTTGTGAATGAGGCCGCCGAGCACGTCGTGGCGACGGGCCTGGAGCGACGGGGGAGTGGCGGCGATCCCTCCTCCGGTGGGCACTTGAAGGTCGATGCCACGACGGGGCCGCTGTTGGTTGTAGCGACCGACGTAGTCCCGAAGGACGTGTTCGAGATGGCCATGGCCCAGAACGAGCAGCACGTTGAGGCATTCGGTGCGAACCGTCCTCACCCAGCGTTCCGCGAGCGCGTTGGCCCGAGGCGATCGGACGGATGTCTTGATCATCCGAATGCCCTCGGAGCGGAACATCTCGTCGAAGTGAGCGGTGAACTTGGTGTCCCGGTCCCGGATGAGGAACTTGACGGAGCGCCCTCGGTCTACGAGATCACCGACCAGGTTGCGAGCAATCTGGGTGACGAACGCACCGGTCGGATGGTCAGTGATACCGAGGATGTGCACCTCCCGGCTCGGCAGCTCGATGACGAAGAGCACGTAGAGCTGCTTGAGCGACACGGTGTCCACGGTGAAGAAGTCTGTGGCCAGCACGCTGTGCGCCCGGGAGCGCAGGAACTCCGTCCAAGTCGGGCCTCGACGTGGAGCAGGTCCGGGACCATGTCCACCCAGGATCCTTCTGACCGAGCTGACCGAGCTGA
>PLHF01000027.1 GCA_003138855.1 Acidimicrobiaceae bacterium | reverse complement strand
TGACCGAACGGTGACGCGCAGTCCCAGTCCAGAGGCCTGATCGTGGTTTTGGTGCCCTTCACCTCGCTGGCCCGGTCGAGCCAGGCAGCGGCGGACTCATCCGAATCACCGACTATGCGTTCGAGGACGCCCCGCGTCTCGTAGAACTGGACGAGCCGCTCTGTCCTGCTGTCCGCCATGGGGCAACCGCCCCGCCCCTGCCACCGCACGGGCTAGGTGCCCGGTGGAGACGGGCCTGGGCCGTCCTTCCCAAGGGCCTCGGTCCCGCAGGTGCGGTTGGGATGGCCGGCGCCTTGGGCGTCGCCTGGTCGGCTGACCGCATCGTTCTAGCGGCACTGATCGCGTTGTGCATGCGGGACCGCGCGCGGTACAGTAGTTGAGCAGTCGCTCAACTTGGAGGTACCCCGATGGTGAAGGCCGGAGTCGCAGCAGCAGCTGCCGTGCGGACGACCCGGGGTGAGGCGACCCGCCAACAGCTGATTGACGCCGCTATCGAGACCCTCAAGGACCACGGGTATGCCGGCGCCAGTGCCCGGGTCATCGCTGACCGGGCCGGGGTGAACCAGGGCCTGATCTTCTACCACTTCGACTCCGTCACCGGCCTACTCCTGGCTGCCCTCGACTCAGTCAGCGACATGCGCCAGGCCCGCTACAGCTCGGCTGTGGACGGGGTGGACTCGCCGGCCGAGCTGGTGGGCGTTGCGTCGTCGATCCTCCGCGAGGACTTGGATGCCGGACACGTTGCCGTACTCGTGGCCATGATCGCCGGGGCCGCCACGACGCCCGGTCTCGGCGAGGAGGTGGCCAAGCGAATCGCCCCGTGGACCGGCTTCGCCCGCGACGCCGTCGCCGGGGTACTGGCGGACTCGCCGCTCGGCTCGCTGGTACCGGCCGAATCCGTGGGGTTCGCGGTGGTCGCCCTCTACCTGGGCATGGAGATGCTGACCCACCTCGACGGGGACCGGGCGCCGGCCACGGCGCTCTTCGATCAGGCGCTCCAGCTCGCCACGCTTCTCGGTGGCCTGGGCGGCGCGGGTGGGACGGCAATGCCGAAGGACGGAGAAAGGATGTGAGTGCCCCCGTCGCCACTCCGCGAGGATGGTCCCGGCGAACAAGGCTCGTTCTGCTGCGCTTCGTCCTCCTGCTCGGCGCTTACCTCGCCTGGGGAGCCCTGGCATGGATGATGGTCTCGGTCGGCACCGGCTCGTCGACCATTGTCATCTCGGGGACCGGTAGGCCGACGACCGTCACCGAGTCGAGCACCACCCTCTACAAGGAGCAGCCCGGGACGGTCCGTACCATCCTCATCGCCCTTGCCATCGCCCTGGTGATCTCCACGGCCAGTGTGGTCTGGCGAGTGGTGCGCCGCTCGGAGCGGCTCGGCGTGACCGGGTTGATCGTGGCCGGTCTGGTGGGTGCCGTCGCCCTCCTCGGAGCGATGACCATCGGCATGTCCATCGCGCCGCTCGCAGCCTTCCTCGTTCTCCTCGCTCTCCCCATTGCTCCGGCGCGCAAGCCAACCCCGGCACCAGTGAGTGCGTCACCCCCGGGGTGGTACGGGGATCCGAGTGGGAGCGCTTTGTTGCGGTACTGGGACGGGCAGACCTGGACAGTCCATTCTGCACCCATGCGGCTTCCAGGTTGAGACGGCCGATGCACTGCGTGATCGAGGGAAGGCAGTCCAGCAGGTACCGCCGGACTGACCGCCCCATCTACCCGGCGCTCGGGGGCGGACCCCGGACCCCGGCAGGCTCCTCCCAGCCATTGGTGCCCAGCTCCCGTGACTTTTCCATGGCAGAGACCGGTCCGGCCCCACCTGGTCCCTGCTTGCCTCATGCCACGAGAGATCGGGTCTGACCGATGTTCCTAATCGTCGTGCTGGTGATAGTCGGTTGCGTGAGTGTCGTAGTGGCCCGCACGATTCAGCACGGGATCGGCCGCAGGCAACTGGTTGAGAACAGCCACCGTTCCCCCTCGCCATCGAAGCGGTCGGCGAAAGCAGGATTGATGACGGCTCTCCTGACCGTGACCGCGTTCGTTCCGCTGTTGCTCGTCGCGTACCTCGCGATCGCCTTGTTGCGCCACGTCCTCGGGCAGTGACCGCACCTTTGTCAACCACCCCCGGCATGACACTGCGGAACGGGGTGCCCGTTGCTCAGCCCTCCATCGCAAGGGAGGCCCGATTCTGCGGGCCATAATCCGCCTCTGACCTGGGCTTTCGCCCCTGCGTATGAAAATCGGGCCTCGAGCGTATGAAACGGGTGCATGCCGGGCCGCGCTGGCCCTGGTCAGACCCTTACGCTAACACCCCACTAACAGGCGTTACCGGAAGGTACGCCGGAGGAATGACGGAAGTCCCGGTTTCTCGGCCCCAGCGGCCCGGAGGCCGGGACTTCTGCTGATCCACTCATCCACACTCAGCCACTGCGCAACACCGTGGAATGGCTCGACAGAAAAGAGGGGAGCCCTCGACACCGAGGGAATCTATGGTGTTGCGATCGGGGAGCTCTCCGAGCTCCCCGACCTCAGAGTCCCCGACGCGGACCCCACCACGGACAATGACCTCCAGCTTCGAGGAAGCCAGTGACAAGCAGCAGCCGACCGGAGGCCACGTGGTGAGCCAGAGCAGAGACCACCTCAAATCCGGCCAGCTCGGCACCGCGGACGTGACGGCCTCGACGGTCGCCAACATCGGGCCAGGGATCGACTTTTACTTCGCATTCGGAGTGATTGCCGTGACCGCCGGCGTCGCCGCCCCACTGACGATCCTCGCCGCAGGCGTGGCCGTTGTCCTCCTCGCCTTCACGGTGGCCGAGTTCACCAAGGCAGAGCCTTCGGCGGGGAGCTTCATCACCTACGTGGAAACCTCGCTGGGACCAAGGGCCGGTGTCGCTACAGCCCTGCTGGTCACCGTCGGCTACACGGTCGCCATGGCGGCGGTGTTCACCATGTCGGGCGGGATGGTGGCAATGACCCTCGCCCACTACACATCGTGGCACCTCGCGTGGGGACCACTGACCCTCGTGCTGACCGTTGGCGCCATCTGGCTGACAGTACGCGGCGTCAAGCTCTCGACCACCGCAGTAGGCGTGGCCGTCTTGGTGCAGGTCGCGATCATGGTCATGGTCTGCGTCATTGTCCTCGTCGACCAGCGTGGCCATCTCTCGGGAGCACCGTTCTCCTGGGAGCATCTCACAGGCGGCCTGGCCGGCCTGTCCGCGGGCTTCCCATTGGCCCTCTACATGTTCATCGGGTGGGAGAACGGTCCAGCGCTCGCCGAAGAGTGCCGCGATCCGAAGCGCACCGTCCCGAGAGCCCTCTATATCTCCGTCGCGATCGGCGGCGCCCTATTTGTGTTCTTCGCCTACGCGACCGTCACCGGATTCAACTACGAGGTCTCTTCCATCGGGCGCTCCTCCATCCCATTCCTCACCGTGGCCGACCACTATCTGGGCGGAGCGGCCGTTCTGGCCTGGGTCGCCGGCATCGTCTCCGTGCTCGCCACCCTGGTCGCCGGCACGAATTCGCAAGCGCGCATGCTCTTCGACGGTGGTCGAACCGGGCTCCTCCCGGCATGGCTGGGTCGCCTGCGCCCACGGGCTGACACGCCGGTGAATGCGCTCTTGGTCATGGCTGCCGTGGGACTCGGGATCATCGGGGTCTGGTGGATGTCCCACCTCATCAGCGGAGACACGGGATCGATGAACCCCGTCGGCCTCTACGCCGAGTGCTCGACCATGGGTACGATCGTGATCCTCTTCGTCTACTTCCTGACGACGGTCTCCCTCCCCTTTTTCATGTGGCGCCGCCACCGCGAATCGTTCTCGATTCTCCGTCACGTTGCGATCCCGGTGCTGGGGTCCCTCACCCTCGTCGTCCCGTTCGTTGAGCTGTGCAAGCCCGGGCAGCCGGCGCCCTACAGCGAGTTCCCGTTCATCGCACTGGCGATCGTGGCGGTGGCCGCCGTGATCGCCTGCATTGTCGTGCACCGCCACCCGCGCACCGGAACGGGCGAGGGGACGGCGTTCTCGGGAACCTGAGCCGGTGTCGGTGGACGGGTGACCTGAGCGAGGCCACTGTGGACAGGCGGCCGAAAGCCTCGCGACGAGAGTGGCCAATGCACCACCGGGGTCGGTGGCACTCTCCAAGGCTCACAAGTCTGGGAACATGGGAGATCTGGGATGTCTGAAGGTGAAGTTCCGTCCTGGGTGCCATGGACGAATCACACTTCAATCTCCGACAACTCGCATCCGGTTGTTGCGAGGGTTGTGTTCCAGTTGCGCAAGGTCCAAGGCTTCCATGAGCGGTGGGATGTACATGGCGAAGCGGCCACGCAGTCCCTTCTTCAACCCGTACCAGCCGCCGATCGGGTTGGAGGGCGAGCGTCCCCATGCCTCGACGGTGCCGTCTTTGGCCGGCTTTTGTTCGTCGGCCGACCCGAGCTCGACCCAGTCCCCCTTCTCCTTCAGGAACCCGCGAAGATCCTGGAGGCATCGGGCGTCGTAATGCAGAACTGTCTTGCCAACTGTGCAGACGAGGACTCGGCACCCGTCCTTGTCATCCTCGTAGATCGTGTACTCAGACGTCTGCGGCGGCGTCTTCAGCCGCCACGGATCGTCCTTCGTGCCGCTTCCCTCGCCCACGCCCGACCTCCTCACTGCCAATCGGTCAAATGCTGAACCGTCAACGTCCTGGTGCCATTCGATGACCATCACAATCTATATGGGTGGTGGAGCAAGTCCTCAAGTGAGGACTGCTGTCCACAACCCGGCGCATGGGGCAGTGTTTGTCCAGGTTCGTTCGCCCCATGGCTCACAGCCAGCCAGGTAGTTCTTCCCACCGACTCCCAGGGCGTCGCGTCTCTCTCCAACGAGCTCCTGCCGCGGCGTCCATCCGGGACTGGCTCGGGTACTCCACGCCATCGGAGACGCCGTCGATGACTGGACGCTGGCATCCTGGCTGGGTGCCCCCAGCCCGCTCTCGGTAGGAGTGTGATCGATCATGTAGCTCGGTACGGAGCTCCTCCGGAGGTGCTCTCGGTGGCGGGCGAAGCGGCAGCGCACTGGTCCCGTTGAGCCGAGCCACGGTCGCCCAGGGGCCACCCCCGGGCGATCTCCAGAAGCTCCCTGCCCGTACCCACCGGAGTGGGCGCTGGCGAGCGGCACGACGAGAGCCGTGGTGGTACTGCAGCTACGGCGACTGCCGGTTCGATCCCGACCTCCGGCCCCGACTCAGCGAAGAGTGTGGAGTGCCCGTAGCGGCCGGGCCAAGCCTGGCAGACCTGACGCTCGCCCCCGGGGCCGTGATCCCACACGGATAGCGCACCTCTGGCTGGGAATGGCCTCGGAAGGAGGTCGGCGATGCCCACCGGAGCGGTGGCTGGCGACGCGGGCCGGTCCCGGCAAGGCCCGGTGGCCACTGGCCATCCGGGCTGCAAGAGTGAGGGCCGTGAACGTGCTCTTCGTGACCCTGGACCAGTTCAGGGCCGACTGCCTGTCGGCGGCCGGCCATCCGGTGGTCCATACCCCGCACCTCGACCGGCTCTGCCGCGAGGGTGTCCGCTTCGCCTCCCAATTCAGCCAAGCCGCGCCATGCGCTCCCGGTCGAGCGTCCCTCTACACGGGGATGTACCAGATGAACCACCGGGTCGTGGCCAACGGGTCGCCGCTCGAGTCACGGTTCGACAACATCGCCAGGCTCGGCCGCCGTGCGGGCTTCGAGCCGGCGCTCTTCGGCTACACCGATCAGGGGATCGACCCTACGGTGGCAGACGGGCCGGCCGACCCGTGGCTCGACACCTACGAGGGGATCCTCCCCGGCTTCGACCCTGTGCTCTCCCTCGACGGCCGCGTCACCGCGTGGCTGGAGCGTCTCGAATCGCTCGGGTACGACACCCTGGCCCCCGGGCCGGCGCTCGCATCCGAGCCGGACCGCCCCGCCGAGCACGGTGTCTCCGCCTTCATGACCGACCGCCTCCTCGAGTGGGTGGCCCGCAGGGACGAGCCGTGGTTCGCCCACGCCAGCTACCTTCGGCCCCACCCGCCGTATGCGGCGCCCGGACACTGGTCCCACAGGTACCGGCCGGAGGACATGCCTGCGCCGATCCCGCTCGGGGAGGTGCTCCATCCGGTGCACCGGTCCGCGCTCTCCCTGGCGGTCTGTGCCGCACCGACCGATCCGGGGGAAATGGCCCGGCTCCAGGCCCAGTATTTCGGCATGGTCTCCGCGGTCGACGAACAGGTGGGACGGATCATCGAGTTCCTGAAGGAGTCCGGGCGATACGACGAGACGGTCATCGTGGTCACCGCCGACCATGCCGAGCAGCTCGGCGACCACGGCCTCATCCAGAAGCTCGGGTACTTCGAACAGAGCTACCGGGTGCTCTCGATCGTGCGCCACCCCGGCCACCCCGAGGGGTTCGGCCGGATCGTCGACCGGTTCACCGAGGGCATCGACCTGCTCCCCACCCTGGCCGAGGTGCTCGGCGAGGACGTGCCCGTCCAGTGTGACGGTGGGTCGCTCCTCCCGTTCCTCCGGGGGGAGGATCCGGAGCGGTGGCGGACCGCGGCCCACTACGAATGGGACTGGCGCGACATGTTCATCGGGCCGCACCGGCGGGGCGGGGCAGTCGATCGCAGCCTCGAGCGGTACAACCTGGCGGTGGAGCGCAACGACTCCCACGCCTATGTGCAGTTCGCCGACGGCAGCTGGCTCTGCTTCGACCTGGCAGCGGACCCCTACTGGCACACCACGACGACCGATCCCTCGGTGGTGCTCCCCCTGGCCCAGTCGATGCTGACCTGGCGGTCGACCCACCTCGGCGGCCCCTACACCCAGCTGCTCCTGGGATCCCAGCGGCGGGGACGCTGGCCGGAGCTCGACGGGGTCGCGTCGGCCTGACCCGGCTGGGGAGTCGGCGACGATGGTCCCCGTCGCCGATCGGTCGGGGCCGGGCTCAGTCGGTGCCGGGGCCGGAGGACCGGGCCGTCGGCCCGGGCCAGCGCCGCGCAGTGCAGCGCGTGGGCCATCATCGTGATGCGCTCACCGAAGGTAGCCTCTCCTTTCGCCTCCCTGAGGCCGCGGAGCTCTGCCACGGTCGCCGGTGTGATGGTGCGGGCACCCCGGGTCCTCGGTCATGCCGAGAGCCCAAGTGGTGACCGAGTCGGTCGACGGAACTCAGTGCATGCCATCATGGGCCATGGTCGGATGTTCGCTGCAGGCCGGCTGATGCCATGAACGTCCTGGCCATCGACCAGGGGACCTCGGCCACCAAGGCGTTCGTCGTGAGCGATGCGGGCGACGTCCTCGGGAGCGCCGTGCGCCCGGTGGACCCGGCCGCCTTGGCCGGGGGAGCCGTCGAGCAGGACCCGGCGGAGCTGCTGGCCTCGGTCGTGGCGGCGGGCCGGGTGGCGCTCGAGGTGTCCGGCGCCTCTGTCGGAGCGGTCGGGCTGGCCAACCAGGGAGAGACCGTGCTCGCCTGGGACCCGACGACCGGAAGACCCCTGACGACGGCGATCTCGTGGCAGGACCGCCGGGCGACCGGCGTGGCGGATCGCCTCGCCCCCCATGCGGACCGGTTGCGGGCACTGACCGGTCTTCCCCTCGACCCGTACTTCTCGGCGCCGAAGATGACCTGGCTGCGCGAGGAGCGCACTCGAGAAGGGATCGTGACAACCTCGGACAGTTGGCTGCTCCACCAGCTGGCCGGTGTCAACGTCACCGACGCCACCACTGCGTCGCGCTCATTGCTGCTCGACCTCGACGGCCGTCACTGGTCGGCGGAGGCCTGCGGGCTGTTCGACCTCGACCCGTCGCTGCTCCCCGACGTGGTCGACTGCGCCGGGACGGTGGGGGAGACCGCCGCCTTTGGCGGCACTTTGCCGATCACCGGGCTCGTCGTCGACCAGCAGGCGGCGTTGGTCGGGGAGCGCTGCCTGCTGCCCGGCGAGGGCAAGTGCACCTTCGGTACCGGTGCCTTCCTCCTGGTCACCGCCGGCCCGGAGCCCCGTCGCAGCTCGCACGGGCTGTCCGCCTCGGTGGCCTGGCAGGTGCCCGGCTCGGTCGCCTACTGCCTCGACGGGCAGAGCTACACCGCGGGCGCGGCGGTCGGGTGGCTGACCCGGATGGGGGTCCTCGACTCGGCCGAGCATCTCGATGCGGTGGCCTCCAGCGTCCCCGATGCCGGGGGCCTGGTGCTGGTGCCGGCATTGGCCGGCCTCGGCGCACCGTGGTGGCGGCCGACTGCGACCGGTACTGTGGAGGGCCTCGGTCTCCATACCGAGCCGGCCCACCTGGTGCGGGCCATGGTCGAGGGCCTCGCCGCCCAGGTGGCGCTCCTGGCCCGCGCCGCGGCGGACGACCTCGGCCGGCCACTCCTCACCCTGCGGGTCGACGGAGGACTGACCCGCTCGACGGTACTCATGCAGCTTCAGGCCGATCTGCTGCAGATCCCTGTCGAGGTCTTCGGTTCGCCGGACGCCACGGCCCTGGGTGTTGCTGCGCTGGCCCGACTCGGGGCCGCCCCGGGCACCGGCCTCGACGGAGCACCACTGGCCCCCGGGGAGCGCTTCGAGCCGGTAATGGCGGCAGACGAGGCGGCCGAACGCCTGGCTCGCTTCGAAGGCGCGGCCCGTCGGGCGATCGAGGCGAGCGGGGACGGGGGCCGAGGGTGACCGAGGTCGCCGACGTCGCCATCGTGGGCGCCGGGGTGGTCGGCTGTGCCATCGCCCGTGATCTGGCCCGCCACGGGCTGGCGGTGACCGTCATCGAACGGGCGGCCGACGTCGGTGAGGGGACCTCCAAGGCCAACACGGCGATCCTCCACACCGGGTTCGACACGGTGCCAGGATCACTCGAGTCCCGACTCGTGTCCCGGGGCCACCACCTCTGTGCCGCCTACGCCGAGGAGGTGGGGATCGCCGTCGAGCCGACCGGCGCACTGCTCGTCGCCTGGGACGACGAGCAGGAGGCCGCCCTGCCCGGCCTCGTGGAGAAGGCGCGGGCCAACGGCTATGACGCCGCGCAGTGCATCGACGCCGCCGAGGTCCGCCGCCGCGAACCACATCTGGGGCCGGGAGCGCGATCGGGCATCGAAGTGCCGGGCGAGTCGATTATCGACCCGTGGTCGTTGACGCTCGCCCTCGCCACCGAGGCGGTCAGGGCGAACGCCGCGCTCCGGCTCGGTTCGTCGGTCGAGGGGATCGAGGAGGGTGACGACGAGCACGTGCTCGTGCTGTCCGACGGACGGCTGCGGGCGCGCTGGGTGATCAACGCGGCCGGTCTCTTCTCGGACCGGGTCGATCGGATGTTCGGCCATGACGGCTTCACCGTGACACCGCGCCGTGGCCAGCTGATCGTCTTCGACAAGCTGGCGAGAGGGCTGGTGAGCCGGATCCTGCTGCCCGTCCCTACGGAGCGGAGCAAGGGGGTGCTGGTCTCGCCGACGGTCTGGGGCAACGTGCTGGTCGGTCCCACGGCCGAGGATCTCGAGGACCGAGGCGACACTGCCACCACCGAAGCGGGCATCGCCGAGCTGATGCGGGCCGGCCGGGCGATCCTCCCACCCCTGCTCGACGAAGAGGTCACCGCCACCTATGCCGGCCTGCGCGCCGCCACCGCCGACCGCGACTACCAGATCCGCCTCCACGCAACGCAACGCTACGTCTGTGCCGGGGGGATCCGATCGACCGGCCTGACCGGCTCGCTGGCCATCGCCGAGCACGTCGCCGACCTGCTCCGCTCCGCCGGCGTCGTGCTGGACCCGCGCGGTGATCTCGGCCCCCCACCATCGATGCCCGCGCTGGGCGAGGCCCAGCGGCGCCCCTACCAACGGGCCGACCTCATCGAGCGGGACCCCGAGTTCGGACGTCTGCTGTGCCACTGCGAGCGGGCCACCGTCGGCGAGGTTCGCGACGCCTGCCGCTCCGAGGTGCCGGCCACCGATCTGGCGGGGGTCCGACGGCGGACCCGGGCCATGAACGGCCGGTGTCAGGGCTTCTACTGCGGTGCCGAGGTGGTCGCCCTCACCGCCGCCGAGACGGGCCGGTCCGTCGGTGAGCTGACAAGGGTCGATCGGTGAGCGGGCGCTCCGACGGGGCACGGAGCCCCGCCGACCCGGACGTGCTCGTCGTCGGGGCCGGACCGGCGGGGCTCAGTGCCGCAGCAGAGCTCGGCCGCCTCGGGATCGCCCCGGTCCTGGTGGTCGACCGCGAGCCCGAGCCAGGTGGGATCCCCCGCCACTGCCATCATGCCGGGTTCGGCCTCCAGGACCTGCGCCGCGCCATGAGTGGTCCCGCCTACGCCCGGCGTCTGACCCGACTGGCGGCGGACAGCGGCGCCCGGCTCTCGCTCGAGACGACCGTGACCCGGGTCGACCCTTCCGGTGCGGTGTCGCTCGTCAGCCCCTCCGGGCTGGCCGAGCTGCACCCGCGGGTGGTGCTGCTGGCGACCGGGGCCAGAGAGCGGCCGAGGTCGGCGCGCCTCGTCCCGGGGGATCGGCCCGCCGGCGTGTTCACCACCGGGCAGCTCCAGCAGTGGGTCCACTCGCATCACCTGCCCGTGGGTCGTCGAGCCGTGGTCGTCGGCGCCGAACACGTCTCGTTCTCCGCGGCACTGACTCTCCGGGAGGCCGGTGTGGAGACTGCGGCCATCGTCACCGATCTACCCCGGCACCAGACGCTGGGCGCGTTCGCGCTTGCCAGCCGGGCACTCCTCCGGATCCCGCTCCTCACCTCCACCCGGGTGGTCGCGGTGCACGGCAGGGGCCGGGTGTCCGCCGTCGAGTTCGAGGACCGCATCTCGGGTCGGCGCCGGACCATCGGAGTCGACACCGTGGTGTTCACCGGCGACTGGGTGCCCGACCACGAGCTGGTCCGCCGGGCCGGGACACGGATGGACCCGGCGACGAAGGGCCCGTTGACCGACGGGGGCGGGCAGACCTCGGTCATCGGGATCGTGGCCGCCGGCAACCTGGTCCACCCGGCCGAGACGGCCGGGTCGGCGGCCCTCGGCGGCCGGCGGGTGGCACAGCGCCTCGCGGGTCGGCTCCGCCGCGGAGACGTCGGCCGGGCCGTCGACGGTGTCGAGGTGCAGGTCGACGAGCCCCTGGCCTGGGCATGGCCGGGGATCGTCCGGCCCGACGACGTACCCGTTCGGGTCCTCCTGCGCACCAGCGCCTTCACCGGCAGACGTACGGTCAGCGTCGAGCAGGCCGGCCGGGTGCTCGGTCGGGCCCGCCTGCGGCACGCCACGCCGAACCGGTCGCTGAGCATCCCGGGCGACTGGGTCGCCGACGTCGACCTGCTCGCAGGCCCGATCGAGCTCCGGCTGGTGTAGACCCGTAACGAGCTGCTGCCCGGAGGGCGTGAGACGGCGACGTCACCGCGGGGGAGATCCCCGCCGGCTAGGGACCCGCCGTCGGCGGCGGGTCGGCCAGAGCCTTCAGCTCCTCCACCGCAGCGACGAAGCCGGTGCCGATGTCGGCGACGTCGGGCACCAGGTCGGGACAGGCGATGACACCCACATTGAGGTGGTGCGCCTCGCTGAGCACCGTCATGTTGACGCCGGTGCCCTCCATCACCGGCCCCATCGGGTAGATGCCGGTCACCTTGGCCCCGGCGCAGTAGAGGTCCAGTGGCGGCCCGGGCACATTGGAGATGACCAGGTTGAACACCGGAGGGTGGTACCGGGCCAGCTTGAGGCCGGAGTAGAGGCGCGCGCCGGCTGTCATCACCGAGGGGGAGGCGAACCCGGTGAGCTCCTGGAGCGAGTCGGTGCCGAAGGCGGACTGGAGCGCCTTCGAACTGAGCGAGTTGGCGTGTACCGCCAGCAGCCGTTCGACGGGTTCGTCGGGCCGGAGGGGCACCTCCACCATCATGTTGGAGACGCGGTTTCGCAGCTCTCCGTCGTCATGTCCGTGGTGAGCGCTGACCGGTACCGCCGCGATCAGGTTGCGCGCCGGAAGCGGGCCGCGGGCCTCGATGTAGCGCTTCAACGCGGTGCCCGATGCCGCCAGGACGACGTCGTTGATGGTGACCCCGAAGGCATGTGCGATGTGGCGGACGGTGTCGAGGTCGACCCGGGTGAGGCTTGCCGAGCGGCGCGAGGTGATGGCGCCGTTGAGCAGGGTGCGCGGGGCGGTCAGCGGGGTCCTGCCGCCCGCCGCCCGCTGGGACAGCCAGGTGCGGGTGGTGCCGGCCAGCCCCGAGAACGTGCGGGCCACAGCTCCGGGCACGTCCTTCTGGCGGGCCACGAGCGACGAGACCGAGCTTGTCACCTGGCGTTGCGTCGACGGGACCACATCGGGTACCCACGGTTCGTCCGGGGGCTCCACCGGGTCGGCGTCCGGGGAGAGGTCGAAGAGCGAAGCCAGTAGGCTCGCCCCCGCCCCGCCGTCCATCAGCGAATGGTGGATCTTGGTGACCAGGGCCACCGTCCCGTCCTCCAGCGGGTTGACCACCCACATCTCCCATAACGGACGGGTGCGGTCGAGCGGTCGGCCGGAGACATCACCCACGAACTGTTCGAGCCGGTCCCAGGGCACCGGGCCCTCCAACGGTGCATCCTTGATGTGGGCGGAGAGGTCGAACTCGGGATCCTCGATCCACAGGGGATGGTCGATGCCGGCGGGCGGCGGGAGCGCCCGGCGTCGCAGCGGCGGGATCAGGTGGATGCGCTCCGCCAGGGCCCGGGTCACCTCGTCGATGCCGAATCCGCCGGGCCGGCCGGCCGGGTCGAGGACCAGTACGCCGACCGCATGCATGTGCATGGCAGGCGTCTCGATGTACAGGAACGCTGCGTCCATTCCTCCCATTCGCTGCACGTGGTCCCCCTCAGTCCTCGCCCCGGCGCCCGGCGGCCGACTCCGCCACCGATCGCGCCCAGGGGTAGTCCGGCTTGCCGCTCGGCGAGCGGACGATCCCGTCGGTGGCGATCACCTCTCGTGGCACCTTGTAGCCGGTCAGGCGGTCGCGTGCGTGCCGGCGGAGCGCCTCTGGGTCCACGGGGCGCCCGGGCCTGGGCTCCACCAGAGCGACCACCCGTTCGCCGAAGCGGGGGTCGGCCACGCCGACCACGAGGGCATCGCTGACATCGGGGTGGCCCTTCAACGTGGCCTCCACCTCGTCGGGGAAGACCTTCTCACCGCCGGTGTTGATGCACAGCGAGCCCCGACCGAGCACGACGATGGTCCCGTCGGCCTGCGCCGTGGCCAGGTCCCCGGGCAGCGCCCACCGTTGTCCGCGGTGCTGGACGAAGGTGGTGGCGGACTTGACCGGGTCGCCGAGGTAGCCGATCGGGACGTGTCCCCCCCGGGCCAGATGCCCGATCACTCCGGAACCGGGCTGCACCGGTTGCAAGTCGTCGTCGAGCACGTCGGTACGGTCGTCGACTCGCAGGCGGGGCGGGCCGAAGGGGTCCCCGGATGGCGCCTCACCGCCGACCTGGCCGGTCTCCGAGGACCCGAAGCGATCGGCGACGATCCGGCCGGGCAGGAGCTCCGCCAGCTGGGCCTTGGTCGACGGCGACAACACCGCGCCGCCCGAGCCCACGGCGAGCAACGACGAGAGATCGTGGCGCCCGGCATCGAGGGCCAGCTCGTCGAGCAGGGGACGCGCCATGGAGTCGCCGACGACGACCAGGGTGTTGACGGCCTCGGCCTCCACCAGGCGCCAGACCTCGGGCGGATCGAAGGTCCCTCCCTCGAGGGTGAGCACCGTCCCACCGCCGAACAGCGTGGAGAATGCCAGCCAGTGCCCGGCCGCATGCATGAACGGGGGGAGGGCGAAGGCGGTGAGACCCGGATGCAAGATCCGTTCGGCCAGCTCCTCGGGAGAGCGGATGTAGTCGCCGAGCGCAAAGGGGTCGCCTCCACCCATGGCGGCGAAGAAGATGTCGTCGTGCCGCCAGAGCACGCCCTTGGGCATCCCGGTCGTCCCCCCGGTGTAGACGCAGTAGAGGTCGTCGGCCCGGCGCGGAAGGAACCCACGGGTGGGAGGCTCCGAGGCGATGGCTGTTTCGTAGTCGTCGCCCGGGCCGCCGGCTTCCCGGGGCTCCGAAACCTCCAGCAACGCACGCGTCTCGCGCAGGGAACCGAGGGCCCCTTCCACCGCCCGGCCGAAGCGGCTGTGGAAGATGAGGCCGACCAGGGATGCATCCTTGTAGAGGTACTGCAGTTCGCCGGCGACGTAGCGGTAGTTGACGTTGATGGGAACGGCGCGGATCTTGAAGCAGGCGAGCATGCCCTCGATGTACTCGGTGCCGTTGGCGAGTTGGAGGCCGACCCGATCGCCCGGACCGATCCCGGCGCGTTCGAGGCAGTGGGCAAGTCGGTTGGCGCGTTGGTCCAACTGGGCGTAGCCGAGCCTGCGGCTCCCCGATACCATCGCCGGCTGCTCTCCGACCTGGTCGACCACGCTTTCGAAGAGATCGGCGAGATTGAACTCCATGGCCCTCCTGGCTGGTCGAGAGGTGTTCCGGGCTGGTCGAGACGCGTTGCGGCCCTGTCTGCGCTTACACTCCGGACGTAGTATCTCAGGTGAGCGGGTCCGCCGTATCGGCGGCGGGACGTTGCCGCGGGGGAGGGAGACCGAGTGGGGAATGCCGAACCGGACGCGGTCGCCGGCAGCCCGGCCCGCGATCCAGGGCCAGTCGGCCCGGGCGACCTTGACGGGGGAGTGCCCGGCGGGTCCGTGACGGACGGTAGCGGAGCGGGCGGATCCCCCTCGGCTGTCGACCGGGTCACCGGGTCCTATCGCGCCGTGGCCGGATTCGTGAACCGGCGAGCGCTCGCCCGCGCCACCCGGGCCGTGCCGCGGACGCTCCACTTCGTGGGATCGGCACTGCTGCGGGGGGAGGTGGCCGATGCGCTGCCGGCGCCGCACCTGTCCCTCGGGCTCGCCGCCCAGGTGGCCATGGACGAGGCGCTCCTGGCCATGGCCATGACGCCGCGGAGGTTCCCGCTCCCTGGCGACTATGCCCGGGTGGCCCGGGAGCTCGCTGACGCCGAGGCCCTCTACGTCCGCAACGGGTGGATCGACGACCCCCGCTCCTACCATCGCACCCCGCCTTCGCTGTCGGCGGCGGACGTCACCACGAGCCGGGGCTGGGCCATGGGCCACAATTACGACCGCCTCTGCTGGGACAGCGGCTTCACCCCCCACCCGGGCGAGCCCGGCAGCGACAGGTGGATGGCGTTCGAACCGAACCGCACTGCCACGGCGACCGTACTCGAGCACGCGGATGGTCCCCGGCCGTGGGTGATCGCCGTGCACGGGTTCTGCATGGGCTTTCCGTTCATGGACTTCCAGGGGCTGCAGGCCGGGCGCCTCCACGACGAGCTCGGGATGAACGTCGCCTTTCCGGCTCTGCCCCTGCACGGTCCGCGCCGGGTCACCCTTGTCAGCGGCGAGCCATTCCTGTCCTTCGAGATGATGAACGCGGTGCACGGACTGACCCAGGCCGTGTGGGACATCCGCCGGCTGATCCAGTGGATCCGTGCGAAGGGCGCCACCTCGATCAGCCTCTACGGCGTCTCGCTCGGCGCCTACACGGTCTCGCTCCTGGCCGGGCTCGAAGAGGGGGTCGACGCCGTGGTGGCGGGCATCCCCGTCTCGGACTTCCCCGGGCTGTTCCACCGGCACAGTCCCCACCACATCCGGGCCCGGGCCATCGAGCACAAGATCATGGGCGGCGCCGCCGAGAACGTCTACCGGGTCGTCTCGCCGATGAGCTTCGAGGCCAAGGTGCGCAAGGACCGCCGGTTCATCTTCGCGGGCTTCGGCGACCGCTTGGCGCCGCCCGACCAAGCTCTGCGGCTGTGGGAGCACTGGGACCAGCCCCGCATCTCGTGGTACTCGGGCAACCACGTCGGCTACCTGTGGTCGAAGCAGGTCTCCGACTTCCTCATCACCTCGCTGGCCGAGACCTCGCCGGTCGGAGCCACTGAGGTGGGTGGAGGCTGAGCAGTGGAGACCATGACGGGGCTGGACGCCAAGTTCCTGTACTCCGAGACACCCACGGCCCACATGCACACGGTGAAGGTGGCGGTGTCCGATGTCTCGGTCCTCGAAGGGGGGTTCTCCTACGACGTCCTGATCGAGGTACTCGAGCAGCAGCTCGTCCGGCTCCCGCCGTTCCGCCGCCGGGCCGTGCCGGTCCCCCTGGGTCTGGGGCATCCGGTATGGGTCGAGGATCCCGAGTTCGATCTGCGACGACACGTGAGCCGACGGATGGTCGACGCCCCGGGGGGAGCTCGCGAGCTCGCGGCCGTGGTGGCCGAGTTCTCGGGGACCGCGTTGGCGCGTGACCGGCCCCTGTGGGAGCTGTTGGTCGTAGACGGACTTGCGGGTGGCCGTTCGGCCGTGGTGGTCAAGCTCCACCATGCGGTGGCCGACGGGTCCGCCGCGGTTGCCCTCCTCCAGAAGGTGGTGCGCGGCACCACCGGCGACCCGACGGAGGAGCCGGTTGCGGACCGGTGGCACCCCGAGCCGATCCCGACCCGACGCCGGCTGCTCTCGATTGCAGCGCGCGGCCACATGACCCGATGGAAGGGTCTGCCACATCTGGCAGTGCAGTCGGTGCGCAGCACCCGCGCCTCCGAGGCGCGGCGCCGCAGCTTCGCGGAGAGGCCACCGCTCCCGCTCCATCACATCCCGAAGACCTCCTTCAACGTCTCGCTCACCCCTGACCGGACGTTCGCGATGACCAACCTGCCGCTGGCCGATCTCAAGGCCATCCGGCGAGCGACCGGCACCACCCTCAACGACGTCTACCTGGCGGTGTGCGCGGGAGCCCTGCGGCGCTATCTGGTGGACCGGGACGAATTGCCCCGACGCCCCCTGGTGGCCAGCGTCCCGGTCTCGACCGACCCCAACGTGGCCCGTATGTCGGGCAACCGGGTCGACAACCTCTACGTCAGCCTGGGCACCGACATCGGCGACCCCCTCGAGCGCCTGCAGCACATCCACGACGCAGCAATGGCCTCCAAGGAGGTGCGCAGCCTGCTGGGTCACGACCTCCTCGGGCAGCGCGCCGACGTGGTCCCACCGCAGATCTACCGCTTCGTCGTCGACGCCTGGAGCCGCTCGCACATCGCCGACCGGCTCCGCCCACCCCTCAACGTGGTGCTCTCCAACGTGGTCGGCCCGCGCGAGCGGATCTATTTCGGCCCCATCGAGCTCGAGGCCCTTTACTCGGTGGGGCCCATCCTCGAGGGCATCGGCCTCAACATCACGGCGTGGAGCTACGAGAACACCCTTGGTGTCTCGCTGCTCGGCTGCCCGGCGAGCGTCCCCGATCCATGGCAAATCGTCGACGCCCTGCACGACTCGCTCGACGAGCTGCGGGGCGTCATCGGCACCGAGGCGTTCGCCGAACGATGATCCGGGCGCCGGGCCGGCGCCGGTGACCAGGGCGGTCCGAGCGCTCAGGCCCGGAACGCCTCCGGTCGCACGGGACTGGCCTCGGCAAGCGCCCGACCCACGCCCTCGGCATCGAGGTCGGTGGCGTACACGGGGGTGCCGGGCTGCTGGCGCCAGGACCCGTCGAGTCCGCCGGCCTCGACCGGATCGAACCCGAGCTCGTCGACGAGCTGCAGCACGATCGACGTTGCCGCGCCGTCGTCGCCGGCGACCGGCAGGGCGATGCGGCCCGGCGTGCCGGCCGGAAGGTGGCGATCGAGCAGGTGCTGGGCGTAGATGTTGTTGAACGCCTTGATGACCGGGTGTCCGAGCTGCTGTTCGACCCATCGGCTCTCCGGCAGACCGTCCTCGATGGCAGCGATGCGCCCGTCGCGCTGGGGGTAGTAGTTGCCGGTGTCCACCACCGGTGCTCCGTCGGCCGCGCCGTTGAGCACCCCGGGAGGCAGGGTGGGGATGCCCTTCTCCGGGATGGTCACGATGACCAGGTCGGCGCCTTGGGCGGCGACGGTCGCGTCCACGGCCCGGGCGCCCGTCTCTTCAGCCAGTTGCACGAGGGTCTCCGGTCCGCGGGAGTTGGCGATGCGCACGGCGTGTCCGAGGGCCGTCAGTCGTCGGGCGAGGTTGCCGCCGATGTTGCCTGCGCCGATGATCCCGATCTCCATGGGTGCTCATCTACTCGAACCCGCCCCCGACCATGGGGGACGTCGGGTGTAACGGTCACGATGAGCTGCCTATTCCGCGGCACGGATGACGCGGCTTTCGCCGGTGGGCCGGCCGGGTCGGTCGAGATCGGCGGCTGCGGCGATCCGATACCTGTTCTCCCGGGGAGGCCGGTGCCGGGGGCGCGGATCCCGTGCAGCTCGGACCAGATGTCCTCGACCACCCGCACACTGGTGACCGACGACACCGGCACGGTGATGTCCCTGTGGAATCCCTCGGCATGTTCGAGGGTGGAGAGCTTCAGCGTCAGTTCCCCCTTGTCGATCAGCAGTTCGGCCATGGCCCGATCCCAGGCCGGTGGCCGTCACGCGCCGGCGAGGTCCCGGAACCGGAACACGATGCCGCCGATGGCAGCCGCCGCCACCCCGAGGGCCACGAGCACGGCGTTGGTCGTCCAGTCCGGCGCAACGGCAGGGGCCGCGGCCATCTGGTGGAAGACCGAGGTGTCCAACAGCCAGTGGCTGGCGTTGACGATCCCTCCGATGAGCTCCACCAGAAACGACCAGGCCAGCACCGCATAACAGGCGCCGGACGCGGCACGCGGCCGTATGCCGAACGCCAGGGTCCCGACACCGAGGATGAGCACGGCCGGTGGCACCAGGTTGAGACCGGCGGCGACCATGTTGGTGAGGCCAATCCCGGAATCCTGGCTGGCGGCGCCGAGCCAGCCGGTCACCCCGGCCACCGCTCCGGCGATCACCAGGGCCCCGGTTGCCACGGACAACCGGCCAGCGAGCCACGACGTGCGCGAGACGGGTCGGACCAGAAGGTGGTCGAGCTTCCCTTCGGCCTCCTCGCCCCGTGCCGCGCCGACCTGGCCGGCCGCTATCAGCGCGAGCAGGAGCGCCACCATCAAGAAGGCGACGCCGAGGTAGGTGGTGGCCCCTGCGCCGTGCGCGCCGAAGTCGGAGACCAGCTTCCTCATGGCTGTCGAGCCGGTGAGGGCGCGGCCGGCCGCTTTGGCGATGAGCCCGAGCATGAGCCCGGCCAGGGCGATGGCCACCACCCACCCGATGACGACGGGGCGGACCAGGCGTACGGTCAGCCCGGTCGGCCCCGAGAGCAACATGGTGCGGGTCGGGGGCCGGGACCGGTCGGGAATGGTGCTCGCCCCGAGGTCGCGTCCTCCCGCCAGCTGGACGGTCAACACCGTCAGGATCGCGATCAGCCCGACGATGGGTACCAGCGCGACCGGTCGGGGCGCGGTGAGGGGGTGCAGCTCCTCGACCCAACCGAGCGGCGATGCCCAGCGCAGCCATGCGAGCCCCGCGCCCGAATCGGCCACCATCCTCAGGGCGTAGGCCACGCCGAGCACTCCTCCGGCGTAGGAGGCTGCCTGGCGTCGGGTGGGGGCCAGCTGGGAGGTGAGCGCCCCCACCGCGAGGAAGACCGCTGCGCCGGACACGTCGGCCACGGCGAGGAACAGTGCCGAGCGCCCGTCGATGTGGACCGAGGAGGACCGTCCGACCGCGACGGCGATGACGGCGGTGATCGCCCACAGGACGAGTGCGCACCCCGCGAGCCCGGTGAGGGCCTGGGCGGCGCCTCCCCGGCGCGTGGTCCGGCCGGCGAGGAGCAGCTCCCACCGACCGGCATCCTCCTCGCCGCGCAGGAGGCGGGTTGCGGCGAGGAGGCCCCAGACCGCGCCGACCACCGTGAGCACGCCGAGGGTGCGCCAGGCGACGAAGCCGGCCACGGTGTCCAGGTGTGACGCAGGGCCGATGATGGCACTGATGCCGACGTCCGAGCCCAGGGTCTGGGCGAGCGCGTGCCGCTGGCCCGATGTCTTGTACGCACCTTCGTAGCCGGTGGCCGACTCGGTCACGTACACACCGAAGATGACCCCCCACAGCACCGCGGAGCGGACCCCCCGCCGCGCCGTCTCCCGGGCCACGACGGTGCGGGGCCACCGACCGCTGGGCGCAGGCGTGACGATCGCGGACTCACCCACCAAGGGCCGGCACCTCGAGGGAGCCCGTACCGGGGTCGGTGGACCTTCCGTAGTGGGCGAGGAAGAGCTCCTCGAGCGAGGGCTCCCGGCTCAACAGCTCGTGAACCCCCGAAGAGGCCAGCACCTTGAGGAGGGGCTCGACCGTCCCCTGCACCTGGCAGCGCACGACCCGACCTTCGACCTCGACGGAGCTGACGCCTGGGACCCGGGACAGATCCGGCACCGAGCCGTCGAACGTCGCCTCGACGGTCAGCGCGGAGAGGTGGCGCATGTCGGAGAGCGTCCCCATGTCGACCAACCGGCCATTGCGGAGGATGCCCACCCGGTCGCACAGGGCCTCCACCTCGCTCAGGATGTGCGATGAGAGGAAGACGGTCTGGCCACGCTCCTTCGCCTCGTGCACGGAGTGCCGGAAGGCCTGCTCCATCAGCGGGTCCAACCCGCTGGTGGGCTCGTCGAGGAGCAGCAGGTCGGGCCGAGCCATGAGCGCGGCGATCAGGATGAGCTTCTGGCGGTTTCCCTTCGAGTAGGTGCGGACCTTTTTGGAGGGATCGAGGTCGAAGCGGGCGATCAGCTCGCCGCGATAGGCGGCATCGACCTGACCCTGGACCCGGCCGAGCAGGTGGAGCGTCTCGGATCCGGTCAGCGACGGCCACAGATTGGCCTCGCCCGCCACGTAGGCCAGGCGCCGGTGGGCCTCCACCGGCCGCCTCTGGCAGTCGAGGCCGAAGATCTCGGCACTCCCCGAGGTCGGCCGGATCAAGCCGAGCAGGAGGCGGAGGGTGGTCGTCTTGCCGGATCCGTTGGGACCGAGGTAGCCGACGACCTCGCCTTGGTGGACATCGAGATCGAGGTCGGAGAGCGCGTCGACGTCCGCGTATCGCTTGGACAGACCACTGGTGTGGATCGCCGGCTCTGCCATGCTCCGGGGTACTCCGTTTCTCGATGCGGGCCCGTCGACGACAGCGCGGCCCGGGTCGGATTTCAGATCGTACCGGCAGCCGGACCAGGTACGGGAGGGGATGGCGACAGCCGCCGGTCGGTGAGGCGGAAGCGGCGCCCGCTCACTCTGGCGACCTCGAGCCGCATGAACCTGCCGGGTTGGTCGGTGACCGCCCAGGGAGTGAGCGGGACCGAGCCCGCCACGGCCGCTTCCTCGGGATGGGTCACCTCCGAGGCGATCCCCTGGAGGAGCACGCTCCACGCCGTCGGGCTCTCGGGCTCGTACGAGTCGGCTTGGAAGGCCAGGACCGCCCCGACGGCGGCGGCATCGAACTTCGTTCCCGGAACGGTGCGGAACAGCACCGAATCCCCGAAGAGGGCGAAGTGCACCGGAAGGATGACCGGTAGCGCGTCGATGCTGACACCGACCCGTCCGATCGCAGCATGACTCAACAACTCGAGGCACTCTGCTCGGGAGAGGACCTCGACCGCCCTGTCAGTCATCGCGGTTCACCCTCTCAGGCTGAACGAAGGCGGTCCGAGCGGCTAGGGCCGAAGGTCCCAACGCGCCTGACCCGATGCCATGCGCCGGGTGGGCCCGATCCCTCATCCGATGGCGTCGATCCCGCGATGAGCCGGGTCGTCGCCGTGGTCTGGCGGGTGTCGCGCCGCCTCCTCCTCGGCTCTCGCTCCCACCAGGACGAACACCCCGATCAACACGAGCCAGACGTCGTACACGAACCCCACGATCACCATGGCCACCCCGAGGTACCGGGCGATGCGCCCGGCCAGAAGCGTGGCCTCCAGGTGGGACCGGTGGCGGGCGAGAGCGGCCCGCAGCACCCTCCCGCCGTCCATGGGCAGGGCGGGCAGGAGGTTGAACGCCCCGAGGAGCAGGTTCAACCATCCCAGACGTGCCCACCAACTCCCGGCGAACAGGGTCGGAGGCCACACGTGCTGCCCCACCACCAGCCCGATGGCCAGCAGGGCTGCACCCAAGCCGACGCTGGTGAGGGGTCCGGCGATGGCGACCGCCAGCTCGTCGTCGGGGGCGGTGGGCATCGACTCCAATCGGGACAGCCCTCCCAGGGGCACCAGGACGATCCCCAGGACCCGTGCGCCGCGCCGCCGGGCGACCAGGCAGTGGGCGATCTCGTGGGCGACGACGGAGGCGAAGAGCGCGGCGATCCACACCAGCCCCGTCGCCACAGCCCTCCTGCCGCCGCTCCAGTCGACAGCCACCACGAAGACGACCAACAACCAGAAGGTCCAGTGGAGGCGGATGGGGATCCCCGCCACCCGACCGATCGGCAGGCTGTGTCCGTGGCCGGCGACAGGCGTGTGCGGACCGGTCGAGCGCCTCCTCCTCCTACCGTCGCTGCCGCCCCGCGGCCCATCTTCTCCGGCGGTCACCACGTCCACTGTGCTCCTCTGTGGTCGGACGGGCCAGGGCCGAACGTCCCGCGATCGCAGCCGGATCGCAGCCGGCCATCGCATCCCCGTCAGCGCAGCGAAGGGTGCACCAGCACCGCGGCCCCGTTCACCCGGTCGTGTGCCAGGTCGGCGAGCGCCCGGTCGGCCTGGTCGAACGGGTAGGCCGTGGTTGTCACCCGCAGGGGGATGCGGGCTGCGTTCTCGAGGAATTCGCGGCCGTCCGAACGGGTGTTGGCCGTCACGCTGCGCAACGTCCGCTCTTGGAACAGATGCTGTTGATAGTTGAGCACCGGGATGTCCGACAGGTGGATACCGGCGATGGCCAAGGTCCCGCCCCGGTCGAGGGCCTCGAGTGCCGGCAACACCAGGGTGCCCACCGGTGCGAACAGGATGGCGGCGTCGAGCGGTTCGGGAGGAGGGTCGTCCTCATCGCCGGCGCTGGCTGCGCCGAGCTCGAGTGCGAGCTTGCGGGCCTCGGGCGCTCGGGTGAGCACGTGCACGGTCGCCCCTTCGGCCAGGGCGATCTGGGCAGTGAGGTGGGCTGATCCTCCGAAGCCGTAGATGCCCAACCGTCCGCCCGGGGGCAGCTGCGAGCGACGCAGGGCGCGGTAGCCGATGATCCCTGCACAGAGAAGCGGCGCTGCCTCCTCGTCGTCGAACACGTCGGGGATGGCGTAGGCGAACCCCTCGTCGACGACCGCGTACTCGGCGTAGCCGCCGTCCACGTCCCACCCGGTGAAACCGGGCGCGGTGCACAGGTTCTCCCGTCCGTCGAGGCAGAACCGACAGGTACCGCAGGTGCGGGCCAGCCAGGGCACTCCCACCCGGTCACCGAGCCGGAACCGGTTGCAGCCGGGCCCGAGGTCCTCGACGACACCGACCACCTCGTGCCCGGGAATCACCAGGGGACTCCTCGGAGCGAGGTCGCCCTCGGCGAGATGGAGGTCGGTGCGGCAGACCCCGCAGACGCTGACATGCACCCGTAGCTGACCCGGACCCGGGACGGGCGTGGGGCGCTCGATGTGGCGGAGGGGCCCGCCGTCGATCGGTCCGGGCTCGCCGACCGCCCACGCTCGCATGGTCCCCGGTGTCACGACCCTGCACGCAGCCCGGGGGCCGCTCTCCTAGGCATGGTCACGGATGACCAGCACGGGGCAGTGGGCATGAGCCGTGCAGTGCTCGCTGACCGAACCGATCAACATGCCGGTGAACTCCCCGTGCCCCCGACTGCCGACGGTGAGGAGGTCGGCGCCCCGGGATGCCTTGATGAGGACCGGGGCCGGATGCCCCTCCACCACGAGCGGCCGGAACACCACATCCGGATGGGTCTCCTGCGCGACCTTCACGACATCGCGGAGCATGGTCTCGGCATCGGCTGCAGGGTCGTAGTCGGAGGGCAGGAAGAGCGCCACTCCATAGCTAGTCGGCCACTCCCAGGTGGCGATCGCCTCGACGGTAGACGCGGTCAGCGCAGCCCAGTCCGCAGCCCAGTTCAGCGCAGCGATCGAACAGGTGGAGCCGTCGATCCCCACCACGACGCGGCGGTTGCTGCAGCTCCTCATGGGTGACACGGTAATCCTCCCCGGTGCGATCGAACGAACCCGGGCCGATGGAGGGCCCCTCGCCCGGAAAACCCGACAATTAGAGACTGAGCGCACCGGATCGGGCCCGGTAGGGCCGAACGACCTGACGGAATCCGGACCGCACGCTTGGAACGGGCCGTCCGCCGACCTCCCGGCAGCCCCTTGTGACCTTCGGCCCTGGAACGGCGACGCCGTCATCCGTAGGGTGGCCACTGTGGGGTGAGCCGGCAGGCGGGCTGGTCCGGTTACCGGCTCATGCCGATCCGGAGGATCCGGGTAACGGAACGAGAGAGAGTGGAGCGAACCATGACCGAAGAGAACGAGTCCGTGACGGTGGAGAGCGGTCCGGCCCCATTTGTGCCGCCGGGGCAACCGGGCAGCGTGGTCGAGGTCAAGCCCCGCTATGGCAACTTCATCGGGGGGACCTGGGTCGCTCCGGTCAAGGGCCAGTACATGACCAATGTGAGCCCGGTGGACGGCAAGCCGTTCTGCGAGGTGGCCAGGTCGACAGCCGAGGACGTGGAGCTGGCGCTCGATGCCGCGCATCAGGCCAAGGATGCATGGGGAGAGACCTCGCTCACCGACCGGTCCGCAGTGCTCAATCGCATCGCCGACGCCATCGAGGCCAACCTGGAGATGCTGGCGGTGGCGGAGACCTGGGAGAACGGCAAGCCCGTGCGTGAGACCCTGGCGGCCGACATCCCGTTGGCCGTCGACCACTTCCGCTACTTCGCCGGCGCCACCCGGTCACTCGAAGGTCGTTCGACGGAGATCGACAAGGATACGGTCGCCTATCACTTCCATGAGCCCCTCGGGGTGGTCGGGCAGATCATCCCGTTCAACTTCCCGCTCCTGATGGCTGCGTGGAAGATCGCCCCGGCGCTGGCTGCGGGCAACTGCACCGTCCTCAAGCCCGCGTCGCCCACACCCTGGTCGATCCTGAAGCTTGCCGAGGTGATCGCAGACGTGGTGCCGCCCGGGGTGATCAACATCGTGACCGGCCCCGGGGGGGAGATCGGCAAGGCGCTGGCCACGAGTCCGCGCATCGCCAAGATCGGCTTCACCGGTGAGACCACCACCGGTCGGCTGATCATGCAGTACGCAGCGGAGAACATCATCCCCTCGACCACCGAGCTCGGCGGCAAGTCGCCCAACGTCTTCTTCGCGGACGTGATGGACGAGGACGACGAGTACCTGGACAAGGCCGTCGAAGGACTGGTGCTCTACGCCTTCAACAAGGGCGAGGTCTGCACCTGCCCGTCCCGGGCGCTCATCCAAGAGTCGATCTACGACCGGTTCATGGAACGGGCCCTCGACCGGATCCGGAAGATCAGGCAGGGCAATCCACTCGATCCGACCACCATGATCGGCCCTCAGGTGTCGGCCCAGCAGTTGGAGAAGATCACCTCGTACGTCGACATCGGCCAACAAGAGGGGGCCGAGTGCCTCATCGGCGGCAAGCGTGCCGAGTTGGGCGGCGAGTTCGAGGGCGGCTACTACTTCGAGCCGACGGTGCTGAAGGGCCACAACAAGATGCGGGTTTTCCAGGAGGAGATCTTCGGCCCGGTCCTCGCCGTCACCACCTTCGCCGACGAGGAGGAGGCATTGGCCATCGCCAACGACACGCTCTATGGGCTCGGTGCCGGGGTGTGGACCCGCAACGGCAATCTCGCCTACCGGATGGGACGCGGCATCAAAGCAGGGCGGGTGTGGACCAACTGCTTCCACCTCTACCCGGCCGGTGCAGCCTTCGGCGGCTACAAGATCTCCGGCGTCGGACGGGAGAACCACCAGATGATGCTCGAGCACTACTCACAGACCAAGAACCTCTTGGTGAGCTACAGCACCAAGCCCCTCGGCTTCTTCTAGGCGGGGGTGGTAGGGGATGGGTGAGCCGGCGGTTGTGCCACGGGTGGTGGCGACGCCGGCGGCCCTCGCGGCCATCGGACACCTGGTGGCCGAACGCGGGCCGCTCATGTTCTTCCAGTCGGGTGGCTGCTGTGACGGCAGCCTGCCGATGTGCTTCGAGGACGGGGAGTTCCGGGTGGGCGACCGCGACGTGCTGCTCGGAACGCTGGGCAGTTCGCCGTTCTACATCGACGGCCGACAGTATGAGGTGTGGAAGCACACCCAGCTCATCCTCGACGTGGGCGACGGCGAACCGGAGGGCTTCTCCCTCCCCGCTGCGGACGGCAAGCACTTCGTCATCAGGTCCCGGGTGTTCGACCCGGAAGAGCTCGCCACCCTCGCCGATCGGTGATCGGCCGCAAAGACCTTCGGCCCTACTGGCAGGGGAGCTGCCGTGATCTGATGTCGGCGTGAGTGTCGAACGATCGGCGAACCCGTCGGCGCCGTCGGTCACATCGGTCATTGCCAAACGGCGGTGGGCCATCCTGGCCGTGCTGTGCGTCTCCCTCCTGGTCATCTCCCTCGACAGCACGATCTTGAACATCGCTCTGCCCTCGTTGATCAAGGACCTGCACGCCACCGAGTCCCAGCTCCAGTGGATCGTGGACGTCTACTCCTGCGTGTTCGCCGGGGTCCTGTTGGTGGCGGGGAGCATCGGCGACCGGGTGGGGCGCAAGAAGATCCTCTGCGCGGGACTGGTGATCTTCGGTGCCGGGTCTGCCGCCTCGGCATTCTCGACGTCGCCGACGGCGCTGGACTGGGCTCGGGCGGCGATGGGCCTGGGGGCGGCCTGCATCATGCCGGCCACCCTGTCCATCATCACCGACGTCTTCCGCGATCCCGACGACCAGGAGCGGGCCATCGGCATCTGGTCGGGGACGACCGGCCTGGGTATCGCCATCGGCCCGATCGCCGGTGGTTGGCTGCTCGCCCACTTCTGGTGGGGATCGATCTTCCTCGTCAACGTGCCGGTGGTCCTGCTCGGGCTGGTGGCCGCGCTGTGGTTGGTGCCGGATTCGCGGGACCCGGTTCGCCGCCCCATCGATGTGCTCGGGGCGGTGGCGTCCACGGCGGGCCTGACCCTGCTCGTCTGGTCGATCATCGAGGTGCCCCAGCGTGGGTGGCGGTCGCCGTGGGTGGTGGGCGCAGGGGTCCTGGCGGTGGCCATCCTCGCCGGGTTCGTGGCGTGGGAGCACCATTCCGCCCACCCGATGCTGGTCCTCGAACCTTTCAGGGACCGCAGGTTCTCCGTCGCCATGGCCGCGGTCGCCCTCGCCGTGTTCGCCCTGATGGGCTCCCTCTTCGTCCTCACCCAGTACCTCCAGTTCTCCCTCGGGTTCTCCCCCCTGGCCACCGGTGTGCGCATCCTGCCCATCGCCGTGGTCCTGGCGGTGGCGGCGACGACGTCGACGACCCTCGTCCGTTGGCTGGGGACGAAGGTGGTGGTCGCCTCGGGACTGCTCATCGTCGTCGCAGGCCTCTGGCGGCTGGCCACCACGGCGACGGCCGGGGGATTCGGCCACGCCATGGTGGGCATGGTGCTGCTCGGCCTGGGGGCCGGTCTGATCATCGCTCCGTCGGTGGCGTCGGTGATGGGATCGTTGCCACGCGAGCGGGCCGGGGTCGGTTCGGCCACCAACAGCACCGCCCTGCAGGTGGGCGGTGCCATGGGTGTCGCCGTCATGGGCTCGGTGCTCTCGGCGAGGTACCAGGGGAGGATGACCTCCCTGTTGGCCGGCCACCAGCTCCCGGCGTCTGCCAGCCGTGCCATCCTGGGCTCGATCGGCGGTGCGTTGTCGGTGGCCCGGATCGCGGGCGGTGGGCTCGGGGCGGCCTTGGCGGCTGCAGCCCGCTCCGCGTATGTCGCCGGCATGGATCTGGCCCTGCTGGTGGGAGCGGTGGTGGTGGCGGCCAGCGCGGTGCTGGTGGTGGTGGCACTGCCGGCCAGGCGTCGACAGGATCCTGCAGACGCGGTGCAGGGCCCGACGGGGACCGGCTCTCCGATGCGGGGCGCCGGCGGTCCGACGGCCGCTTCCGCGACCGGTGTCGCTGCGTCGGACGGAACGGCCGGCACCACGTCCTGACCTCCGGTTACCGGATGGCAGGCGTCGCACTGCCCATCGGCGCGGAGGTGTCGTCCGGCGCTTCGTGCCGATCGGGCTCGGGGAGTTGATGGCGAGGTAGGGTCGAACCTCGGTGCCGGCGGGGGGGGGATCGGCGACAGGGCCGAGTGACAGGAAAGGAGCGACCGGTGCTCGTGGTGGTGGTGCTCCTTGCCGCGGCCTTCGGCTTGGCCAACGGCGTCCATGACGCCGGCAATGCCATCGCCGCGCCGGTCGTGACCGGCGCCATGCGCCCCGGTCCGGCAGTCGTGTGGGCCGCGATGTTCAACGTCGTCGGCGCAGTGGTGGTGGGCACCGCGGTGGCGGCGACGATCGCCGGAATCGTGATCGTCCCTTCGGACCAGATGCTGTCGGTGCTCGGCTCGGCAACGCTCGGAGCCCTGGTGTGGAGCCTCGCCACCCTGTGGTGGGGCCTTCCCTGCAGCTCGGGGCACTGCCTGGTGGGCGCCCTGGCCGGAGCCGCGCTGGCGGACGGTGGCGCCAGTGCCGTGTACTGGGGGGGGCTGCGCGGGATACGCCCCGAGGGGGTGATCGGGTCGCTCCTGTGGCTCGTGTTCTCCTCGGCGATCGCCTTGCCGATCGCCATGGCCGGTATCCACCTGGCGCGACGTTCGCTACGGCGGGCGAGCCGGGCGATCGAGACCCCGGTGCGCCGGGGCGACCTGGTGGCATCGGCCGGGCTTGCCTTCGCCCATGGTTCGAACGACGCGCAGAAGGTCATGGGGCTGATCGCAGCGTCGTTGGTCGCCTCGGGGCATCTGTCCCACTTCGCCGTGCCGTTCTGGGTGGTGCTCGCATCGGCAGGATTCCTGACCCTCGGCACCCTGCTCGGCGGGTGGCGGGTGGTGGTCACCCTGGGCCGGCGCATCTACCGGATCAAGTCTCTCGACGGCCTGGTCAGTCAGGCCTCGTCGGGGCTGATCGTCCTGACCGCATCGCTGGTGGGGGCGCCCGTGAGCACGACCGACGTCGTCGCCCCGGCCGTGGTGGGTGTGGGTTCCGGAGAGCGGTGGCGCCACGTAGGCTGGTCCGTTGTCGGGGAGATCGCCCTGGCGTGGCTGGTGACGCTTCCGGTGAGCGGGGCGCTGGGCGCCCTGTTCCTCGTGTTCTGGAGGTGGGCCGGATGAGACGGTGGTTCCTGCCCGAGTCGCCCGACCTGCTCGGGCTCCTCGGGCGCCAGGGTGACGTGACGGTCGAGGGGATCGACGCGCTCTGCGCCTGGGCCAAGGGGGACCGCTCGGAGGAGGCAACGGTGCGGGCCCAGGAGCACGAGGCCGACCATGCCGGCCGCGAGGTGCTCACGGCGGTCAAGCACTCGTTCGTGACGCCGATCGGCCCCGAGGACATCTACGAGATCTCCGAGCGGCTCGACGCGGTGCTCAACGCGGCCAAGAACCTGGTCCGCGAGGCCGACCTCTTGGGCATGGACCCCGATCCCCCGATGGCCGAGATGGCCGACCTGGTGGGCCTGGGCGTGCGGGCGCTGGTGCAGGCGTTCCCCTTCCTGGCCGCTGACCCCGATCGGGCCACCGGGTTCGCGGACGCGGCCGTGCACCAACAGCGATCCCTCCAGCATGTCTACCGCCGGGCGATGTCGGCCCTCCTCGAGATCGACGACCTCCGCGAGGTGATGGGCCGCCGCGAGCTCTACCGCCGCTGTGCCCGGATGGGCGATGCGGTCGAGGCCGTGGCCCACCGGATCTGGTACGCGGTGGTCAAGGAGGCGTGACCGTCGCTCGTTCGGCGGGGCCGACGCATCGGCCGACCCCACCGGGCAGCCGACCCGCCCATGGCCTCCGGTGGGCGTAACCGGTCACGCCGACGGGACGCGGGCCGAGATCGCTGCGTGCAGGTCGTCGCGAGCCCGGGGATCGGCGACCTCGTCGATGATCAACCGGGCCTGGGCCCGTTGCGAGTGGCCGAAGATCTCGGCGATGCCGTGCTCGCTGACGATGGCCGAATGCTGGAACGACGTTGCCGGGTTGGTGAGGATGGGAAGTACCGCCGAGGAGTCCGACTTGCCGTGCCACGACCGCAGGGCGACCACCGCTTGGCCACCCGGCGAGTGGAGGGCGCCGAGGACGAAGTCGGGCTGGCCGCCGAAGCCGGAGTAGACCTCCCCGCGGACGAAGCTGGCGTTGGCCTGGGCGAACAGGTCGACCTGCATGCACGTGTTGATCGAGACCATGGCCGGGTTCGACGCGATGCGCGCCGGGTCGTTGAGCACCTCGGTCCTGGTCATCCGCAGCCGGGGGTTGAGGTGGGCCCACTCGTACAGTTCGGGCGAGCCGAAGAGGAACGAGGCCTGGATCGGCCGGCCCGGGTCGAGCGAGCCGGCCTGTTCGAGGGCCAGGACGCCGTCGCCGGCCACTTCGGTCCAGATGCCGAGGTTGCGGCGACCGATGAGCTCGCCGGCAGCCACATCGGGAACCTGCCCGATGCCGAACTGCACCGTGGCCCCGTCGGCGGCGAAACCGGCCGCCCGTTCGCCGATCCGCATCTCCGCCTCCGAGATGACCCGCGGGCCGGGGGAGCCCAGCGGCTGGTCGGACTCGATGGCCAGGTCGAACCAGTCGGTCGGGAACTCACCGTCACCGAAGGTGTAGGGCATGTTGCGGTTGATCTGGGCCACCGCCAGCCCGCCCCGGGCGTGCACCCGCTCGATGGCGGCCGGAAGGATGTTGACCTCGATCCCGAGGGAGAGCCTCCCGTTGCGGGGCACCGAGGTGTGGACGAGCACGGCGTCCACGGGGCGGAGCGAATCGAACAGGCGCGGAACGAGCGACAGGCGCATGGGGAGGTAGTCGAGCTCCGGGTCGTGGCGCATCCCCGGCCCGACGAAGGGAGTCTCGTTGACGAACCCTGGGTCGATGAGCCAGCCGGACTGCGCGTTGAGGGTGAACACCCGGCAACGGTCGCGGGAGGCGGCCAGCGCTTCCAGGAGGATGGTGGGGGTGCCGAAATTGCCCGAGACGACGACACGCGGCTCGACCCCCGGCAGCGCGCCGAGCCGGGACGTCAGCTCTTCGACCGAAACGATCCGCACGCCGTCAGACGACCGAGAGGCTCCGGGGACCGTGCGCGAGAGCGTCGAAGGCGATGTCGGCCATCCCGAAGCCGGGCTCCACGAGGCGCCGGCCGTAGCGGGTGACCGGAACCCGACGAAGCATGAGCGAACGATACACGCCGGCCGCCCGGATGTCCCCGGCCAACTGGGCACCGATCACCGTGTCGTCGCGCAGGTAGACGGTCCGCACGTCCCCACCCTCCTGCCAGCGCAGGATCTCGTCGGGTGCATCGGTGGTGCCGATGGACACGATGGGCACGCCGAGATGCTTGAGGCTGTTCATGGCCTCGGCCCCGTCGTAGCGCAGGTCGGCCCCGAGCAGATTGGCGGCGGCGATCGGGGCCTGGGCCACCGCGTTGATGAAGATGGCATGAACGAAGCGCTCCCCGGTGAACCGGTCGGCAGCCTCGGCCACGTCGCCGGCGGCCACGATGCCGGGCACCGAGGTGCCCAGTCGGTCGTCGACGTGCACGCCCCAGCCCGTGGCGATGCCGGAGTCGACCAGGAACTCGGTGTGGGGCTTGACCCCGGTCGCCGCGACGACCAGGTCGGCATCGAGATGCGTGCCGTCGGCCAGCCTGACGCCGGTGGCGGACGGCTCGCCGATGATGGCATCGGCCTGGACTCCCAGCCGCAGGGTCACGCCCCGGGCGGTGAGCGCCGCCTCGGCCACCGTGGAGGTGACCGGGTCGAGGACACGCGGCATCACCCAGTTGCGGCGGCCGATGACCGTCACCTCCACCCCGAGGCCGGCCAGCAGCAGCGAGAGCTCGATGCCGATGAACCCGTTCCCCACGATGAGGGCGCTGGTGGCCTCGCCCCGGCGGACGCGGCCGATGAGCTCGGTGGCGGTACGGAGGGACTTGAAGTCCAGAACACCCGGAAGGTCTGCGCCCTCGAGCGGGGCATGGAGCCGACTGCCCGATGCCACCACCAGGCCCTCGTAGGGGATCCGCCCTCCGTCGGCGAGCACGACCTCGCGGTAATCGATGTCGATCGCCTCCACCCTTGCGTCCCGCCGCTCGTGGATGCCGAGGCGGGCCCCCACGTCCTGGCCCTTCCAGTAGAGGGGCTCGTCCCGGCCGGTGAGGAAGTGGTCGGCCATCGCCGGCGGTGAGTACGGCGGGTAGGGCTCGGTCGACAGTGCCACCACGGAGCCCGAGGGGTCGAGCCGGCGGAGGGTCTCGGCGGCGGTGATCCCTGCCGGGCCCGTCCCGATGACGACGGCCCGCATCAGGCCACCGATCCGGCCGGGTGCCGGCCGGGCGCCAGGACGCCGTTGGCCAACCCGACCATGGCCTCGGCGAGCGAAGAGCCGTCCAGCAGGTGGTCGACCGCCGGTTCGTACTCGAGCACGACGTCGTCGAAGGGGAGGGTGGTCACCGAGGAGAACGTGAACCCACCGAGCCGGTCGACGTAGGCCAGTACCCGCTCGACGTCGTCGCCGGACCTCGAGCGGTTGATCGCCAGGTGGAGCGTGCCGATCCCGAGCTCGGCTGCCATGCGGGCCGAGTCCACCCCGACCTGTACGGCATTGAAGGTCGGTTCGACCACCACGATGGCGGTGTCGAAGCCGCGAGCCAGTGCGCGTCCGAAGTGCTCGACGCCGGCATGGGTGTCCATCACCACCACGTCGTCCTCCTGCAGGTGCATCCCGGCCACGGCCGCGGCGACCAGGGCGGTCTCGGGGCACAGGCATCCACCGCCGGCCCGCAGCACACCTCCCATCACCACCAGGCGGACCCCGTCTGGCGCCGCCACGGAAAGCCGGTCCACCAGGTCCGAAGTGTCGGGGTTCAGCCGGAGCATCCCGCCCGCCCCCTCGCCCGGCCTGGCCCCGGTCTTCTCCTCGATGTAGTCGGCATCCTCGGCGACGGGGACGATCGAGGCCATCGCCTCGAGGTCCAGCCCGAGCGTCGCGGCCAGGTTCCGTTGCTCGTCGGCGTCGACAGCCACCACGCGAAGGCCCCGGCGGCCCATCTGGCGGGCCAGCAGGGCGCTCAGGGTGGACTTCCCGACCCCGCCCTTGCCGACCACGACGATCCGGGTCCCTTCGCCACGGGGCGACTCGGCCCGGCCATGGGCCCCGCAGGTCCCACACACCGCGATCAGGCCTTCGAGCCGGCGCCCAGCGGCGCTTCGGTCGACACGTCGGCGGCCTCATCCGCGCCGACCTCGACGAACGGTAGGCCGAGGCCCTCGCGCTTCGCCTCGATGTGTCGTCGGATCAGGAGAGCGGCCCGGGCCGGGTCCGGCTCGACCGCGAACTTGGCGCCGACCACACCGTCGAGGCCGCCGGCCAGGAGCTCCACGACGTGGGGGCTGCCGAAGACGGGCGGCTGGACCCCGAGCACGGTGGTGACGCCCGAGGCGACCACGTAGGCACCGATGGCCACCGCCTTCTCCGAGTACCACTCGGGGGCGGCGCCGGCCAGGGGGAGCTGGTCGATGTCGACGCCGAGGAAGTCGGCCAGGGCTGCGGCCAGCACCATGATCCGGCTGTTGTCGACGCAACTCCCCATGTGCAGTACCGGCGGGATACCGAGGGCCTCGCAGACCGAGCGCAGGCCCGGCCCGGCCATGGCGGCCGACTCGGGGAGCATCTGGCCGGCCTTCCCGTTGGCCACCGCGGCGCATCCGGTGACCAGCACGAGGATGTCGTTCTCGATCAGCCGGCGGGTGAGCTCGATGTGCTCGAGGTCCTGGGGGAGCTTGGGGTTGTTGCAGCCGACAACCGCCACCGCCCCCCGGATGGTGCCCGCGGCGATGGCGTCGACGAGCGGCTTCGGGGTGCCGCCCAGCGCGCCGAGGATCGCCTCGACCGAGAACCCGCCCATCATGCGGACCGGCTTCACCGGGATCCGCACCCGCTCGTGGTTCCGGTCGGGGTAGGCCTCGACCGCCATGCGCACGATGTCGCGAGCGATCTCTGCACCGTGCATCGGGTCGAACGACACGTGGGTCGCCCCGGTGAACTTGGCCTTGTCCGCGGTCGAGATGATCTTGGTGTGATAGCACTTCGCCACGTCGACCACCGAGGGCATGATGCACTGGTAGTCGACGACCATGGCCTCGAGGGCACCGGTGACGAGCACCAGCTCCTGCATGAGGTGGTTGCCGGCCATCGGCACGCCGCGGCGCAT
The DNA here is from genome assembly GCA_003138855.1 of Acidimicrobiaceae bacterium. Lineage (GTDB taxonomy): Bacteria > Actinomycetota > Acidimicrobiia > Acidimicrobiales > RAAP-2 > Bog-756. Next base: position 41,917 of record PLHF01000027.1, on the reverse strand, counting down.
GAGCAGCTCGTTCCCCGTGCAGCACAGGCCCACGATGTTGATGCCGGTCGCGCCGAACGACCGGGCCAGCTCCACCAGTTCGGGATCCTGTGCGGCGGCGACCACCACGTCGGAGAGCATCGGGTTGTGCCCGTGCATGGCGATGTTGACCTGGTCCGTCCGGAGGACACCCAGATTGATCTCGGACATGACCGGGGTGGGGGTCCCGAACATCACGTCGGACAGCTCGGTGGCGATCATCGATCCCCCCCAGCCGTCGGAGAGCCCGGTGCGCAATCCGTGCAACAGGGTGTTGACGTAGTCGTTGTCGACCCCCATGTGGGTGCGGTGGAGCATCTCGACGTTCTCACGGTCCACTCCCCTCGGGGTGATGCCCACGGAGTCCCACTTGGCCCGCCGGACCTCGGGGACCCGGGCGACGAAGGACAACGAGCCCCGCCGGGTGCCGTAGTCTTCGAGCAGCACGTCGGCCAGGTCTGCCGCCACCTCCTCGGTGGTGCGGCCCTCGGTTGCCACGCCCACCTCCTCCGCCAGGCGCTTCATCTTGTCTACGTCGGCGATCCGGTAGCCGGTGGTCTCACCATGCGCCAGGGCGCGGAACGCCTCGAGGATGTCCCGACCATGGTCCGAGTGCGAAGAGGAGCCCGCGGCAATGGTCCGGCCCAGGTTGCGGGCCACGATCACGTCGGCCCCGGCCCCGCACACACCCTTCTGGGGCCCCTCGCCGAAGGGGTCGATGCGGCAGGGCCCCATCGCGCAGTTCCGGCAACTCAATCCGAGGGCGCAGTACCCGCACTGCGGCTCCTGGGCGGCAAGCCGATCCCACACCGTCTCGATGCCCTCCGCCCGGGCCACGTCGATCATCGCCTGGGCGTCCTCGTTTATGGTGAGCCGCCGTGCGTGGCCGTTGCCGCTGATTGCACTCATCGTGGGCCTCCTTCGCTGTCGTCTCCGGCCGGGGACCTACCCCTGGCATGCCCGTTGTGTCGTGCTGTTCCGGTTCCCTCGTGCCGGCGCGCCGCATCCGCCGCTGCAGCGGTGGCCTCGCCCCATGCATGCCAACCGGCGAGTGGGTCCCCGCCCGGCGGCTCCGTCGGGGTGGCGCCGGCGGCGGCCAGGACCGCACCGGTCTCGCGGAGCCGGCCCGCGGCCACCAACTCGTTGAGGTCGCCGAAGACAAGGGCATCTACCTTGCAAACCTCGGCACAGGCCGGGGTCTCCCCCCGGCGCAGGCGCTCGATGCAGCCGTCGCACTTGACCGCCACGGCCACTCCGGGACCAGGCCCGTCGGCCACCGGGTGGAACGTGAGCACGTCGAAGGGGCAGACCACGGCGCACATGGCACATCCGATGCAACGCCTCGGCTCTACCAGAACCAGTGCGTGCTTGTCGTCGCGGGTGATGGCGCCCGTCGGGCAGACCTGCAGGCACGGTGCAGGGTCGCAGTGCCGGCAACGGTTGGGAAAGGCAAAGGTGGCCACCGGCCCAGCCCCCACGTGCACGCGCTTGCGCGGCACCGGGACCTCGAGGAAGGCGACCGTCTCGTCCTGGCTGGCCGAGTGCTCCACCGCACAGGCCAACTCGCATTGGAGACACCCGATGCACCGTTCGGGATTGACGAACACTGTCCGCACGACCTGCCTCCTTCCCCAACACCGGGCGACGAACCGTCATGCCAGCGTTTCCATTCTCCGGCGGAAGGCTTCGGGTCGCTAGGGCCGAAGGTCACCACGGACGCGCCGCGCTCCGGTCGGCCACCACCGGTGCCCGGTGCGGCCGGTGCACTCGCTGTGCCCCCGTCAGCGGGCGTCGCCGATCAGCTCCGCTACCCATCGGGTGGCTTGGGGCACCGACCGGGCCACGGCCGGGCTCAGCCCGGTGCCCTGCGCAAAGTCGCTCCCCTCGATGCCGACCACCACCACCCGCCCCGGGGCAGTCCCGACGGCCTGCGCCAATCGGAACACGTCGGTCAGGCCCATGCCGTGGGTGCTCGTCGTCCGGGAGGCGTCCCCCACAGGCTCCGGTCGCGATGCGATGTCCAGTTCGACCAGCCGTACGGTACCCGGCTTCGCTCCCGAGCGCACGGCGTCGACCACCACGGCCAGATCTGCGCCGTCCCAGAGGCCGAGCAGGTCGAGGGGATCGGCGATCGTCCCGAGATCGGTCACCCCGCCCACAAGGTCGGCCACCTGCGCGGCGACAGCCGGGCCTGCGCCGTCGTCCCGTCGGTACTCGCTTCCGATGCCCGCCACGACGATCCGGAGCCCGGCGCCCGGATCGTCGTGCCCCTTCACCGCCGGACGACCGTCACGTCGAGGAAGTGGGTGGCGCACGAGATGCACGGGTCGTGGTTCCGCACCGCCTGTTCGCAGCGCCAGGTGAGCTCGTCGTCGGGCAGCGCCAGGCCATCCTGTGCGACCCTGCGGAGATCGGACTCGATGGTGATGAGGTTCTGAGAGGTCGGGGGCACGATGCGGGCGGCCACGATGACGCCATCCTGGTCGAGCTCGTAGCGGTGGAAGAGCAGGCCGCGTGGCGCCTCCGTGGCGCCGGTCCCGACTCCGGCACGCGGGGGCACGGCGACGGCAGCGGGTTCGGGTGGCTCGTAGGCCTCGACCAGCCTCAGTGCCTCATGGCAGGCGAAGACCAGCTCCACGGCCCGCACGATGATGCTCTGGAAGGGATTGACGCAGACGGCGCCGAGCCCGGCCCGGGTTGCCGCATGCCGGGCGATGTCGGGGAGCTCGGAGGCGTTGAGCGCATACCGGGCCAGGGGCCCGGTCAGGTAGTCGAGACGACCCTCGATCCGGGCCTGCAGGGCAGTGGACCGGGCGACGTGCTCTTCGATCACCAGGTCGGCGAACTCGGCGGGGGAGACGTCGAGGCCGTCGGACGACGCGATCCGACCGGACTCGATCGGGTAGCGCCCGGGGCTCCGCAGGGCGACGAAGCGATAATCGCCCTCGACCTCGGGGAAGTCGAACCCCGACACCCACTCGACGGTGGCCAGGGCGGCGTCGAGGGCCAGGTGCAGGGGCTCGGCCAGGGCAGCGACCCGGTCCCGGGCGGGAGCGCGGTAGAAGCCGCCCACCTTGACGTTGACGGGGTGGATGGACCGACCGCCGATCGTCTCCATGAGCTGGTTGCCGGTCCGCTTCAGCGTCAGCCCGCGTTCGACGGCGGCCCGGTCCCGTGCCGCCAGCTCGATGGCGTCGGCGCACCCGAGAAAGTCCGGCGCGTGAAGCAGGTAGATGTGGAGTGCGTGGCTCTGGATCCACTCACCACAGTAGAGGAGCCGGCGCAGGGCGCTGATCGGTTCCCCCACCGTGGCGCCGCATGCGTCCTCCACGGCTGCGCAGGCACTCATCTGGTAGGCGACGGGGCAGATCCCACAGATCCGGGCGGTGATGTCCGGTGACTCGGTGCTCTGCCTCCCTCGGAGGAGCGCCTCGAAGAACCGCGGGGGCTCGAAGATGGTGAGCGCGACGCCGTCCACCACGCCGTCCCGCACGTCGACACGTAGCGAGCCTTCTCCTTCGACCCGGGAGATGCCCTCCACGGCGATCGTGCGGCGCCCGCCCGAGTCCTCGGTCATGTCGGCTCCTCCTGTTCGGCCAGGTCCGCCCGGCTGTCCGACCGGGACAGGGCAACGGCCTGGTCGCCGAAGGTCGGGTTGCCCGCATAGAAGGTGGCGAACAGCCGCGAGGCGTCGACCGGCGCCATGCCGTCGTCGAGGAGCCGCTCGGCGAGGGGCCCGGTGGCGGCCCCCTCCGACGGACCGAAGCAACCGAAGCACCCGCGCCCGGTGGAAGGGCAGAGCGCGCCACAGCCGGCCCGGGTGACGGGTCCGAGGCACGGGGTGCCTTCGGCGACCAGGAGGCACACGGTGCCGCGGCCCTTGCACTGCTGGCAGACGGTGTGCACGGGGAGGACCGGTCGGCGTCCGGTGAGCTCGGCCGTGATCACCTCGAGGAGCTGGCCGCGGTCGATCGGACAGCCCTGGAGTTCGAGGTCGACCGGCACGTGTGCGGAGATCGGTGTGGACGACCGGAGTGTCGAGACGTACTCGGGGTGGGCGTACACGGCGCCGAGGTACTCCCCTTCGGCGGCGAAGTTGCGAAGGGCCTGGATGCCGCCGGCAGTCGCGCAGGCGCCGATGGTGATCAGCCGGCGCGAGGTTCGACGTACCTCGCGGATCCGCTCTGCGTCCGCCGCGGTGGTGACGGATCCCTCGACCAGCGAGATGTCGTAGGGGCCGTCGGCCTTGGCCCGGGACATCTCGTTGAAGTGGACGATCCTGACCGCGTCGGCCACGGCCAACAGCTCGTCCTCGCAGTCGAGGAGGCTCAGCTGGCATCCGTCACAGGACGCGAACTTCCAGACGGCCAGTGTCGGCCGGCTCCCCGCCGTCACCGCTGGCGCTCCATGAACAGCCGGTCGGCGACCCCCCCGTAGGGGACGACCGGCCCGTCGCGGCAGACGAGCAGAGGACCGAGCTGGCAGTGGCCGCACAGTCCCACACCGCACTGCATGTTCCGTTCCAGGGAGACCCGTATCTGCCGGGGGTCGACCCCCCGGTCGACCAGGGCGCGCGCGGCGAAACGCATCATGATCTCGGGGCCGCAGGCGAAGGCGGCACAGTGCGTCGGGTCGAACGGTGTGTCGGGCAGCAGGGAGGTGACCACGCCGACCGGTCCCTGCCACCCCGGAGCTCCCACGTCCACGGTCACTGCCACATGGGCGCCGGACCTGCGCCACTCCTCGAGGTCCTCGGCGAAGAGGATCTGGTCGGGCGAGCGCATGCCGGCCAGCACGAACACCCGCCCACCGCCTGAGCGGCGGCGGTCCACCAGGTCGCGTAGTGCCCCGCGGAGCGGGGCGAGGCCGATACCACCCACCACCATCACGACATCGGCGCCCTCCTCGATGTCGTCGACGTCCCAGTGGGTCCCGAACGGACCTCGGACGCCGACGGTCGCCCCGATGGGGGTCCTGCACAGGGCATGGGTCACCGCACCGACATCGCGCACAGAGTGCTCGATCGGCCCCGGCGCTCCGGGGGCGCTGGAGATGGAGATGGCGATCTCGCCGACCCCGAAGGCGGTGAGCATGTTGAACTGGCCGTGGGCGAAAGTGGGTGGCCGCCCGTGGTGCGGCTCGAGGGCGAGGGTGACCACGTCGGCACCCTCGAGCCGGCGACCCGTCACGCGGTAGGGCTCGGGCGAGAGCGTGCCGCGTTGCGGGGCCGGTCGGCCGGCGTGCTCAGCGGTCGCTGTCATTGCCATAGAGGTCGAGGAGACGGACACGTGCCACCTGCAGCCGACCGATCAGGACCGACGTCAGCCGTTCGACCACGGCGTAGCCGACGGCCGGGTGCTGCCCACGATAGTCCGACCGTCTGACCCGGTCCCACGGTGTCGAGGATGTGCCGGCCGTGGCCAGGTCCGTGGATCTCGGTGGACACTCGGCCCCGGGGGGCGGACGGGATCTCGTGGATCGTCTCGGTCATGATGCCCGGCGCTCCCCGGTGGCGACTGCGCCGTCGGCTGCCCGGATGGCCGCCGCCTCTTCGGTGAGGTCGATGCCGACCGGGCACCAGGTGAGACAGCGGCCGCAGCCCACGCAGCCCGACTCGTCGAACTGGTCCCACCAGGTCGAGAGCTTGTGGGTGAGCCACTGGCGGTACCGCGACGCCGTGGTGAGCCGCACCGGGCCCCCATGGAGGTAGGAGTGGTCCAGGTCGAAGCAGGAGGCCCAGCGGCGCTGCCGCTCGACCGTGCCGGAGACGTCGGAGACGTCGGAGACGTCGCTGCAGAAGCAGGTCGGGCACACCAACGTGCAGTTCCCGCAGGACAGGCACCGCTTGGCGACCTCCTCCCACCGGGGGTGCTCGAGGTTGCGGGCGAGGAGCCCGGGAAGGTCTGCAGTGTCGAGCGAGCGACCCATCCGGGTCTCGGCGTCCTCCAGGACGTCCTGGCGGGCCGATCGATCGCTCTCCGTGATGGCCCGGTGGGGGACCCGGGCCATCACGGCGGCCCCTGCCTCCGACCCGACCTGTACATGGAACCGGTGCCCGCCCTCGACCAGTTCGGTGAGCGCCAGGTCGAAGGCGCCACGAGCCGAAGGGCCGGTTCCCATCGACGTGCAGAAACAGGTGCTCGCGGGCGCTCCGCACTCGACAGCCACCACGAAGGCGCCGTCGCGTCGCGCCGCGTAACGGTCGTCAGGATGGGCGCCCCCCATCAGGACCCGGTCGAGCACGGCCAGCGCCGAGACCTCGCAGGGACGGGCCCCGATGATGGCGACCGGGCCGGCGGCGTCGTCCGGCTCCGACAGGGTGACCTGCTGCGCGGTGATCGATGCCCGCCACACGGTCTCCTCGGGAGCGAAGAACTCCGATTTCCACGAAGCGGGGCCGACGGCCCAGCCGAACAGCTCAGGGCTCTCGTCCTGTTCCAACCGGTAGCAGCCGGGCTCCTGGTGGTCGTGCCAGCCCGCCGGCAGGTCATGCGCCCCGGACACGGCACCATGCACGATCGCCCCGTCACGCACGACCGGCCCGATGGTCCGGAAGCCCATCGACCGGAGGGCGGCGATGAGCATGTCCAGGTCTTCGCGCTCGAGTACCGCGATGTCGCCGACATCCATGGACCCAGGGTACGGGCATGTCGGCATCGGGGAAAGGGTCCAATGGCCCCTTTGGCGCCCCTTTGGCGCCCCTCGGGTACCGAGGCCCCCGGTGGCACGGCCGGCTACTGGTCGACGGGCACCTGCCACGTGAGGGACGTTCCGCCGCCCGCCGGGGACTCGACGGTGAAGCTGCCGTGGAGCTTCTCCGCCCGGCTCCGGAGGTTGACCAGCCCGAGTCCGCCTTGGCCGCTCGGTTGGTCCCCGATACCCCGTCCGTTGTCGACGACCTCGAGGCTGCAGACGCCCTTCTCCACGGTGAGGTCCAGCCGGGCCTTGGTGGCCTCCGCGTGGCGGCCGATGTTGGTCAAGGCCTCGCGGACGGTGGCCAGCAGGTGCTCGGCGACCCGGTCCGGAATGGCCGAGTCGACCGGGCCGTGGAACGACACCTCGATGTTGGAGCCGACCACAGGCGTGAGCTCGCGGACCAGCGAGAGCACGGTGGCCCGGATCCCTCTGCCGAACCCGGCCGAGCCGAGGCCGAAGATGGTCGTGCGGACCTGCCGTATCGTGTCGTCGATGTCCCTGATGGCGCCGTCGAGGCGGTCCACGATCTGTTCCGCCGAAGGAGTGGAGGCCATGCTCTGGAGGGAGAGCCCGACCGCGAACAGGCGTTGGATGACCGTGTCGTGCAGGTCCCGGGCCAGACGGTCGCGCTCCTCGTAGACGGCCACCTCTTGCGCCCGCTGGTGGAGTCGGGCGTTCTCGATGGCGAAGCCGGCGGCGATGGAGAGGGCAGCCACGAGGGCCTCGTCGTCCCGGGTGAACTCGGACCAGCCCATCTTCTCGGTCAGGTAGAGGTTGCCGTAGGACCGGCCGCGCACCCTGATCGTCACCCCCAGGAACGACTCCATCCTGGGATGGTTCGCCGGAAAGCCGAAGCTCTCGGGATGCGAGGAGAGATCGGACAGCCGAATGGGCTTGGGATCGACGATGAGCAGCCCGAGGACACCCTTGCCGGTCGGTGGCGCCCCGATCCGCTCCACCTCCTCGATGGGCAGTCCCACCGTGATGAATTGGGCGAGACCGGTCCCCTCTTCGTCGAGGACCCCCAACGCGCCGTAGCGGGCATTGGTCATGGATCGGGCCTCTTCTACGATGTGGTGCAGGAGCGCCGGGAGGTCGAGGTTCGCCTCGAGGAGCATTGTCGCCTCGAGTATCCGGCGCAGCTTGGACGGATCCTCGATCGAACGGTAGGGCGCTTGGTCCTGGTTCGACCGGTCCGACATCACCGACCAGGGTAGCGATATCGTCTGGAACCGTCCACAAGGGCAGCGTGGCCGTAATCGAATGGGAGCCTGATGGGAATGCGGTCGTGGGTGGGTGGCCAGTGCCGCGGCTGTGGCCGCCGCAGGGCGGACGACGCTGAATTGTCCCGGCCGCAGCCAGTTGGAAGGATGGGGCGGTGAGTGTCCGCGTGTTCCTCCTCGATGACCACGAGATCGTGCGCACCGGCCTGCGGTCGCTGCTCGAGGCCACGGACGACCTGGTCGTGGTGGGAGAGGCGGCCACGGTTGCCGAGGCATTGATCCGGATTCCCGCCACCCACCCCGACGTGGCGGTCCTCGATGTGCGCCTTCCGGACGGCAGCGGGGTCGAGGTGTGCCGCGAGGTCCGTTCGCAGTCGCCCGAGATCGCGTGTGTGATGCTGACCTCGTACGCCGACGACGAGGCGCTCTTCGCCGCCATCATGGCCGGTGCCTCGGGATATGTGCTCAAACAGGTCGGGGGGACCAGCCTGGTGGACGACGTGCGGCGGGTGGCCGCCGGCGAGTCCCTGCTCGACCCTGCGCTGATCGAGCGGGTGCTCGAACGGCTCCGGGAGGGCCCAGAGGACGACCCGTTGTTGGGCACCTTGACCCCACAGGAGCGGAGGATCCTCGACCTGATTGCCGAGGGGCAGACCAACCGCCAGATCGCCGACACGATGTACCTGGCCGAGAAAACGGTGAAGAACTACGTCTCCAATCTCCTGACCAAACTCGGCATGGAGCGGAGGACCCAGGCCGCCACCTATGCGGCCAGGCTCGCCGAACGCTCGGCCCAGACGCACCGCACCGACTCTTCCGGGACGTGACCGACGCCCCTCTGGCCGAACCTAGCCGGAGGCGAGCTCCTCGGACCCGTGCAGTTTGATCCCCTGTCTCTCGAGGTCGTGCTCCAGCCGCCCTCGCTCCTGCTCGGGCCGGTCGAAGCCCCTCACGCTGCAGCGCACCCCGGCGCGTCGTGCCAACCGGATCAGGGCGACGTCGTAGGCCAGCTGGTCGGCGAGCGCCTGAAGGGCCCAGTCCGGGCCCGTGCGGGCAGCGTCCTCCGCCAACTTCCGGCGGTAGTGGAGGAGCTCGGCGAGCGAGCCGCGCGTCCGCAACCCGTCATCAGGTCGGCCGACCTCACTCAGGGCCGCATCGAGGAGGTCGGAGTACATTGATCGAGCGTGCATTGGCTTCACCTCCCCGGGGACATGCTCATCGGCTTCACGCCTGCGAGCGCCGCGATTGCTGCTCTCGGGAGCCGGTGCCAGAGATGCCCTACTCGTCCGGCCGGCTGCGCCGCACGACAGCCTCTGCGGCCTCGTAGGCCTGCCGGAGGTCGGCGAGCAGTCTCTCGAGCCCCTTGACCCCAGTGCCGACGTTCGCTCCGACATCCTTGGGGATATCCGAGAGGCGGTTCTTGGCGGCCAGGTAGGCGTTCTGGGCGACGTCGACGCGCTTACGGAACTCCTCGCGGACATCCATATCCGCCAGGTCGACCCGCACCATCAACTCGTCGATCCGCCCCCGCCAGTCGTCCAGCGACCTGCGCAACCGGTCCAATGCGGCGCGGTCCAACTCGGTGCCGTTTCCGGGCTGATCCCCAGGCGTCGATTCGGATGTCGTCTCCGGCATGGCTTCCCCTTTCTCCGGATTCCTTACGGCAAGGATGTGCGCGTCCGGTCGGTGGTGGTAGGGCCGAACGTCCCGATGGTGCGGACCCGAACAGCCGTCCGGAAGGGCCGGAGTCTCCCTGCGCGTTCGCGCCGCGCCGAGGTCGCCAAAGGGACCTTCGGCTCTATGACAGCAGCGCCGATAGCCGGATCATGAACCAAGAAGGGCACCGTATGCGGGCGAGAGGAGAAGGCGATGACCCTGATCCGGTGGAACGGGGGTGGGGTCCAGGCTCCGGCGGGCTTCTCGGGGGTCGCGCCATGAAGGCCGCCCCTGCATACCGCGGACAGAGCCGCGGCCTTGTCACCCTGTTCCCGTCGCAGAACGGATGGCAGGAGGATGTGGCCCTCGAGTTGTGGGTCGATGTGGCTCGACAGCCGGTGAGCGTCCGATTGGCCGGAACGCTCGACGGGTCCACGGCGGTGAACCTGGTGGCGGTGGTGGAGGAGTTGATCGTCGAAGGGGTGCGCGAGTTCGACCTGCAAACCGCCGGGCTTCGGGTCGTCGGACCCGAAGGAGCCGGTGCACTCGAGGCGCTCGAGCTGCTGGTACGACGGGCGGGCGGGCGGATGACGAGCGACGGGACACCTCTATCGGCTGCGCGGTGGCGGGCCCGTTCGGGTCGGGCGAGGCCTGCACGGCGGGGCTCTGAGATCTTCTCCCCACCGGGGGGAGTGACGTTCGGCCCTACCCGCTGGGAGCCAGAGCGTCTCTAATTGTGATGGAAGGTAATCGTGAGGGAATGCATCTGTCACCGAGGAGAGAGGAAGATGCCATGCGTCGTCCCACCAACACCCGAGCGGGAGGCCATCACCGCTCGACGAGTTCGGCTCTCAGTCCCTACCTCATCGAGGAGGTCGCACTGACGCCGTCGGAACTTCGGAGGTCGCAGGTCGCAGACGTGGTGTTCGTCCTGTCCCACTAGACCCGAGGTCGCCAGCCCGGGTCGCCCGCGATGGGCATGATCCGAGGAGGGTCCGTGGCATCCTGGTGCGATGATCCCCGCCGAGCAGGATGACGACGTCCGGGCCGTCCCGGGCCATCTGGCAGATCTGGCCCGCGACGAGCAAACCAAGGGCGGGGTCACGGTGCATCTGCGCCCCATCCGGCCCGATGACGCCGCCAGGCTCGTCGAGTTCCACAAGGGCCTCTCGACCCGCTCGGTCTATCGGCGCTTCTTCTTCGTGCACCCGAGCCTGTCGCCAGCCGAAGTCGAACGATTCACCCACGTCGACTACGTCGACCGGCTGGCGATCGTGGCAGTGGACGACCTCCGGTTGGTTGCCGTCGGCCGCTACGAGCGGAGGTCGGAGACGACCGAGGCCGAGGTGGCGTTCGTGGTTGCCGACGAGTACCAGCACGACGGCATCGGCACCCTCCTCCTCGAGCATCTGGCCGAGGCGGCGTGGAGGAACGGCATCACCACGTTCGTCGCGGAGACCCTTGCCGAAAACCGCGACATGCTCAGAGTGTTCTTCGACTCGGGCTTCCCGGTCACTTCGACCTCCGAATCCGGCACGATCAGCGTGCGCTTCCCCATCGAGCCCACCGATGCCTACGAGGCGGCCCGTGCCTCCCGCCACACCCGCTCCGAACGGGGCGCGGAGCGGGGTGCAGAGCGCCTCGACGGCCCTGGTCCGACGTAATCAACCCTGGACCCGACGGCCTCGCGATCCTGACCACGGGGCCGGAAACAAGAGGCGGATCGACGCAGACAGGGCTGTCAGGGCCCCACGGCAGTGCTCGTACCCGGTGCCAAGTCGGGGGCGGGCGAATTGCTGTCATCCACCGGCGGAACCGCACCACCGGACCGGGGAGCGGAGAGCCGGGCGCGGAACACGTGGTAGCTCCAGCCCTGGTACACCAGCACCACCGGGAAGAAGATGACGGCCACCACGGTCATCACCTTCAGGGTGTAGGACGGGCTGGCCGTGTTGGCGACCGTCAGGTTGTAGGCGGCACTGGTGGTGGACACCATCACCCTCGGGTAGAGTTCGGCCAGCAGCGAGCCGACCACTCCCACGATGGCGATGGCGGCAGCTGCGAACGCCCAGCCGTCCGACTTGACGTTGGCCAGCCATGCCGCGGCGATGACGGCGAGTACGGCCAGCACCTCCAGCGGGTTGGGGATGAACCCGTTGCCCAAGCCCAGGTGGGTCCAGGTCACGAATCCCCACACGACCACGGCGGCCACCCACCCGATCGTCCCGGCCAGGCGGAGCATCCGGTCGTGGTAGTCACCGGTGGTCTTGAGGGCGAGGTAGGTGGCACCCATCAGCAGGCACATCACCAGCATGGTCACCCCGGTGTAGAGGCCGTACAGTGTGAGGAGCCCGAAGAAGTTGCCGGTGTAGTTGTGGGCCTTGTCGATGGGCAGCCCGTGCAGCATGTCGCCGAAGGCCACGCCCACCAACAGCGGGATCAACGCGCTGCCGATGGTGAGAAACCACGTGAACGTCGCCCGCCACCGCGGGTCGTCGATCTTGCGCTGGTACTCGAAGGCGACGCCTCGGATCAGCAAGGCCAGCAGCACCACCACCAGCGCGAGGTAGAACGTGGAGAACATGGTGGCGTACCACCCCGGGAAGGCTGCGAAGATCACGGCGCCGGCCACGATCAGCCAGACCTCGTTACCGTCCCAGAGGGGGCCGATGGAGTTGACCGCGATCCTGCGCTCGGTGTCGTCCTTGGCGACGAACGAGTGGAGCATGCCCACGCCGAAGTCGAAGCCCTCCAGGATGAAGAAGCCGATCCAGAAGATGCCGTCAATCAGGAACCACAGGGTACTCAGATGCATCATGACCTCCTAGTAGATGAGCGCGGGCACGCGCTCTGACTGGTCGGACTCTGAATCGTGCGCGTATTCGGAACCGTCCACCGGGGGACCGGACGTTCCGCCGCCCTCGTCGTCCGAACCGTCGCCGAGCTCCTTGCGTCCGTAGTGGATCATCAAGAAGGCGTCGGCGGCACCCAGGACGATGTAGATCAGCACGAAGACGATGAGGGAGATCCAGATCTCGGCGGAGGTGACATTGGGCGACACCCCGTTGACGGTCTTCAGGAGGCCCTGGACGATCCACGGCTGGCGGCCGTTCTCAGCCAGCATCCATCCGGCGGTGTTCATCAGGAACGGTGCCGCCACCGCCCACGGGGCGATCCGGAGGTACCATTTCGAATCGGCCAACCGGTGCTTGCGGAGCAGCCACGCCCCCCATAGCGAGAAGAGGAGCATCACCGCGGCAAGGTAGGCCATCACCCTCATGGACCAGTACTGGATGAAGACGTTGGGCACGTAGTTGCCGGGCCCGTACTCCTTCACGTACTGCGCCTGGAGCTGGTTGATCCCCTGCACCTGGCCGTTGAGGTGGTTGGTGGCCAGCAGCGACAGCAGGGACGGGATCTCGAGGATCTTGGTCGGGTTCTGGTCGTTGGTGCCACCACCGATCTGGAGGGCCGAGAAGGAGCAGTGCGAGTTGCAGGTGTTCCACTGGGCCTCGGCTGCGGCGATCTTCATCGGCTGGTAGGTGCCCTCGACGACGCCGAGCTCACTGCCCACGAAGAGAGCCAGGATGAGCGCGGGGATGAGGACGATCGTGGACACCGTCGCCGTCCGACGGAAGGCGTCCACGTCGCGCTTCTTGCGGATCTGCCAGGCCGACACGGCCAGCATGACCAGCGATCCGGTCACCAGCGAAGCCAGCAGGACGTGGACGTAGCTCCACAGGAACTCGGGGCTGGTGAACAGGGCGAAGATGTTGTTCAACACCGGTTGGTGCTGTGCGTTCAATACGTAGCCCACCGGGTGCTGCATCCACGAGTTGGCCGCCATGATGAACGCCGCCGAGATGATGGTGGCGAAGGCGACCAGCCAGATGCAGGTGAGGTGGGCCTTCTTCGACAGGCGGTCCCAGCCGAAGATCCACAGTCCGAGGAAGGTGGACTCGAGGAAGAAGGCCAGCAACCCCTCCATGGCCAGCGGGCCGCCGAAGATGTTGCCGACCTCCCGGGAGTACGCGGACCAGTTCATGCCGAACTCGAACTCCTGCACGAGGCCGGTGACCACGCCGATGGCCACGTTGATCAGGAGGAGGGTCCCGAAGAACTTGGTGAGCCGTTTGTAGGTGGGGTTGTCGTTCTTGTACCAGGTGGTCTGGAGGAGGGCCACCAGGAAGGAGAGGCCGATGGTGACCGGCACGAACAGGAAGTGGTAGATGGAGGTGGTGGCGAACTGCCACCGAGCCAGGTCGGTGCTCATTGTGCGACGCTCCTCACGCTGATGTGGTCACCGGCGCACATTTCCGGAGAACCCGCTCTGGGTGATTCATCGGTCAATCGCATGTTCAACAGCTCCTTCGCTCCTCGTTCCGCATTTGCCTCGTTCCACCACAGCGCCGCGTAGCTCGCACCGCACTCGAGCAGCTCGACATGGCTTCCCCGCTCGGCGACGCGGCCGCCGATCACGACCAGGATCTCGTCGACGTTCTCGAGCCCGGCCAGCCGGTGGGTGATCAGCACGGTGGACCGTCCCTCGGTCACCGCAAGTAGGTCGGCGGTCAGTGCGTCGGCCGCGTCCAGGTCGAGGTGCTCGGCGGGCTCGTCCAGGACGAGGACGGGGAAGTCCGCCAGAAGCGCACGAGCGACAGCAAGTCGTTGGCGCTGGCCGCCGGAGACCCGGGCCCCGAATCGTCCGACCTGGGTGGCGAGGCCGGACGGCAGGCTCTCCAGCCACGTGCCGAGCCCGACCCGGCCGATGACCTCGCGCAGGTCGGCATCGGTGGCGGCGCGGCGGCCGATGCGCAGGTTCTCGGCCACCGAGGTATCGAAGAGATGTGCGTCCTGCCCGACGAGGCCGACGAGCGTGCGCAGGTCGTCCCCGGACAGCTGGGCGGTGGAGGTCCCGTTCAGCCGGACGCTCCCGGCCTCGATGGGGAGGAACCCGAGGAGCACCGCGGCCAGGGTCGACTTGCCGGCTCCGCTCGGTCCGACGATGGCGACCCTCCTGCCCGTGGGCAGGCTCAGGTCGATGCCGCGCAGCACGGGATGGGGCGCCCCCGGATAGCCTGCCCACAGGGCCCGGACCTCGAGGTCGACCGGCGGGGCGGGGGTCTCCACGGTGTGGACTGCCTCGGGCACGGGATCCGGCACGTCGATGATGGCGAACAGGCGTGCCGCGGTCCGACGGGCACGTTGGAGGGTCTGGGTGGCGGCGGGCAGGCCCGACACCAGCTCGAAGGCGGCGAGGGGGATGAGGGCGACGACCGCGAGCCACACGCCGCCGAGCCGCCCGGAGTGGACGGCGGGTACGCCCACGACGAGGATGCCCCAGGCGGCGAGGCCCGACAGCAGGGTGGTCAGGCCGAGCCCGATGCCGGCGGTCGCCGCCGACGAGGTTGCCACGGCCGTCAGCTCCCGGTCATCGGTGGAGATGCGTGCGAGCTGGGCTTCGGTGGCGCCGTAGACGGCGAGCTCCGACGCCCCCTCGATCAGGTCGACCACCGATGCCGTCAACTCACCCCGCAGTGCGGCCTGGTTGGACTCGCTCCTGCGGGCCAGGGTCCCGGTCAGCCACGGCACGATGGTGGCCGAGGCCAACAGGGTGGCCGCCAGCACCAGCCCCGCCGCGGGCAGGAGGGCCCAGACCAGCCCGACCGTGGCCGTCCCCACCAGGACGGCGATGGCGAAGGGTGGGATGACCCGGAGGATCAGCTCCTGCAGCGAGTCCACGTCGGCGACCAGCCGGGACAGCAGGTCGCCGCTGCGGAACGCCGGGAGTCCGGCCGGGGCCAGGCGCTCGAGGTTCTTGTAGATGCGGACCCGCTGGACGGCCAGCACGCGGAACGCAGCGTCGTGGCCGACCAGACGCTCGCCGTAGCGGAGGAAGCCCCGGGAGAGGCCGAAGAACTGGACCAACACGATGGCCACGGCCAGGGCGGACTCCGACGGATGCTGCGCCGCACGGGACAGCAGCCAGGCCGCCGTGGCCATCAGCCCGATGGCCGCTCCGACCGCTCCCGCGCCGAGGAGGGATGCCAGCACCAGGCGGCGTGCGGCGGGGCGGGCGATCCCCAGGGTGCGACCGATGGGTGCCGGCGGCCCGGGCTCGACCGCCGTCTCGGCGGGTGGGTTCGACGCGGTCATGACGGCACCGCCTCGCGGTCCATGGACACGATCTGATCCGCCAGGCCGAGCAGTGCCGGCCGGTGGGTCACCAGAAGCACGGTGCGCCCGATCATCAGCCGGTGCACCGCCTCGAGCACCGCCTCCTCGGTCTTGCCGTCGAGGCTTGCCGTGGGTTCGTCGAGGAGCAGCAACGGCGCATCGCGGACGAAGGCCCGCGCCAGGGCGATCCGCTGGCGCTCGCCCTGGGACAGCCCCGCTCCCCGTTCGCCCAGCAGGGTCGCGAGGCCGTCCGCAAGCCGTCCGACCACGTCGTCGAGGTTGGCATCGCTGATCGCCCTCCGGACCTCCTCGTCGCTGGCGTCGGGTCGGCCCAGCCGGACGTTGTCGGCGATCGACGCGGCGAAGAGATGGGGCCGCTGGGGGACCCACGCCAGGTGCGACCGCCAGGCATCCGGGTCCAGCGCTGCCAGGTCGACTCCTCCCACCTGGACGGANNCGCTGAGGGCGGGAACTCGCCGTCCCGGGTAGACGACCTCCAGCGATTCGATGGAGATGGCATACGTCCGGGGATCGGGCACCGATCGGTCGGTGCCCCGGGGAGCCGTGGGCCGCTCGAGGACCTCGAAGACCCGTTCGGCCGCCTCCATCCCGTCGGCACTGGCGTGGTAGTGCAGGCCCAGCTGGCGCAGGGGGAAGTAGGCCTCGGGGGCCAGCACCAGGACGAAGAGGGCCGTGCGGTAGTCGAGGTGCCCGCCCAGCAGTCGCAGGCCGACCGCCACGGCGACCAGCGCCACCGAGATGGTGGCCAACAGTTCCAGGATCAACGAGGAGAGGAACGAGATGCGCAGCGTGGCCATCGTCGCCTCCCTGTACTCGTCGGTGACCTCTTCGATCGCCGCGGCCTGCGCCTTGGCCCGACCGAACACTTTGAGGGTGGGCAGACCGGTGACCACGTCGAGGAAGTGTCCGGCCAGGCGCTGGAGGGTGAGGAGCTGACGTTCCGTGTGCTCCCGCGTGGACGCACCCACGAGCGCCATGAAGATGGGGATGAGCGGGACGGTGAGGGCGATGATCACCGCGGAGATCCAGTCGTTTCCGGCGACGATCACGATCACGGTCACCGGAACGATCACTGCCAGGAACACCTGGGGCAGGTACCGCGAGAAGTAGGAGTCGAGCGCGTCGATGCCCTTGGTGGCCAGCACGGCGATGCCAGCGCCGTTGACGCCTTCGAGCCCGCGGTCGCCCAGGAGCGCTGTGTGCTGCATGAGCGCGTTGCGAAGGTCGGACTTCGCCGACGCCGAGGCGCGGTTCGCCGCCCGCTCGGACCACCAGACGACGAGCGCCCGGCCCACGATGGCGCACAGGAGGAGGACCAGCGGCGTGGTGAGCTGGGCGAGCCCCCGGTGCTCGATGAACGCTTCGGCAACCGTGGTGGCCAAGAACCACGCCTGCGCGGCCACCAGCCCAGCGGTGACGACACCGAGGACGACGGACAACTCGAGGTACCGCCTGGTCGACCGGGTGTAACGCAACAGCCGGGGGTCGATGGGAGGGGTCCGCCTGGACGTGGTGCCCCTGGAAGCGGGGCTCCTGGATGTGGAGCTCATCGGCTCACCGCGGGGGTTGCCTCCATGTGCAATCCATCGTAGGGAGGGAGCAACGTAGGTGGCAGGGTCGAAAGTCACATCGTGAATGCCGTCACATGAGGACCGGACTCCCGAGCGTTCCTATACTGCGGGCGGTGCAGCCTGCTCCCGAAACGTTCGGACACGCCGTCGGAGAGTTGATCGCCCGGGAGTTGGAGGAATCGCCCCGGATGGCCTCCGTCCTCGGCTGCGACGAGTTCGACCACCGCCTCGACGATCTGTCCGCGGCCGGGTTCGAGCGTCGCCGGTCGGGGGACCGCCGCTGGCTGGACCGCTTCGAGGGTTTCGACGCCGACGCGCTCGATCCCGAGGAGCAGATCGACCAGGCACTGGTCATCGCCACGCTCGGGCAGCGGTTGGCCCTGGCGGACTGGCAGGAGTGGAAACGCTCACCCGAGGGGTACCTCGAGACCGGCGTCACCGAGCTGTTCCTGCAGGGCCTGCGCCCCGAGGACGAACTGACCGCCGCCGCCGTCGATCGGCTCGAGGGGATCGGTGCGGTGCTCGACGAGGCGGAGAAGAACCTCGACCCCACCCTGGCCGACCGGCTGATCGTCGAGCGGAGCCTCGGTGAGTGCACGGCGAACATCGGGTTCGCCCGTGACGAGGTGGCCCGGTTGGCCACCGATCCCGCCAATCAGGACCGGCTGGCCGCCGCCGGCGAGGTCGCGGCCCGCGCCTATGAGCGGTGTGCCGCCTTCCTCGGCCGGCTTGCCCCCGGCTGCACCGGTACCTACGTCCTGGGCGAGGAGCGCTACAACGAGGTCCTCCGTAAAGGGGAGCTCCTCGACACCGACCTGCGGGCGCTGAAGCGTCAGGGCTGGGACGAGTTCCACCGGGTGGCGGGCGAGATGGACCAGGTGGCGTCGCTCATCGCCGGCGGCTCCGACGGGTGGCCCGCGGTCGTCCACCGCCTGCAACAGGTGCACGCGTCGACCATCGACGGGATGAGGGCGGAGTACGAGGTCGCCTGCCGCGACGCCCGGAAGTTCATGACCGACCACGGGCTGGTGACCAACCCCCCCGACGAGCACTGCCACGTCGTGCCGGCTCCCGCGGCGGTGCGGGCCACCCTGGCCGTCGCCTGCTACGTCTCGCCGCCCATGTTCCGGCCGTCCAAGGACGGCTACTTCTTCGTGCCCTATCCGGTCGACGGCGGCGACGCTGACGAGGTCGCCGGCCTCCTCGAGAGCAATGCCGCCTACGCGATCCCCACCACCGCCGTGCACGAGGCCTATCCGGGCCACCACTGGCACCTGATGACCATGAAGGAGGCCCGCCCCGTCCGGCGCATCTTCACGTCGACCTACTTCGTCGAGGGATGGGCGCTCTACACCGAGGGGATGATGCGTGACGCCGGCTTCTTCTCCCCGGAGGGGGGGCTCGGCCAGCTGGAGGCCCGCCTCCTGCGGGCCGCCCGCATCGTCGTCGACACCTCGTTGCACACCGGCGAGATGTCCTTCGACGAGGCGGTCGCCTTCATGCACGAGAAGGTGGCGGTGCCACTGCCCACGGCCCGTTCGGAGGTTGCCCGGTACTGCGCATGGCCGACCCAGGCGTCGGCCTACCTCACCGGGGCCATGGCCATCGAGCGGGCCCGGGACGACTGGCTGGCCGCCGGGGGGTCCCTCCAGGTCTTCCACGACTCACTGGCCCGCTCCGGTGCGTTGCCCGTCCCGCTGGCGGTCCGGGCAATCGGGGTACCCTCCTCACCGCACTGAGGCGAGCGACCGGGCCCGCCGGGTGCTCCGGGCCGGGGCCAGCGCACCGCCGAGGCCATGGGGAATCGCCGCGGCGTCGGGAGCGGCATCGAGGGCGAGGATCCCTCCGGGAGGCCCGGTCACCCGACACCGGATTCCGGGAAGGGGATCGCCGGCCCGGACGAGGGGGTGCCGGTGCGGGGTGCCGGCAGGCCGACGTGGGTCCCCATCTCGAGCAGGGCCCGATCGAAGATCGGGGCCGGGTCGGTGATCACCCCCTCGAGGTGCCCGAACAGCTCGAAGCTCACCATCCCGAACAGCTGGGTCCAGGCCTCGATGGCCCGGATGACAGTCTCGTCGGGGGTGCCGGGAAAGGCCACCTCTGCCAGTCGGCGCGCCTCGGCCGCGACATGGGCCGGCAGAGGGGGAAGTCCGGGAGGCGTCAGGCCGACACGGAGGGCGCCCTCCCGCGACGCCTCGTTGACAATGCCGGCCAGAACCGACGTCACCCGGCTGGCCGGCCCGATGGTGTCCTGGGGCGCCCGGTAGCCGGGCACCGGTGATCCGTAGACCAGGGCGTACTCTTGGGGGTGCGAGCGGGCCCATCCCCGGATGGCTCGGCCGACGGCGGCCCAGCGGGAGCCGAAGTCGTCGCGGGTGCAGCGGGCGTCGGCCTCCTCGGCCACGGTCCCGAGGGAGTCGTAGGCGTCGACGATCAGGGCGGTGAGGAGGTCGTCGCGGCTCGGGAAGTAGCGGTAGATGCCCGACGACGCCATCCCGAGCGCTCGGGTGATCGCTCGGAGTGAGAGGCCGGAGGCCCCCGACTCGGCCAGCTGGCGGCGGGCCTCGTCCTTGATCTCGGCGGTCAGTTCCGCCCGGACCCTGGCTCGTAGTCCGGTGGAGGCGGGCATGCCATCAGTCTGGCAGATCGAGAGCGATGCATCAATAGATGAGCACTGCTCTTGATTTGGCACTCATGATGGTGAATACTGATCACGTACAAGTGCAGTGCTCACAGAAAGGAACGGCTATGGGAACCCATGTCATCGTCGGGGCAGGGCCGATCGGTACCTCCACCGCACTCGAGCTGGTGCAGCGGGGCCACCACGTCAAGATGATCACCAGGTCGGGGTCCGGTCCGGTCCACACCGGCGTCGAGCGCCTCGCCGGGGACGTGTCCGACCCGGTCGCGCTGGCCCACCTGTCGGGTGGAGCGGAGGCCCTTTACAACTGCGCCAACCCGCCGTACCACCGCTGGCCTGAGCTGTGGCCCCCGATGGCCTCCTCGATGCTCTCGGTGGCCTCGAACACGGGTGCGGTGCTGGTGACCATGAGCAATCTCTACGGGTACGGTCCCCTCGACCATCCGATGGCAGAGAGCGACCCGCTGGCCTCGACCGGGACCAAGGGCAGGGTGCGGGCGGCCATGTGGACCGACGCCCTGGCTGCCCACCGGGCCGGGCGGGTTCGGGCCACCGAGGCCCGGGCGTCGGACTTCTACGGCCTCGGGGTGGTCGACAGCCACTTCGGCCGCAACGTGGGCCGGCTGTTGGCCGGCAAGAAGGTCCGGGTGGTGGGAGACCCGGATGCCCCGCACAGCTGGACCTACGTGCCCGACGTAGGCCGTGCCCTGGCCGTCCTCGGGACCGACGAGCGCGCCTGGGGGAAGCCCTGGCACGTTCCCACCGCCGCTCCGTGCAGCCAACGGCAGCTGGCCTCCCGCCTGTGCGAAGTGGCCGGGTTGCCGGCTCCTCGGGTGGTGCCGGTGCCAGCGGTGGGCCTCAGACTGGCGGGCCTCTTCTCGCCCGAGACGCGCGGGCTGAAGGAGACCCTCTACCAGTTCGACCGGCCGTTCGTCCTCGACTCCTCGGCGTTCACCCGTGTGTTCGGGCTCGAGGCCACGCCAACCGACGCGGCGTTGGGGGCGATCCTGGCCGGGCAGGCCGGGCCCACCGGTACGCTCAGGGCCACGCCTGCGGGCCGACGCGAGGAGGCGCCATGACCGATGCCGAGGAGTTCTGCAACCATCTGGCCCAGGTGCAGGAGGTCGAGCCCTCCTCGGACGGCTGCGAAGAGTGCCTGCGCACCGGGGGGAGGTGGGTGCACCTCCGGGTGTGCATGATCTGCGGCCATGTGGGCTGTTGCGACAGCTCACCGGGCCGGCACGCCACCGGCCACTTCGAGGAGACCGGCCATCCCCTGATCCAGTCGTTCGAACCGGGTGAGGAGTGGTGGTGGTGCTACGTCGACGAGATGGCCTTCGGAGTCGACGGCGCCCCGAGCTTCGAGCATCACTGAATCGGCGGCTGCCCTCGCCGGACGACAGACTCGCCCCGAGTGAACGGGGCGAGTCTGTCCCAGTAGGGTCGTCACCAGTTATGGCCGCGACCCCACCTCCGAGCAGGGCGCGGGTGTGCCCGCGCCGATTGGTCCCGGCTCTGGTGCTGGCTGCCGCGGCACTGTCGGGCTGCTCGCTCTTCGCCCAGCCCAAGGTGGCTCCGGCACGGGACTCCTCACTGGCCCCGCCCGGTCCCGTGGGGTACGTGGCGTGCCCCACCGCGGTCACTCCAGTGGAGCTGACCACCCATACAGCCGAGGCCCCGATCCCACTCCCGGTCACCGGAACCCCTCCCCTCGGGGACTTCGCCATCACCACCTCGCCCGATGGCCGGTGGGCCTACGTGGTGACCACCAGCGGGGTGCCCCGCCCGTCGGCTCCCGCCACCGGTGCGTCCACGTCCACCACCGGTGCGTCCACCTCCACCACTGGTGCGTCCACGTCCACCACCGGTGCGTCCACGTCCACCACCGGTGCGTCCACGTCCACCACCGGAAGCCCCAACTCCGCCACGTCGTCGTCGACCGCACCCACTGTTGGTGCCGCGGCCGGCTCGCAGGCCTCGGCCGGCGGGGTGCACGACGTGGTCGTCCCCATCAATCTCGTGACCCAACGGGCGCTTGCACCCATCGTCATCCCCGGCCAGGGTGCCACCCATGCCGTAGTGCTGATGCACAACGACCGGACCATCCTGGCGGCCAGCGGCTCCACCATCGTGCCGGTCGACGCGGTCACCCACGACATCGGCACACCGCTCGACCTCGGTGCCGGGCGTACGATCTTCGGGCTCGCCCTCGACCCGGTCAACACCACGCTGTACGCACTGGTGCCCGGGGGCGTCGTTCCGGTGGACACCGCCGACGCCAGCGCCGGCACCCTCATCCCGACCGGGCTGGCGGTCTCCTCGGTCTACTCGCCCCACGGGATCGCCATCACCGGCAACGGGAGCACCGTCTACGTGGTGGGCCAGGGGGGCGTGGACTTCGGTGGGCGTGTGCTGCCCATTGCCACGGCCACCGGCACGACGCTGCCCGCCACCGGGTTCGACCGGTTCGGCATCTCGGACCCGGCAGCGCTGGCGGTGACCTCGGACGGTGCCCAGTTGATGGTGGTCGACTCGGCCAACGACTGGCTCAATCCCGTCGCCGTGGCCACCTTCGCAACCCCCGGCCAGCCGGTGCTGTTGCCGCAGCGACACGGGGGCGGGGCCGACTCCGGCACCGAGCACCCGACCGACATCGTGCTCGGCCCGGGCCGGACCGGTGCCTTCGTAGTCGACGGCTTCGATTCGGTGGTTCCCTACACGCCCGGGACCGAGGCCTTCGGCCGGGCGATTCCGGTGTGCACAGGTGCGACGTCGATGACCGTCGCCGCGGCGCCCTGAACCGGTATCGGCGTCGTAGGCCGGAGCGTCAGGCGACGGGCCGGGCCGGGCCGGGGGAGGAGGCACAGGCCGTGGCGGCCTCCTCGGACCGGTAGGTGGCCGGCCCCTCCCTGGCCGCCTCGAGGAGCTCATCCAGTGCCACCGGGACGGCCGCAGCCAGGTCCCACACCCGCGGCATCGTCTCTGGGCAGGCGATGATCCCCCAGTAGAGGACCCTCCGATAGCTCATGATGGTGATGTTGACCCCCATTCCGTCCATCACCGGGCCGAGGGGGAAGCCGGCGACCAGCTCCGCTCCTCCCAGGTACAGGGGGAAGTCGGGGCCGGGGACGTTGGAGATGACCAGGTTGGCGATGGGCCGGTGCCGGTCGGCCAGCCGCATCCGGCTGTAGAGCCGGGCCGCGCTGGCAAAGACGTTGGGCGTTGCGTACTCCGCCCAGTTCTGCAACAGGTCGGCCCCGAGGGCGTTGAGCTCCTCCTTGGCGCCCTTGGTCCCCTCCCGGATGGCCATCAGGCGGTCGATGGGATCGTGGAGATTGGCCGGAAGCTGCACGAACATCGACGACACCTGGTTGGAGCCGCGCGGGGCGCCGTTCTCGGGGCGCACCGACACCGGGACCACTGCCACCAGTGGCTTGTCCGGGAGCTCGTGGCCAGCCAGCAGGAAGGTGCGCAGGGCGCCGGTGCACACGGCGAGGATGACGTCGTTGACGGTGGTTCCGGTGGCGTTCTTCAGCCGCTTGACGTCGTCGAGCCCGATGGCGGTCAGCGCCACCTTCCGCCGCCTGGTCAACGCCGAATTGAACGACGTCCGAGGGGCCGACAGGGGCAGTGCCGCCTTCGAATGGGCCGCCCGGTGCTGTGGCTCGTTGCGGACCCTCCGGACATTGAGCAGCCGTTGGCTGGTGCGCAGGAGGTCCAGGGTCATCTCGAACGGCCGGAAGGTCCGGGCCACGACGGCTTCACCCATCAGCTCGAGGCCGGACGGGATTCGGGTGTCCACCGGGCGCTCCGGGGGCGGGGGAGTGGCTGCGGGGTCGGGTTCCAGGTCGAAGAGCACGGAGAGGAGCTCCGCTCCGGACACCCCGTCCACCGTCGAATGGTGCATCTTGGCGATGAGGCCGATCCGGCCGCCGGCCAGTCCTTCGACGATCCAGATCTCCCAGAGCGGCCTCGACCGGTCGAGCTGATGCCCGGTGATCTCACCGGCCAGGTCGCCCAACTCGAGGTAGCCCCCCGGGCTCGGCACTGCCGCCCGCCGCACGTGGTAGTCGATGTCGAAGTCGAGGTCGTCAACCCACACCGGGTGGCCGAGTCGGAACGGCACCTCCACCAGGCGCCGCCGGAATACCGGGGCGCTGTGGGTCCGGGAAGCGATCAGCGCCTGCATCTTCGTGAAGGAGTAGCCGCCCGGGACGGTCGACGGATCGAAGATCGTGGTCATGGCCACGTGCATGTGCAGCGATCGGGTCTCGAGGTAGAGGAAGCTGGCATCGAGTCCGCTCAGTCGTTCCATGCCGGTCCCTTCACTGCCGTCCCCCTGGATCCATGGTCTACTCCAGCCGTCCGACCTGCCCCCGCCGGCGGTCAGCCGGTTTCACGTTCCGTCGCCGGACGGTGTTTCATGGAGGCGTGCCATGGGTGTTCCTTGCAGTCAGCATTGTCGGCGCGCTCCTCGTGGTCAACGTCTACGTACCGGCACGCCGCGAACCGCTGACGGTGGTCAGCTTCGTCCTGGGGTGGGTCCTGGGGGAGGTGCCGATCCAGACGTGCGTCGTGTGGGTGGCACTGGCGGTCCTCTTCGCGGTGGTCGGCGCACTGCGGACCTGGCCCGGCTGGGTGGGCCTGGCCATCGCTGTGGGCTCCTGGGCCGGCCTGGCCGGCCTGGCCGTTGCCGCCCATCGCTCCAAGGCCCTGGTCGACGAGGCGCTCGACACGGCGACCGGTGGTGCGATCGGTGCGGACGGGCCGGACCCGACCCCGGTGTGGACCCACTGGTGGAGGCTGGTCATCGCCGTCCCGTTCCGCTTCCGGTCCATCAGGCGGGTTCGGAGCATCGACTACTGGGGTGACGGCAACTACCGCCACAAGCTCGACATCCTCACGCGACGCGACCCGGTCCCCGACGGTGCGCCGATCATGGTCTACATCCACGGCGGGGCCTGGATCATCGGGGACAAGCGGGAGCAGGGCGTGCCGATGATGCACGAGCTGGTCAGCCGCGGTTGGGTGTGCGTGTCCATCAACTACCGGCTGAGCCCGCGGGCCTCCTGGCCGGCCCACCTGGTCGACTGCAAGCGGTCGGTGGCATGGGTGCGGCAGCACATCGGCGAGTACGGGGGCGACCCCTCGTTCATCGCCGTCTCCGGTGGGTCGGCCGGGGGCCACCTGTCCTCGCTGCTCGCCCTCACGCCCAACGAGCCGGAGTGGCAACCCGGATTCGAGGACGCCGACACCTCGGTCGACGCCTGCGTCCCCTTCTACGGCGTCTACGACGTGACCGGTGATCCGGACGCGTCGGGCGCCTACGGACCGGGGCTGGTGGACCTGCTCCAGCGCAGGGTGATGAAGACCACGGTCTCCGACAACCGGGACCTGTTCGAACTGGCGTCGCCCGACCGGCGGATCACGGCCGCCGCCCCGCCGATGTTCGTCCTGGCCGGAGTCAACGACACCCTTGTCCCGCTCAGGGTGGCCAGGCGGTTCGTGGAGCGTCTCCGATCGATCTCCGAGGCGCCGGTGGCCTACGTCGAGCTGCCCCGGGCCCAGCACGCGTTCGAAATCCTGGTGACGATCCGGTCCCGCCACACGACGATGGGAGTGGTCCGTTTCCTCGAGGGGATGAGGTGCCGGACCCCTGGCCAGGGGTTGAATCTCGGGGCCGCCCCCCCCGCCGGGACCCTGCCGCCGGAATTGACCGACCCGGACCGATAGTGCTGGACACGCACCCGAGTTTCTGACGTAGAGTCACATATTCGGGTTGGCCGGGGCCAGCCGGGGACGGTACCTGCAGGCATCACCTACGGATACAAGGGGGAGACTTGATCGCTGCATCGTGGAGGACGCGTACGGCCGCACTCGGCACGGTTGTGCTTGTCGCGTTGACCGCCGTCGCCTGCAGCTCCACCAACTCGTCGTCGACCACCACGACGTCGGGGGGAGGTTCCGGCGGGTCGCCGATCCCGGCCAGCGCCATGAGCGACCACACCGGCATCACCTCCACGTCCGTCAACGTGGCCAACGTGTCCACGCTGACCGGTGGCTTGTTCAAGGGCGCCGGCGTCGGGGTCCAGGCCTACACCGACTACGTCAACTCGACCGGGGGGGTCAACGGCAGGAAGATCACGGTCGACGCCGGGGACGACAACTTCACCGGCGCGGGGAACAAGCAGGCCACGCAGAACGCCATCAGCAACGACTTCGCCATGGTCGGCAACTTCTCCCTCGAGGACAGTTTCGGCGGCGCGCTCCTTGCCCAGAACCCCGGAATGCCCGACGTGTCGCAGGTCCTCGACAGTGCCACCAACAAGCTGCCCAACGTGTTCAGCCCGGTTCCGCTGAACGACGGCTGGCAAGAGGGTCCGATGCAGTACTTCAAGCAGAAGTTCCCCCAGGACATCTCCGCGGTCGGCTCGCTGGTGGCCGACGAGCCGTCTGCCGCCGCCACTTGGGACGGCGAGAAGTACGTGATGGAGAAGGTCGGCTACAAGTTGATCTACGACGACACCTACGCGGTCACCCAGGGCGACTTCACCCAGAACGTCATCCAGATGAAGGACCTCGGGGTGAAGATCCTCTTCATCGACCAGATGCCGGCGAACTATGCGTCCTCGGTGCTGAAGGCGCTCAACCAGCAGAACTTCCATCCCCAGGTGGTGCTGGGGGCGGCGACCTACTCGGACACTCTGGTGGCGGCCTCCGGTGGTCCCTCGGCCGTCAACGGGGACTACCTCTCCCAGAACTCGTCGCTCTACCTGGGCCAGGACGCGACGGCCATCCCGGCCGTCGGGACCTTTCTCCACTGGGTCAACGTGGCTTCCCCCGGGTTCCAGACCGACCTGTTCACCCTGTACGGCTGGTTGTCGGCGGAGCTCTTCGCCCAGGCCCTGAAGAACGCCGGTTCCGACCCGAGCCGGGGCTCCCTGCTGCAGGCACTCTCCAAGACCACCGAGTTCGACGGGGACCACATCGTCGCCCCGACCGACCCCGCGGCCAAGTCGACCAGCAACTGCTACCTCGAGGCCCAGGTGGTCAACGGGGACTTCCAGCGCGTCGACGACCCGCCGGTGAACAGCAGTACCAACGGGTACCGCTGCAACTACTCGTATGTGACGCAGCCGGGCACCTGAACGAACCGAGCGACTTCGGAGGCACGCAACATGACTGAGGGGGGATGAGGGCCGAGCGGTGAGCAACTTTCTCCAGTACACCGTGTTCGGGATCATGCTCGGTTCCGGCTACGCCATCGCTGCCACCGGGCTGGTCGTCACGTACACCACTTCGGGGGTGTTCAACTTCGCCCAAGGGGCGGTCGGGATGATCGCGGCCTTCGGCTACTGGGAGCTGGTCACGGCTCACCACGTTCCGGTCCTGGTGGCACTCGTCATCATCTTGATCCTCGGAGCGTCGATCGCCGGCGCATTCGTCGAGCGGGTGCTGATGCGCCGGCTGCACGGGGCATCAGCCGAGCGGCCGGTGATGGTCACGCTGGGTCTGATGGTGATCCTCACCGGGCTCGCCGCCATCATCTGGAGCCCGAGCACCCAGCGGACGGTGGGCTACATGATCAACGGCCAGTTCCGCCTGGTGGGCATCAACATCGAGTACCAGTACGTGCTGATCATCGGCGTGGCCATCGCCGTGGCCATCGGACTGCGGGCCCTCTTCTACGGGACCCGGACCGGCTACGCCCTGCGGGCCGTGGTCGACGACCCCGAGCTGGTGGCGATGTCGGGGGCCTCCCCCAACCGGATGAGCCAGTACGGATGGATCCTCGGATTCATGATGGCCGCCCTGGCCGGCGTACTCCTCGCCTCGACCCAGACGACCGGCCTCAACATCGAGGCCATGACACTGCTGGTGGTCAGCGGGTACGCGGCCGCCATCGTCGGGCGGCTGAAGAACATCGCGGTGACCTTCATCGCCGCCGTCGGCATCGGCCTGCTCGAGAACTACGTCGTCAACTACCTGCTGCCCCACCTGCCCCAGAGCTTCGTGCCCGACGTGACGGTTGCGCTTCCAATGGTCTTCTTGTTCATCGCCCTGGTCATGCTGCCCTCGGTCCGGTTGCGGGCGGTGGGCCGGCTGACCACCATGCGGGCACCGCGGGTGCCCAGCGGCACAGAGTCGCTCGTGGCCGGAGCCGTCTTCTTCGTCGTAGCCGTGGCGGCCGCCCTCGCCTTCGACAACACCGAGTTCAAGGGCACCACCGTGCTGACCCTGGGTGGCGTGGTGATGACGCTGGGCATCGTCGGCCTCTCGCTGATACTGGTCACCGGGTACTCCGGCCAGGTCTCCCTGTGCCAGTTCTCCTTCATGGGCATCGGTGCCTTCGTGATGGGCAAGGTGGCCGGCGGCGGCTCCCTGCTGGGGCTGGTGGCCGCCACCGCGGTCTGTGCCGCCGTCGGCGCCCTCATCGCCCTCCCCACCATCCGCCTCCGCGACCTCTACCTGGCCCTGGCCACCTTCGCCTTTGCCGATGCGGTGGCCAACGGCTTCTTCACCGACACCCACATCTACGGCAGTGGCGGGGTCAACATCGGTCGGATCGTCCTGCCGGGCCTCTCGTTCGGTGGCGACGCCGCCGAGTTCCTGATGGTCTCCGTGTTCTTCGTCCTGGCTGCATGGATGGTCCTGGCCATCCGGCGCAGCCTGTTCGGCCGCCGGCTGGTCGCGCTGAACGACTCGCCGGCAGCGTATGCCACCGTCGGCCTCAACATCGGGTTCACCAAGGTGGCCGTGTTCGCCATTGCCGCCGGCATGGCTGGCCTGGCCGGCGCCCTGTACGGCACGGTGCAACAGACGGTCGGCACCTCGGACTTCGACATCTTCCCCGGCATCATCTTCGTGCTCTTCGTCACCATCTGGAGCATCCGGACCGTGTCGGGTGCATTCCTCGCCGCCCTCACCTACGTGGTCCTCAACCAGCTCTGGCCCAGCGGTCTGGGCCTCTTCGCAGGCATCGGGATCATCTTGATCGGGAGGGCGGCAGGAGGGATCCTGGGCATCGAGGCGTTCCAATTCCACCTCCCGTGGGTCAAGCAGGGTGCGGTGGAGATCTGCGAGAAGTCTGCTGCCTCGATCGGCAGTGCCGCCATCATCGGGAGCGGGACACGTGCTGCCGGCTGAGGAAGCCGCCGCCACGGCGGCGCTGACCGTCTCCGAAGTCGGGGTGCACTTCGGGGGAGTGGCCGCTCTCACGGACGTCAGCCTCCGGGTCCTCCCCGGAACGGTCACCGGCCTGATCGGACCCAACGGCGCAGGCAAGACCACTCTGTTCAACGTGATCAGCGGCCTGCAGTCACCCGATCGCGGCTCGGTGCACCTGTTCGACAACGACGTCACCACGATGAAGCCCCACCGCCGGGCCCGACTCGGGCTGGCCCGGACCTTCCAGCGCCTGGAGCTGTTCGGCTCGCTGACGGCCGGCGAGAACGTGCAGGTCGGGTTGGAATCCGCCGTCAAGTGGTGGGAGTGGCGCCGCCTGGGCCGATCGTTCCCCCGGAAGCGCCGAGCGGCCCTCCCCGACGATGCCGGGGTCGGTGACCGCGAGTCCGGCGGCCCGGGATCGGTGGCGGTGGCCACCTCTGACCGGCTGCTCGAAGGCGTCGGCCTCGCGGGTCTGGGGCGGCAACAGGCGAGCGCCATGTCGACCGGGCTGGCCCGAATGGTGGAGCTGGCCCGGGCCCTGGCCATCGCGCCCAAGCTGCTGCTGCTCGACGAACCGGGCTCGGGGCTCGACGAAGCCGAGTCGCAGGCGCTGGCCGACCTGCTGGTCAGGCTCGCTGCCGGGGGGATGGCCGTGCTCCTGGTCGAGCACGACATGGAGTTGGTGATGGGGATCTGCGACTACATCTACGTGCTCGACTTCGGTGACATCATCGCGGCGGGGACGCCGGAGGAGATCCGGAGTGACCCGATGGTGCAGGCCGCCTACCTGGGCGTGATGCCCGAGGGTGGCACCCTCGTCGGCCACGGGGTGCCCGGTCGTGAGGCGGTCCGCGCCGGGGAGGCCGAGCTCCAGCGCATCGCCGCGGCCTCGGGCCGCGATGGCCCCCCCGGCGGAGCCCCCGGGTTCGAGCCTGGCGGTGGGCGATGAGCGCGGAGACGGCGACGACTGCCGGAGGCGGCGGAGGCAAGGTGCTCGAGCTCCCGCCGGGCATCGCCGTCAAGGACGTCAAGGCCGCCTACGGACGGATCGAGGTCCTCCATGGTGTCGACCTGGTGGTGCCGCCGGGGAGCGTGTTCGCCCTCCTCGGGCCCAACGGTGCCGGAAAGTCGACCCTGCTCAAGGTGATCAGCGGTCGGATGCGGCCGACCTCGGGAGAGGTGCTCATCGGCGACAGGCCGGTGGGGAAGGCCCCGCCGGAGAAGCTGGCGCGGAACGGCCTCTGTGCCATCCCCGAGGGACGCGGGATCTTCCCCAACCTCACGGTGCGGGAGAACCTGCGGATCTGGACCTACCGCGGCGGCATCGGCACCAAGGAGGTCGAGGACCGGACGTTCGAGACCTTCCCCCGCCTGAAGGATCGGCGCCGGCAGATGGCCGGGACGTTGTCGGGCGGTGAGCAGCAGATGCTGGCCATCTCGCGGGCTCTGGTCACCGAGCCGAAGGTGCTCCTGCTCGACGAGCTGTCGATGGGCCTCGCCCCGCTCGTCGTGGGCGAGCTCTACGAGCTGGTGGCCACGCTGGCCGGGCAGGGGATGACCATCCTCCTCGTCGAGCAGTTCGTCACCACTGCACTGTCGGTGGCCGGCCGGGCAGCCATCATGGTGCACGGCCGGATCGAGCAGCAGGGAACCCCCGAGGAGATGGCGGAGGCCGCGCTCGGCGTCTACCTGGCTTGAGCCCTCACGCTTCGTCGGCCAGCACCACATCCACGTCGGGCTCGTCGGCCACCCGGGTCACCAACGACAGGACGCCGCCGGCGTCGCGGAGGTCGTCCTCGGCCGAACGGAGGGCGGCGATGCGCTCCTGGGTATCGGAGACGGTGAGCGTGGCCACCTGTGACCGCATCGACCGCTTCGCCGTGGTCTTTGTCCTCCGGATGAGGCCGAGGACGTGGGCGACCACGTCGAGGGCCGACTCGCTCCCGCCCGTCGGAGTCGCGTGCGCGCCGAACTCGGATGCCGTGGGCCACGGGGCGGTGTGGATCGAACCCACCTGCCACCACGACCACACCTCTTCGGTCACGAAGGGGAGGATCGGGGCCAGGAGCCGGAGCAGGACCGAAAGTGCCAGCGCCAGCGCGGCCTGCGCCGAGGCCGGTCCGGGCTGTGCAGCATCCCCGTAGGCCCGTGTCTTGACCAGCTCGAGGTAGTCGTCGCAGAACGCCCAGAAGAACGCCTCGGTGCGTTCGAGGGCCCGAGCGTAGTCGTACTCCTCGAACGCCGTGGTGGCCTCGTCGACCACGCCGGACAGGCGGGCCAGCATGTCGCGATCGATGGGTGCGGTGATCGCCTCGATGCCGGGTGCGACCACGGTGCCGTCCGAATCGGTCAGGCGCCCGAGAGCGAACCGCGAAGCGTTCAGCACCTTGATGGCCAGGCGCCGGCCCACCTTCATCTGTCCCTCGTCGAAGGCCGTGTCGGTCCCCGGTCGTCCACCCGCTGCCCAGTAGCGCACCGCGTCGGCCCCGTGCTGCTCCAGCAGGGGCAGCGGTGTGACCACCATCCCCTTCGATTTCGACATCTTCTTGCGGTCGGGGTCGAGCACCCAGCCGGAGATGGCCGCGTCCGACCACGGCAGCGAGTCGTGCTCGAGCTCGGAGCGGACCACGGTGGAGAACAGCCAGGTCCGGATGATCTCATGGGCCTGGGGTCGCAGGTCCATGGGGAAGACCCGGGCGAACAGGTCGGGGTCGTCCTCCCACCCGGCGGCGATCTGGGGGGTGAGCGACGAGGTGGCCCAGGTGTCCATCACGTCGGGGTCACCGGTGAATCCCCCGGGCACGCCACGCCGGTCCTCGGTGTAGCCGTCGGGCGCGTCCGTCGACGGGTCGACGGGGAGCCGGTCCTCGGAGGCGAAGAGGGGGGAGTCGAAGACGGCCTCTCCCGAGTCGGCGACCGGGTACCACACCGGAAAGGGAACGCCGAAGAACCGCTGCCGACTGATGTTCCAGTCGGCGTTGAGCCCCTCCACCCAGCTCCGGAAGCGGTGGGCCATGTAGGGCGGGTGCCACGACAGCTCCTCGCCACGGGCCAGCAGGCGGTCGCGGAGCGGGAGCGTTCGGACGAACCACTGGCGGGACGAGACGATCTCGAGGGGGCGTTCCCCCTTCTCGTAGAACTTGACCGGATGGGTGATCGGGCGGGGCTCCCCGATGAGGGCGCCCGACTCGGCCAACAGCTCGACGATGCGGGCCTGGGCCTGCTTCACCGTGCGGCCCACCAGCTCGTCGTAGACGTCCGCCGCCACGTCGGGCGCGTCCGATCCCCAGCCCTCGACGCCCCAGTCGACGGGGAGCAGCCGGCCGTCACGGCCGACCACGGTGTGGGTGGGCAGGGACAGCTCCCGCCACCACACCACGTCGGTGGTGTCGCCGAAGGTGCAGATCATGGCGATGCCCGTCCCCTTTTCCGGATCGGCGAGCTCGTGGGCCACGACGGGCACCTGCATGTCGAAGAGCGGGGTGCTCACCGACGTGCCGAACAAGGGCCGGTAGCGCTCGTCGTCGGGGTGGGCGACGAGGGCCACGCAGGCCGGGAGGAGCTCGGGGCGGGTGGTCTCGATGTCGACGGAGCCTTCCGCTCCCGTCCGGGGGAATCGGATGCGGTGGTAGGCACCGGGGCGCTCCCGGTCCTCCAGCTCGGCCTGGGACACCGCCGTGCGGAAGTCGACGTCCCACAGGGTGGGCGCCGTGTGCTGGGACACCTGGCCCCGGTGGGCCAGCCGGAGGAAGCCGCGCTGGGACACCCGCTGGGCCCGCTCCGAGATGGTGGCGTAGGTGTGCGACCAGTCCACTGACAGGCCGAGGGTGCGCCACAGGTGCTCGAAGACCTGCTCGTCCTCGGCGGTCAGCTGATGGCAGAGGGCGACGAAGTTCGGCCGCGACACGGAGATCGGCTCCTTGCCCGGCGTCTCCGGGGGCACGAACCCGGGGTCGAAGGGGAGGCTCGGATCGCAGCGGACGCCGAAGTAGTTCTGCACCCTCCGCTCCGTGGGGAGCCCGTTGTCGTCCCACCCCATCGGGTAGAACACCGCCCGGCCGCGCATGCGGTGGAACCGGGCCACCGCGTCGGTGTGGGTGTAGGAGAAGACGTGGCCGATGTGGAGGGATCCCGACACGGTCGGCGGCGGGGTGTCGATGGAGAACACCTCGCTCCGGTTGGCGGAGCGGTCGAAGGCGTAGGTACCGTCCTCCTCCCACCGGGCCGACCACCGGGCCTCGAGTCCCTCGAGCCCGGGCTTGTCAGGGATGCCGGTCGGGCGGCTGGCCGCCGGCGTGGATCCGTTCGTCTGCTCGGGCATGATCGGGTTACCGTACCCTGCGTGCTCACGCTCCACGACACCGCCACCGGACAGGTGGCCCCCCTGCGGCTGCGGACGCCCGGCAAGGTCTCCCTGTACGTCTGCGGGCCCACCGTGGACGGCATCCCCCACCTGGGCCACGGCCGCTTCTCACTGGTCTTCGACGTGCTCCGGCGCTACCTCCTCTTCACCGGGCTGGACGTGACCTATGTCTCCAACATCACCGACATCGAGGACAAGATCATCGACCGGGCCGCCGACCGGGGCATCCCGATCGCCGAATTCACCGCGGCCAACGAGGCGGTGTGGTGGGNNGCTACGGCCTGCTCGCCCGTCAGCCCCTCGAGTCGTTGCGGGCCGGTGCCCGGGTGGAGGCCGACGAGGACAAGCGTTCGCCCCTCGACTTCGTGCTCTGGAAGAAGGCGAAGCCAGGCGAGCCCTCGTGGGAGGCTCCCTGGGGGGCGGGCCGACCCGGGTGGCACACCGAGTGCGTGGTGATGTCCCTCGACCTGCTGGGCGATGGCTTCGAGCTCCACGGCGGGGGGCTGGACCTGATGTTCCCTCACCACGAGAACGAGCGGGCCCAGGCGGTCGCCTCGGGACGCGAGTTCGCCCGCCACTGGATGCACAACGGCTGGGTCACCGTGGGCGGCGAGAAGATGTCGAAGTCGCTGGGCAATTTCACCTCGCTGTCGGACCTGCTCGCCCGCAGCGACGGCCGCGCCTATCGCCTGCTCGTACTGCGGTCCCACTACCGTTCGCCCATCGAGGTCACCCCGGACACCATCGTCGACGCCGAGGCCGGGTTGGCCCGGCTGGACGAACTGGGCCGTCGCTTCGAGCTCGTCGATCCGCTGGTCGACGGCCCGGTGGTGGACTCCGGGTCCGCTGCCGGAGCGGGGGTCGACGCCGACGCGGTGGCACGCTTCCGCCAGCGCATGGACGACGACCTCGACACGCCCGGGGCCCTGGCCATCGTCTTCGATCTGGTGCGCCAGGCCAACGCCTCCGCCGACGCCAACGACTCGCCGGGGGCGTTGCGCGCTGCACGCACCGCGGGGTGGTTGTGCGCGGCGCTGGGGCTGCCCCTCCGTCGTGGGGCCGACGGAGAGATCGACCCGGCGAGCGCGGAGTTGGTCCAGCGGCGCGACCAGGCGCGGGCCGAGCGGAACTGGGCGGAGGCCGACGCCCTGCGGGGGAAGCTGGAACAGGCGGGCTGGCTTGTCGAGGACGGCCCCGACGGCACCCGCATCCGCCGCCGGTGAACACGGCCGCCGCCGCCGGTGAACACTGCGTGAACACCGTGCGAGGAGGCCGATCCACTGTTGATCCGGCGGATCGTGCTGCTAGTTTTTCAGGTCAGAGATTCCCCATCGGTGGGCAAGCAAGAACCTGCCCGGGAGGGTCGGGGGCCAGCCACCCGTGAGGATTCCCTGTGCACGCTGCGTGTGAAGGAAAGGGGAACGCCACCGTGGCTTCCGGGACAGTCAAGTGGTTCAACGCTGAGAAGGGCTTCGGCTTCATCTCTCAGCCGGATGGAGGGGCCGATGTGTTCGTGCACCACTCCAACATCCAGATGAGCGGGTTCCGCTCGCTGGAGGAGGGCCAGGCAGTGGAGTTCGACCTGCAGGAGGGCCCCAAGGGGCTCCAGGCGGTGGACGTGCGCTTCGCCCAACCCGCCTAGGGCCGGCACTCCCCCGGGCCAGCTGCCCCCGGGCCGGTTGCCTGCTGCCGCGTCGACGCGTCGCGGTCGGGTGCGCACCGCCCTCGGTTGGCGGCCGCCGCGTCACGGAACCTCCGCCGATGGCGCCCGAAGCCGCACCTCGACGGCGCCAGGCCGCTGCATGACCAACGCATCGCCCCGTGGGTGGCAGGTGGCCTCTCTATTTGTTACTATTGAGTAACTACGAAGTTGACCACCGAAGTACACGAACGGTGGACGGTGCGGCCGATCGACCGCAACCGGCGGCCCGGACGTGAACGGCTCTCGGGCCAGAACGGAGGAAGGCACCATGGCTGAATTCTCACTGGACCTCAACGAGGATCAACTGCAGATCCAAAAGTGGGTCCACGACTTCGCGGAGACCGTTGTCCGACCTGCCGGCCACGAGTGGGACGAGCGTGAGGAGACTCCCTGGCCGATCATCGAGGAGGCCGCCCGGATCGGGCTGTACTCCTTCGACTTCATCAGCCAGGCCTTCTTCGACGAGAGCGGGCTGTTGATGCCCATCGCCGCCGAGGAGATGGCCTGGGGAGATGCCGGAATCGGACTGGCCATCTTCGGGAGCACCCTGGGTCTGGCCGGCATCGCCGGTAATGGCACACCGGAGCAACTGATGGAGTGGGGTCCGCAGTGTTTCGGCACACCGGAGAAGATCCAACTGGCCGCCTTCTGCGTGTCCGAGCCCGATGCCGGATCCGACGTGTCGTCGCTGCGCACCCGGGCGGTGTACGACGAGGCCAAGGACGAGTGGGTTCTCAATGGCACCAAGACGTGGATCACCAACGGCGGCATCGCCGACATCCACGTGGTGGTTGCCTCGGTCGACCCCGAGCTCGGCTCCAGGGGCCAGGCGAGCTTCATCGTCCCGCCCAACACCCCGGGCATCCGCCAGGGCCAGAAGTTCCTGAAGATGGGCATCCGTGCCTCGCACACCGCCGAAGTGGTGATGGACGACTGCCGGATACCCGGGCACTGCCTGCTGGGCGGCAAGGACAAGCTCGACGAGAAGCTGGCCCGCGCCCGCGAGGGGAAGCGCTCGACCAGCCAGGCGGCGATGAAGACTTTCGAGGCATCCCGTCCCACGGTCGGGGCCCAGGCCTTGGGTATCGCCCGAGCCGCCTACGAGTACTCGCTCGAATACGCCAAGGAGCGCAAGGCCTTCGGGCGGGCCATCATCGAAAACCAGGGGATCGCCTTCAAGTTGGCCGACATGAAGACCCGCATCGATGCGTCCAGGATGCTGGTCTGGCGGGCATCGTGGATGGGTCGCAACGGCAAGGAGTTCACCTCGGGCGAGGGCTCGATGTCCAAGCTCTTCGCCGGTGAGACCGCTGTCTACGTGACCGATGAGGCCATCCAGATCATGGGTGGCTACGGCTACATCCGCGAGCACCCGGTCGAGCGTTGGCACCGCGACGCGAAGATCTACACCATCTTCGAGGGTACGAGTGAGATCCAGCGGCTGATCATCGCCCGGGCCATCTCCGGGGTGCACATCAAGTAGCTGACCTGGGGTCTTGCGGTCACGCCATTGGAAGCTTCGCTGCGTTGTCGCCGAGGTTTCGCGAGCCAGGACTCGCGACAGGAAATACTTTCCGGGGCCTCTTGCGTGAAACTTGAGGTCCGGTCGAAGCTCCGGGCGCCCCACGGACCACCGTTGCGGGAGATCGTCCGACTGTGGCCGCGCCTCCTCGGTATCTACTCGAGCGGGGGAGGTTTCCGCACGCACGGACGTGCCACACCACCGCGCTTGTAGTCGCTTCCGCCCGTTGAACCGAGAGCTCAGATAACGCGACCGGCTGCCGGCGATCCGGGACAGGGGCTGCGCCCTTCTGGGGCAAACATTTGGGGATACTTGGTGGGCCGCTATTTCTTACCAAGTACGCTGTCCGTATGGAAGCGATCCAGCAGTTCCTCGTGTCAGCTTCAGGCCAGATGTCGGTGCCCGCTGCCGTGCGCCATCGGTGGCATCTCGACGGGGGGGGACCAGTCGATGTGATCGACCTCGGTTTCGGTGTGCTCACCGTCCCCGCCGGGGATGCGCAACGCCTCTTGGGCGACCTCCTCAGTCGTGAGGAGCACGCGGCATTCGTCGACTCACTCACCAACGACCCCGACCTCGCCACCACGTGAGCCAGGTCGTCCTCGACGACCATCTCCTGCGCGACGTCCTTGCCGGCGAACAGGGACGCCGCTTGGCCCGACTTGCCGAAGGGCACGAGCTTGCGACCACGAACCTCTACTACGTGCGTCTCTGCAAGAGCGTCGTTGCTGCTCGTGGCGGAAAGCTCACCGGGGGTTGGTCAGGCGAGCGGCGACGAGAGCTTGGGCGTCGCCTTCTGGAACTTCCTGCTTCGATCCTGATCCTGCCAATGCGCCTGATTGGCTACCGCGTGGCGGAGCTGGCTGACAGTCAGAGAGTGTCAACCTTGGGCGCCGAAACTGTTGCGGCCGCCGAGCACCTCGAAGCATCCCTTTGCGTCTGGGATGGGGACGACGGTCCCGGCATCCGCGAAGCGGCTCGTGCAGCTGGGGTCACTTACCGCACCATTGCGCTTTGACTCTTGCACATGGGGCCCTTGCAAGGAGCGAGCGCGTGCGGTCTCTGGCCGCAAACACCGTGGCGCCGAGCCGATTGTTCGGGGCAGGTCTTGAGGTCGTCAGTACGACACGATTCTTGGGATGATCAGATGGTGACGATATCGAGGTGGCTGTCGAAGCGTCGAAGATCTTCGGGATCCGAGGTGATCACTCTCGCTGTCCGATCGCGCGCAGCGACTGCCACAGAAGCGTCGACGACATCGGTGCTGTTGGCCACACCGCAGAGTTGTCCCGCTGCCCGGGCCTGCCGGTCGTCGAGAGCGAGCACTTCGCATAGCGGAGATCCGAGGAGCCGAGCCAGCCGGGTCTGACGGCTACCGTCTCTCCACGCCTGGGCGACCACCCCGGCTGGCACAAGCAGCGGGTCGTGATGCTCGAGGGCCCGGGCGACGATTGCAACGACTCGTCGCTCGTTCCGCTCGAATCCGATGAGTGCTCCGGTGTCGAGGATTGCAGCGCTCATCGGCCCAGTGCCCGATCCGCAGCCTTCCGTTCAGTGGCTGTGAGCGGACCACCCGTATCTGCCAGCATTTCATCGAGCAACGACGCAAGGTCGTCGAGCTTCGCCTGTTCCTCCAACGCCCGAGCCACGTAGGCGCTGACGCTGGAGGCGCGTCCCTCGGCCACGGCACGCTTCGCCTGCTCGACGAGCCCTGCGGGAAGGCTGACAGCTATCTTGGTGGTAGTCATACCAGTAATCATACCAGGCAGGCTTCAGCCGTTTCGCCTCCGGAACCGGCCTCCTTGCCGGCGTTGTGGCGCACCCTGGCGGTCGGGAGGTTGCCACAAGACGTCAGCGCCGAACGGAGCCAGTCCATCGAGGCGTCAGCCGGTGGAGACGCGCTCTACAGATCGCAGAACTTGGCGGATTGCTCCCAAAGCTCCACGGCGAGGCTGGGGTCGTAGGCTTGATCCGTGGCCTTTTCGATCTTGCGCTTGTAGTAGTACTCACCTGATTGCCAGTCACTGCCTGGGGTCGTGTTGGCGAACCAGACGAGGGTGTCTGCTGCCTTGACAGGGGAGATGAGGATCAGTCTGCGAAGCGGCGTGTGGTACACGTAGCGCATCAGGCTGTCAGTGTCATTGGCGAAGTTGCTGACCACGTTGCCTGGATGGAATGCGGCCGTCGAGATCCCCTGGTCGTGGCACCGGCGATGCAGCTCCTTGGTGAACAGGATGTTCTCAAGCTTGGCGTTCCCGTAGGCGATGCGCTGCGTGTAGCCGTGCTCGACTTCGAGGTCGTTGATGTCGAACCTGCTGAAAACACGGTGCGCCACGCTCGACGTGTTGATCACGGATGCCTTGCTCGCGGTCAAGACGTCCATAACTGGCTCAGCGAATAGGTGACAGATCGCGTGACCAGCAGTTCCTCCAGTCGATGAGCTTGGCCGTGAGGATGAAGGCGACGGCGAGAGCGAGCTGAGCCTGAGGGGATCTCGATTCCTGTGCCACTCGCTATGCGAGTCGTGGTTGGTTGTTGATGTTCCGGGTTCCGGTAGTGGCCGAGGTCACGTCGCCCGGCGAGCAGCGGGCATCTGCGATCATGGGCTCCGACAAGGAGGCCGAGATCGCACAGATGACGAAGCCCATTGCGGAGCGCAAGGGCGGTGAGATCGCACTGGTCGACGAGCATGGCGAGACGACGTGGTCAGAGTTCGACGAACGGGTCAACCGCATGATCCACGCGGTGCGCGCTGCCGGACTGACAACGGGCGACACGATCGCCTTGATGTGCGGCAACCGCCGGGAGTTCTTCGAGGTGACCGTCGCCGCCATTCACGCCGGGCTGGTCGTGGTGCCGGTCAACTGGCACTGGGTCGCCGCGGAGTTGGCCTACGTGATTGCCGACTCGGACGCGGCGGCCCTGATCGTCGAAGGTCGGTACGCGGCGGTGGCGGCCGAGGCATGCGCCGACGACCGGGCGGTGGGCTGTCCGACACGCATCGTCATCGGCGATCCGGTTCCCGACGGGTTCGAGGCCTACGAGCAGGTGCTTGCCCGCTCCGCGCCCGACGAGCCGGAGGAGCAGTCCAGTGGTGGACCCATGTTCTACACGTCGGGGACCACCGGGTTTCCGAAAGGCGTGCGCTCGGGCCTGACCGCCACCGGGCACGATCCAGCCCTGGTCGCCCTGGTGGCGCAGGCTGCCGTCGGCCTGCTGCAGATCCCGAGCGACGGCGTCACCCTGCTCGAGGGACCGGCATACCACTCGGCGCAGTGGGCGCTGTCGGTCCTCCCCCTGCTCGGGGCGGCGAGCACCGTCGTCATGCGCCACCACTTCGACGCGGCCGAGCTGCTCGAGCTCGTCGACCGCTACGGCGTCACCAACATCCACCTTGTGCCGACCCAGTTCATCCGTCTGCTGAAGCTCCACGACGAGGTGCGGGAGGGCTTCGGCGGCGAGTCATTGGTCACGGTGATCCACGGCGCGGCTCCGTGCCCCCTCGAGGTCAAGCAACGGATGCTCGCCTGGTGGGGCCCTGTGATCACGGAGTACTACGGCGGGACGGAAGGCGGCTTCCTCAGCATCGTCTCCGCCCAGGAGTGGCTGGCCAAGCCCGGCAGCCTGGGCCGGCCCACGAACACGACCGAGCTGATGATCGTGGCCGAGGACGGTCACGTGTGCGAGGTGGGGGAAGCAGGCCAGATCTACTTCAAGAGCCGCATCGGCACTGACTTCGAGTATCACAAGGCGCCCGAGAAGACCGAGGCCGCCCATCTGGCTCCGGGCGTCGGGACGCTCGGCGACGTCGGGTACCTCGACGACGACGGCTACCTGTTCATGAGCGACCGCAAGATCGACATGATCATCAGCGGTGGCGTCAACATCTACCCGGCCGAGATCGAGGGCGTGCTGGTGTGCCACCCCGTCGTCACCGACGCCGCGGTCTTCGGGATACCAGACGACGAGATGGGCGAGCAGGTGAA
Source organism: Acidimicrobiaceae bacterium (assembly GCA_003138855.1). GTDB lineage: Bacteria > Actinomycetota > Acidimicrobiia > Acidimicrobiales > RAAP-2 > Bog-756. Next base: position 1,173 of record PLHF01000027.1, on the reverse strand, counting down.
GGCCGCTGTCGAACTCGCAGCGGGGACGACGGCATCAGACGACCTTGCCGCCGAGCTCATCGCGTATGCCCGCGAGCACCTGGCCGGCTACAAAGTGCCGAAGACCATCGACTTCGAGGAGCAGCTCCCCCGCAGCCCCACCGGCAAGCTCTACAAGCGACTGCTGCGCGACCCCTACTGGGAAGGTTCGGGACGCACGATCTGAAAGCCGCAGGTCGGGGCCCGTGGCTGCGCCGGTCGGGTCCACCTCAGGTTGGTTCCGGATGATCCGGTCACGGAAGTCCCTTCCTGTGTGCTGTCCTTCTCGCTTCGTTCGGGCCATCGGACTCGCCCAACGCGTGGCTCAGCTCACGGTGATCCGGTCAGATCAGCGAATCTCGCGGTCGATGATCACCAAAACTCGCATTCTGTAGTCAGCGAGAGTCGCGGTCGAGCTGAGCTCCCCCAGCTGGTGGGGCCGGCGATCCACCCGGTCATGCAGCGGCCCCTCCAGGGTGGTGTCGGGCGACCAAGCACCGAACCCCTGAGCGACCCCGTGCTGCTGGAAGGGCTCGGCCGACGACGCCCGGAGACGCCTCATTCAAGCGAACCGGCCTGAGCAAGTATTACGCCTTTCTTGCCCAATTGTCAGCTGGCTCTCAGGTCCGAAGTGAAAGGTGGTAGTCGACAGCAACCACCCCATCAACCAAGGAGCAGCGTGGAAACGGACTTTGACAGGCATTCGCAGGACCTCGGAATGTCCGACAGGCGAGGTGGCGGCACGAAAGCGAAGTCCACAGCCGCGCGGATCGCGGGAGTTTCTGCCGTCGCCCTCGGCCTGGTATTGGCATCCGGGGGAATCGCCGGGGCGGCGACGACCAAGGGTGCGGAGAGCACTCCGGGAGGGCTCACACCAAGGCACGCCTCTCCATTCGGCGGCACCACACCTGCTGCAGTTGGCACGGTGAAGTCGGTCGGCGCCGATACCTTCACGGTTACCACGCGACACGGCACTGTGGTCACCGTGGATGTGACCGGCACCACCACGTACCGAGATCGAGGCGTCACTGCTCCGACGTTCGCAGACGTGACAGTCGGTTCGCACGTGGCCGTGGTGGGCACGGACACCTCCAACACCGTGGCCGCCACCAGCGTCGTCATCGGCGGTTTCGGAGGCCACCGGTTCGGGAATGG
>PLHF01000152.1 GCA_003138855.1 Acidimicrobiaceae bacterium | reverse complement strand
CCGGTGTCACCGTCCCGTGCCACCCGATCGCACCGGGACTGGACGTCAAGGGCGACGGCGGCATGGTCGTCTGCCCGCCCAGCACCCACGTCTCGGGCCGCGACTACGCCTGGGAGCCGGGGTGCACGCCCAACGAGGCACCCCTGGCCGAACTGCCCGGGTGGGTGCTGGCCAGGGCCCTGGACCGTGCGTCACCGCGGGGAAGAACTGGTGCAGCGCATCACCAGGTGCCGGTGCGCACCATGGGCGAGCGAGCCGAGTTCGCCACGCTCTGGCACCACGTCGGCATCGAGCTCCGTCCCGGCGACCATGCCTACCTCTGCCCGTTCCATCCCGACCACCACCCCTCGCTCCACATCGACGCCGAGGGGTGCCGCTTCTACTGCTTCGGGTGCGGGCGNNGGCTCCGCCGGCTCGTGGACGCGCCACGCCGCCCGGGGCCGGTTCCGGACGTGGCCGGCGCCGCTCCCCCCGGCCACCTGCCGGCGGCTCCGCCCTTGCCCACCCTGCCGGGCACCACCGAGATCCGTGTCGTGGGGAACTACGCCCACCAGGACGCGCTCCTCGAGCTGACCGGTGGGCGTCGGCACTACGGAGGGGTGAGGATGGAGACCGTTGCCCGCCTCGCTCCCGAGCCCGAGAACACCGCCGACCCTGCGGCCATCGCCGTCACGATCGGCAGGCGCACTGTGGGCTACCTGTCGCACCCCGACGCGGTCACCCACCGCCCGGCCATCACCGCGGCCATCGAGCGCTCCGGGGAGGCGAGCTGCCCTGCCCTGATCGTCGGCGGGTGGGAGCGCGAGCACGGCGACGTCGGCCTGTTCGGCGTGCGCCTGCGCCTCGGTGGCAGCACGGCGGAGGCCGCGCCGCGCCATGCCGATCCCCCGCGTCGGTGACGCTCGGCTCGCGTGTCGGAGCGTGCGCCGGGGGGACACGACGTCAGTCTGGCACCGGGGACCCGCTCCACGGACGGCGGCCGTCCACAGCATGCCGGCGCCCGGCGGTCAGCCCGAGTCGTGTGGTGGGGAGGCCGGTGCGACCGTGGCCGTGGGTGACGTCGTCGGGGTCGCGGTCGGCGGTCGGCGACCGAGGACGATCCCCAGCTCGTCGGTCATGGCCGGCGCCAGATAGGTCGTGTACGTATCGGTCAAGTGGTTGTCGTCGCGGTAGACGAGGAGGTTGTCCACCACGACCGCACAGGTGGTCGTGGTGCAGAGCCAGGGCGAGACGTCGAAGTAGGTGCCACCCGCCGCGGTGACCGCTCTGCGTTCGGCCGCGAGGCCGGCCTCGTTGATCCCCTGGTTCAACGGCACCTTGCACGCCGTGGCCTTGGTCAGGTGGACGGAGAGGCAACCAGGCACGTCGAATGGCGGCTTGGGCACCGGACCGAGGACCAGCACCTGGGGCCCGAGCTTGCGGATGGCGGTGACCATGGCCGACATGCCCTGGAGCCACTGCGGGCTGTAGGGGTGAAGCCGTAGATGTCGGTGTAGTGCCTGGCCACCCCCAGGATGACCAGGGCCGGATGGACCTGGGCGATCCGATCGAGCACGTTCTGGCGCCACTCGTCGCATTCGACGAAGTTGCGGCCGAGGACTGGGCTGATGATGGGGATCATCAGCGGTGGGCAGGTGGCCTTGGTCCAGTTGAACAGACTGAGTTCGAGCTGATGGGCGGCTCCGTCGACCGCGGAGAACCACATGGCGGCGTGCGAGTCGCCGAACAGCACGACCGACGTGGGCGAGGAGGTGTCGCCGAAGTCGCACGACTCCAGGGCGGTCGCCAGGTAGGAGTCGAGGCACCCGTCCACGAAGACCGGGGGTTCGTCGGCGTCGGCACCGGAGAGGGAGGGGGTCAGATTGGCCGGCACGACCCTGACCGGAAGCGAACGGGCCACTGCCTGCTGCACCTGGGTCGTCGCCGATGCCAACTGCGCGACGTAGGGGTTGGGGTGCGGCGTCGACAGCGTCGTCTTCTGCGCGCCGGAGTGGTCGGCTCCTGATGCCGGCTGGGCGGTGGACAGGCGGGCGACCGGGGCCGTCCCCTGTCCAGTCAACGACGGCAGGGTGGAGATCGACACCAGGCACACAGAAGCGGCGGCCGCCGTCAGGACGCCACCCAGTCCCATCACTCGACGGGGAACGGCCCGGAACCACGACGACAGCCGCACCGGATCCTCGACGGTCACGAACGAGATCAGGGCGAGCACGAAGCTGCCGAGGACCAGCGCCAGGTTGGCACCGAGCGAGAGGGCGTGCCCGACCACGTACGGGGCCAGGATCAAGACAGGCCAGTGCCACAGGTACCACGAGTACGAGACGCGGCCGATCAACCGGGCACCGGTGCGTCCCAGTACCAGGATGGGTCCCCTGCGGGGGTTCGAGCAGCCCGAGGCGATGACCGCCGCGGTCCCGAGCACCGGGGCCAACGCCGCCGTGCCGGGGTAGGGCACCGAGCTCGACAGGATGACCGCCGAGCCGATGACCACGGCCAGACCACCCCAACCGAGCAGGGCTGCGGATCGCCCGTTCAACTTCCCGAGCCAGGGCGCGGCGAACGCCACCAGGCCCCCGACGGCCAGTTCCCAGGCCCTCGTGGGCAGGGAGAAGAACGCCCAGGGCTGGGAGACGCCGGTCAGCCACACGGCGAAAGCGAAGGATGCGACGGCGAGCACGGCCAGTGCGGTCACTGCGCCCGCTCGTGAAGGCCCGGATACCCGGCGGTTGTGCGGTGGGCGACGCTGCCAGATCATCGACGCTCCGAGCAGCAGCAACGGCCAGACCACGTAGAACTGCTCCTCCAGACTGAGGGACCAGTACTGCTGGAAGGGTGACGGGGGAATGCCGGCCGTCAGGTAGTTGGTCTGGAGCGCGGCGAATCGATAGTTGGAGACGTAGATGGCGGCCGACACGCCGTCCTTCAGGGAAGCGTGGGCCTGCAGCGGCGGCAGGAACCGGGCCGAGAGCAAGGCGGTGGCCACCAGCACCACGAAGGACGTGGGCAGGAGGCGCTGGATCCGCCTGCCGTAGAACGAGCGGAAGGAGATGCGGTGCCCGCCCTCCAACTGGCGCCAGAGCAGCCCGGTGATCAAGAAGCCGGAGATGACGTAGAAATCGTCGACCCCGGTGAAGCCGCCCCGCAGAAGGCCCACGTGCGCGTGGTAGAGGACGACGGCCAGAATTGCCACCGCCCGCATCCCCTCGATGTCTCGGCGGAACCCACGAGAAGGCCTCCTGGTCCGATCCACGCCGCAACGCTATTCGACCGGTGACCACCGGGAAGACACCGCGAAGGGCCCGTTGACAAGGAGTGAACACGGGTAGGCTCCCGGCGGCGAATGGCAGAGGAGGGACCATGACCGAAGAGGGTTGGTACGTCGATCCGTACGGCCTGCATGACGACCGATGGATCTCTGACGGGGCTCCCACAGCGCTCGTCCGGGATGGCGGGGTGGAGTCGCAGGGCCCCCCTCCGGGCGCCCCCTACACAGGCCCGCTCGAGCGGGTCGAGGAGACTCCTCCGGGGCACGGCGAGGACCTGCTGCGAGCCGATAGTACCGAGCACGGCAAGCCGTTCGATCCCAAGGCAGAGGAAACTGCGGCCTGGGAGGCCTTCGACGAGACGAGCGGGACCTGACCGGAACGGGCAGCGCCGCCGGGCCTGTGGACCCCGCCCGTCCGGCGGCACGGGATACTGGCGACGTGCCACCTGCCCTGGTCTTCATCGGACTGCAAGGGGGACGATCCCATGGCAACTTCCGGAGCCGACGAACCGACACTGATCGAGATCCGGCTGCGTCTCGATCTGGTGGATCAGTCGTTGGTCGAGGTCCTCAACGAGCGTGCGCTGCTCATCGGCGAGGTCATCCGCTACAAGCGCGCCCGCGGAATGGCGGTCGTAGATCGCCCGAGAGAGGACGCGATGCTCGCTGGTATCGAGCAGGTCGCCTCTGCGAGAGGGCTCGACCCCCGTATCGCACGACAGGTACTGCGCTCCGTGATCGATGCGTTCACGTTGCTGGAGGTTGAGGAGTTGGGCCCTGGCCACCATTAGACGCCCTCGACCCCTGGCGTGCCTGCGCAACCCAGGAGTGTGCTCTCCCATGGTCAGGGGACACTTCTTCGCATGTCATGTCACAAACGGTCAACCCCGCACGTCAACTCCTTGAGCCATCCGAGGAGGACACGATGCCAGAAGAACCCGACGTAGTCGTGGTGGGCGGCGGGATTGCCGGTCTGGCGGCTGCCACCACCGCCGCACGACATGGATCGAAGGTCGTTCTCGTCGACGCCCACCATCTCGGTGGGCGTGCGCAGAGCGACCATCGGCGTGGGTTCACGTTCAACCGGGGACCCCACGCGCTGTACGACAGAGGCGCGGGCCGGGCTGCCCTCAAGGGACTCGGTGTGCCGGTTTCTGGCTCTCCCGCTCCGTTGGTCGGCGCCAAGGCGCTGCGGGCCGGGAAGCTGTTCTCACTGCCCACCTCGCCGGCGTCGCTGATCCGCTGCGATCTGCTCACCCCTCTCGACCGCGTGTCGTTCGGCCGAATACTGACATCGCTCCCACGGAGGTCGACGCGGGCGCTCGTGGCAATGTCAGCCCGAGAGTGGTGCGACCGGGTCACCAGACGCCCGAGCGTCACCGGTTTGCTTCAGGCACTGGTCCGCCTGTCCACCTACGCGAGCGATCTCGACGCGCTGAGCGCGGATGCCGCGGTCGCTCAACTCCGGCTTTCCACCGGGGGTGTCACCTATCTCGACGGTGGATGGCAGTCCATCGTCGATGGCCTCGAGCATGCCGCTCGTGACAGCGGCGTGGTCATCTCCAGCGGTAATGCAGTCAGCGAAGTCGAGGTGGGCCCGAAACGCGTGGCGGTGGCCGTGGGAGAGGGCGAGGTGATCGGGCGAACTGTGGTCCTTGCCGCGGGAAGCCCGGACGTCACAGCTCGGCTTCTCCCCGGCTCGGTCCCCGAAGATCTCGGGCCTCCCGTGCAGGCGACGTGCGTCGACTACGGACTGTCGACGCCTCCTCCCGAGTCGTTCATCTTGGGGATCGACGAGCCGGTATATCTGTCGCTCCATGCCCCCAACGCCCGGCTCGCCCCGCCCGGTGGCGCTGTGCTGTGCGCCATGTCGTACGGATCAGCGGGGACGGAATCGGTAGAGCGGCTCGACGAGCTCTCCGCGCTGGCTGGCGCCGACCGATCGACAATCCTCGAGCGTCGCGTGCTGTCATCGATGACGGTGGCCCATGCCATGCCCAAGCCGGGCAGCGGTCTTCCCGGACGTCCAGGGATCAGCGTTTTCGGCACGGACAACTGCTTTGTGGCGGGGGATTGGGTTGGCGAGGACGGACTCTTGGGAGATGCCGCACTGGCCAGTGGGGTGGCGGCCGGACGAGCGGCGGCACTTCGATGACCGACTTGGTGGAGACCTTCGAGGCTGAACGCCCACGTCTGCTGGGACTTGCCTATCGCATGACCGGTTCGCGTCACGACGCCGACGACATCGTCCAGGAGGCGTGGCTCCGTTTCGAGCAGAACGGGAAGTCCCTGAACATCCCCGCAGCCTGGCTGACGACGGTTGTGACCCGTCTCTCGATCGACCGGTTACGGGCGGTCGACCGTGACCGGTCCCGCTACGTCGGTCCGTGGCTTCCCGAACCGACCTCCTTGGAGCCGACCCCCGACGGGTTCATCGACACAGCCGACTCCCTCACGCTTGCCTTCCTGGTCGTGCTCGAACGGCTCTCTCCGCTGGAACGGGCAGCGTTCGTGCTGGTCGACGTCTTTCGAGAGCCGTACTCCTCGGTGGCGGCAACCTTGGGGCGAAGTGAACCGGCATGTCGACAGCTCGTCCATCGGGCGAGAGCGGGCGTCCGGGCAGGTCACGAGTCGGCTCTGCGGCCGCTCGACGGGGATCTCCTCCATCGCCTTGTTGCTGCACTGCTCGACGGTGACCCCGACGCCCTGCTTGCTCTGCTCTCACCTGATGTGGTGCTCACCAGCGATGGAGGACCGAACCGGAAGGCTGCTCGACGCCCGGTCGTGGGACCACAACGGGTGGCCCGGTTCCTCACCAACCTCTCCCGCCGAGAGCCGGATGCGATGGCACTCGAAGGTGGCGTCAACCACGGCGCCTGTCTCTTCATTCATACGAAGCACGGCCCCATGGTGGTGACCGGCAGCGCAAGGGGCGATGTGATCGCCTCGCTGACGCTGATGCTGAACCCCGACAAGGTCGAGGGTGCCGAGCACCCACGTGCGATGAGATGATCGACCGCTCCCAGCGGCCGTGTCCCACCGACCCGGCGTCAGGGATGCGCTCGCTGCCACGTACCATCGCGGTGAGGCGGCAGTCGGACGGAGCCCCCGTCGGAACCGGCATCCGATGACGGGTTCGAACCGGGAGGGATGATGCCGGCCTACGTGATCTACCAGGCCGAGGTGCTCGATGCCGCGCGCTACGAGGAGTACAAGGCGCAGGCGGGCCCGAACGTCGCCGCGGCAGGTGGGCGGTACCTGGTCCGGGGTGGCGAGGGCGTGGCCCGGATCAATCTCTACATCGTCAACGGCATCGACTGACGGAGGGCGCTCACATCGGCAGCCGCCCCGGGGCCCGCCGGTAGGAGACTTGCCGCGTGATCACAGGCAGCCACTCCATCATCTACGCCGAGGGTGCCGAACGCGCCCGGGCCTTCTTCAGGGACGTACTCGAACTTCCGTACGTGGACGTCCACGACGGCTGGCTGATCTTCAAGCTGCCACCTGCCGAGCTCGGTATCCATCCTGCGGGCGCTCCCGAGGGCCGGGGCACCGGGCCGCCGAGCGGGCATCACGAGCTCTACCTCATGTGCGATGACATCGAGCGCACCGTCGCCGACCTCACAGAAAAGGGCGCTGAGTTCGCCGGGCCCGCAGAGGATCAGGGCTTCGGCTCGCTCGTCCGTCTGCGGATTCCGGGCGCAGGGTGGATCGGCCTGTACGAGCCGAAGCACGCAACCGCCCACCACCTCGACGGCTGACCAGTTGGCGGCGGCAACGGGCCGCGTGGTCGCAGCGCCCTGACGCCGTGTCGTCCACGCTCCGCCGTGAGGGCGCTCCCCCTGCGGTGGGTGCGACCGGTCGGCTTGGCGCCGGCCGTCCCCAGCAGCAATGCTGTCGTCGTGGCCGTAGACGTCCGCGCCCCGTTGCGGGAGCTCGACCTGGCGGATGCAGGCGGCCTCCCGCCCGACGAGGTGCTCGCGCGCCTCGGGAGTGGACCCGATGGGCTCTCCTCCGACGATGCGGCAGGCCGGCTTGGGCAGTTCGGGCCCAATGCGCTCGGCATACACCGGGTGCGCGCCACCGCCGTCCTCTGGCGTCAGCTCTGGAACCCGATCCTGATCCTCCTGCTCGGTGCGGCGCTCGTGTCGGGGCTGACCGGGGGCGGCACCAATGCGGTGATCATCGCGGTGATCGTCGCCCTCAGCGTCGGTCTGGGCTTCTTCAACGAGTACCGGGCGGAGGTGGCGATGGCCTCCCTCCGCGGCAAGATCCGGCACGACTCCGAGGTCCTGAGGGACGGCCGGGCCATCCGGGTCCCCGTGGTGGACCTCGTGCCCGGCGACGTGGTGTCGCTCCGCATCGGCGCCCTCGTACCGGCCGACCTCCGGTTGCTGAAGGTCGACGAGCTCGAGTGCGACGAAGGCGTGCTTACCGGCGAGTCGATGCCGGTGGCCAAGTCGGTGGCGCCCGTCACCGACCGCCAGGCGCTGGACCAGCCGGGATGCGCCTTCATGGGGACGATCGTCCACCAGGGGTCGGCTCTCGGTGTGGTGGTCCGGAGCGGAGCCCGCACCGCCTTCGGTCAGATCGCTGCGGGCCTGTCCGAAAAGCAGGGCCAGACCGCCTTCGAGGTGGGCCTGTCCCGTTTCTCGCGCTTCTTGTTCGGGGTGGCGGCCGTGCTCACCGCGTTCATCTTCATCGTCAACGTGGCACTCTCCCGGCCCCTCATCGAGGCACTGCTCTTCTCGCTGGCCATTGCCGTGGGCATCGCCCCCGAGATGATGCCGGCCATCGTGACGGTCAGCCTCTCCGCCGGCTCGAGGGCCCTCGTGGCGAAGAAGGTGCTGGTGAAGCGGCTGGTCGCCATCGAGGACCTGGGCAACATCGAGATCCTCTTCACCGACAAGACGGGCACCCTCACCGAAGGGGTGATCACCTTCGAGCGGGGGCTCGACGCCGATGGGCAGGAGAGCGACCGCCCGCTGCTGCTCGGCCTGGTGTGCAACGAGGCGACGGTCACCGACAAGGGGCCGGTCGGGGGGAACGCGTTGGACCAGGCCCTGTGGTCGGCCCCGGGGGCGGCTGCAGGAGAGGAGCTGGCCGCCACGGCCGCCGGCTATGAGCGACGGGGCGTCCTTCCCTTCGACCACGAGCGCCAGCTGGGTTCGGTGCTGGTCAAGGACCCCGCCGGCAGCCCGCTCCTGATCACCAAGGGCGCACCCGAGGTGGTGCTGGACCGGTGCGCGAGCGTCCCTGACGGCGCTCGGCCGGCGCTGGAGGCACTGTTCTCCCAGGGGGCCCGGGTCGTGGCCGTGGCCGCCCGGCCGGCCGAGGACGTGGAGACGCTGACCGCCGAGGACGAGCAGGACCTGGCGCTGGTCGGGTTCCTCATCTTCACCGACCGCCCGAAGGCCGATGCCGGCTCCTCCATCGCCCAGCTCGAACGGCTGGGCGTGGAGGTGAAGATCATCACCGGGGACAACGGCCTGGTGGCGGCCAAGGTGTGCTCGGACATCGGGGTCGACTGCGCGGGGGTGCTCAGCGGTGCCGAGGTCGAGTCGCTCGACGACGACAAGCTCGAAGCGGCGATCCTGACCACGACGGTGTTCGCCCGGATCAACCCCGACCAGAAGTCGAGGATCATCAAGGTGGCCCGCCGCACCGGAAAGGACGTGGCGTTCCTCGGCGACGGGGTGAACGACGCGGTGGCCCTGCACCACGCCGATGTCGGGATCTCGGTGGACTCGGGAACCGACGTGGCCAAGGACGCCGCCGACGTGGTGCTGCTCGACAAGGACCTCGGGGTGCTGGCCGAAGGGGTGATGGAGGGCCGCCGCATCTTCGCCAACACCATGAAGTACGTCCTGATGTCCACGTCCTCCAATTTCGGAAACATGTTCAGCGCGGCCGGTGCCTCGGTGTTCCTGTCCTTCCTGCCGATGCTGCCGACGCAGATCCTCCTGAACAATCTGCTCTACAACGCCGGGCAGCTGGTGATCCCGACCGACCGGGTGGATCCCGAGGCGCTGGCCCGGCCGGCGGCGTGGGACATGAAGTTCATCCGGAACTTCATGTCGGTGTTCGGTCCGGTGAGCTCGATCTTCGACTTCCTCACCTTCTGGGTGATGCTCTCGCTGCTGCATGCCGGCCATGTCGAGTTCAGGACCGGTTGGTTCGTCGAGTCGATCGCCACCCAGACCCTGGTCATCTACGTGATCCGGACCCGGCGGGTGCCGTTCTTCAAGAGCCGGCCCAGCCTGCCGATGCTGTTCGTGCCGACCGGGGCGGCACTGGTCGGCGCCGTCCTGCCGTACACGGGGCTGGCCAACCTGCTGGGCTTCACGCCGCTGCCGACGACCTTCTTCCTCCTGCTGTTCGGGATGGTCGTCGTCTACCTGCTGCTGGTCGAGCTGGCGAAGACCCGCTTCTACCGCGCCCCCCATGCCCGGACCCCCCGCCCTGTCTCTACCCACGCCGAACGGCTCGAGCGGCGCATCCGCCGCCGGGCGTCCCGCTTCATCCGCTTTGCGGTGGAAGAGGTGGAGACCCGGGGAGGGTCCAAGGGCCCGCCGTCGCGGACCGGTGCCGTCAACAAGGCATCCGATCGATGATGGCGCCGGCTCGCCGGCTCGCCGGGCCCCGGTGTCCCTCCGGCCCGACCTCCCAGTGGATACGGGGAGGGTTGGCGCCGCCTACTGTGGGCGGTAGCCCATGACCAAGCAGGCAGCGTCCCCGCCGACCAATGACAGTGGCGCCCCGGTCGCGCCCCCACCGCCGCCGGCGTGGCGGCACTACCTCTGGTTCATCGCCATCGCGATGTTCGTCGTCCTGTTCCTGATCCTGCCGGCCACGCAGAGCAAGGGCCAGGTCACCATCACCTACTCGCAGTTCTTGAAGGACGTCTCTGCACACAAGGTGAAGACGGTCACCATCCAGACGAGCGGGGCGGCCACCGGCACCCTGTCCGACGGCGACTCCTACACGACGGCGATCCCGCCGCAGGCCGGGCAGTCGTTCCTCGACGAACTGCAGAAGGCGGGCGTCCAGATCACGGCGGTGACGAGCGGCACCTCCTTCGGCACCGAGGTGCTGTCCTGGCTCATCCTGCTCATTCCCTTCCTGCTCATCGGCTACCTGTGGTGGCGCCTCTCCAAGGGTGCCGCCGCGGGCCTGCAGGGGGCGTTCGGCGTCGGACGGTCCAAGGCGAAGGTGTTCGACGAGGAGCGCCCGAAGACGACGTTCGCCGACGTGGCGGGGTACGACGGGGCGAAGCTCGAGGTCCGCGAGGTGGTCGACTTCCTGCAGCACCCCGAGCGGTATGCACGGGCGGGAGCGATGCCACCACGGGGCGTCCTGATGGTCGGCCCTCCCGGCACCGGCAAGACCCTGCTCGCCCGGGCGGTGGCGGGGGAGGCGAACGTCCCGTTCTTCTCGGTCACCGGATCGAGCTTCGTCGAGATGTTCGTCGGTGTCGGGGCCGCTCGGGTGCGCGACCTGTTCGAGGAGGCCCGCAAGCGGGCCCCGGTGATCGTCTTCGTCGACGAGATCGACGCCATCGGCCAGCGGCGGGCCGGCGCCGGCGCGATGGTGGCCAACGACGAGCGCGAGCAGACCCTCAACCAGTTGCTCTCCGAGATGGACGGGTTCGACCCGGCGACCGGGATCGTCGTCCTCGGCGCCACCAACAGGCCCGAGGTGCTCGACCCTGCGCTGCTCCGGCCGGGACGCTTCGACCGTCAGGTCATCATCCCGCTCCCCACCCTGTCCGAGCGCCTCGCCATCCTGAACGTCCACTGCCGGGGCAAGCAGCTCGGCCCGAGTGTGAACCTCGACGTCGTGGCCAGGGGGACGCCCGGCTTCTCCGGGGCGGACCTCGCCAACCTGGTCAACGAGGCGGCCATCGTCGCCGTGCGGGACGACCGCGACGTCCTCGAGGGTGCGGACTTCGCCGCCGCCCGTGACCGGATCATCCTCGGGCGGCGAGAGGGCTCCAACGTCCTGCTCCCCGAGGAGAAGAACGCCGTGGCCGTTCACGAGGCCGGCCACGCCCTCGTCGCCGCCTACTCGGACAAGGCCGATCCGGTCGAGAAGGTCACGATCCTGCCCGCCGGGCCGACGCTCGGCGTCACCCACCAGCTCCCGCTCGTCGAGCGCCATCTCTTCGGCGAGGACTACCTCTACGACATGCTGACGGTCTTCCTCGGCGGGCGGGCCGGCGAGCTCGTGGTGTTCGGCCAGGGTTCGACGGGCGCTGCCAACGACCTGGCCAAGGCGACCGAGCTGGCGACCAAGATGGTCCGCGAGTTCGGGCTCTCTTCGGTCATCGGGCCGGTGGGCTACCCCTCGGGGGGCTCCGTCTTCCTCGACGGCGGCGGCGGCTTCTCGAGCCGCCCCTTCGCCGAGCACACCCAGGCGGCCGTCGACGCCGAAGTCTCACGGCTGCTGGCGGAGGCCGAGCAGCGGGCCGTCAAGGTGCTCGAGGAGCACCGCCAGGTTCTCGACCAACTGGTGCAGCTCCTCCTCACCGACGAGACGGTGGAGGGCTCGGAGATCTATGCCCTGGCCGGCCGTACTGAACCCACCGGTGGCGAGGGCGTGACGGTGGCGCCCGAGCGGGCCAGCGCGCTCGAGGGGGAGCCGGTGGCGGGTAGGACCGAGGGGATGGTGGAGTACCCCGGGTCGACGCCTTGAGGCCTCTTGCCTGACGGCGGCTTTCCCGACCACGCAGATCACCGCATCGACCGCCGACGAAGGACAGAGACGGGAGCACTGCCGGCCATGGAGGATCTCACCGAGGAGCTGGACCAGTACATCATCGACGACAGCGACGAAGAGCCCATCCTCTGCTGGCGTGACGGTACCGAGGTGGACACCTGGAAGGAGGGCTACCCCTACGACCGACGCATGGGCCGCGACGAGTACGAGATCGAGAAGCGCCGGCTGCAGATCGAGCTGCTCAAAATGCAGAACTGGGCCAAGGACGTCGGAGTGCGCATCCTCCTGGTGTTCGAGGGCAGGGACGCCGCGGGCAAGGGGGGCACCATCAAGCGGTTCACCGAGCACCTCAACCCCCGGGGGGCGCGGGTGGTGGCCCTCGAGAAGCCCAGTCCGCGCGAGCAGGGCCTCTGGTACTTCCAGCGCTACATCACCCACCTGCCGGCCGCCGGCGAGATCGTCATGTTCGACCGGTCGTGGTACAACCGGGCCGGGGTCGAGCGGGTCATGGGCTACTGCACCGATGAGCAGTACCGCGAGTTCCTCTTCCAGGCACCGCTCTTCGAGCAGCTGCTCGTACGCGACAACATCCACCTCTTCAAGTTCTGGTTCTCGGTGTCACGGGGCGAGCAGCACACCCGCTTCCTCATCCGGCGCATCGACCCCGTCCGGCGGTGGAAGCTCTCTCCCATCGACGTGGCGTCCCTGTCCCGGTGGGACGACTACACCGAGGCCCGGGAGCGCATGTTCGCCTCCACCGATTCCGAGATCGCTCCGTGGACGGTGGTGAAGAGCAACGACAAGCGGAGGGGACGCCTGAACGCCATGCGCCACGTCCTGTCGGCCGTCGACTACGAGGACAAGGACACCGAGGTCGTGGGCGCCCCCGATCCGCTCATCGTCGGGCGGGTGGCGACGATGGCCGAGGTCGGCGAGCGCGTCGTCCCGTCAGTTTGAAGGCCGGCCCCGGATACCGGCCACGGTTCCCCGGGGCTCAGCCCTTGACCGCCCCCGCCGTCAGGCCCCGGATCAGCTGCTTCTGGAAGGCCAGCAGGAGGACGAAGATGGGCAGGGCGGCCAGCAGGGTGCCGGCGAAGATGACGTTGATCTGGTCGATGCTGAGCGACTGCAGCTGGCGCAGGCCGATCTGGACGGTGCGGACGCTGTCGGAGTCGGTGACGATGAGCGGCCACAGGTACTGGTTCCAGGCGGTCAGGAAGGCGTAGACGCCGAAGGCGCCGATGATGGGCCGGTTGAGGGGTACGACCACCCGCATGAGGAACCGCAGGTGGCCGTAGCCGTCGAGGGTGGCGGCGTCGTGCAGGTCGTGGGGAAGCTGCAGGAAGGCCTGGCGCAACAGGAACACCCCCACGCCGCTGGCCATGAACGGCACGATGAGGGCCGGGAACGTGTTGTACCAGCCGAAGTCGCCGATGGTCTGGCGGTTGGGGATCAGGGTCGCCTCCATCGGCACCATCAGCGTGGCCAGGCACACGAAGAACAGGACGCGCCGGAAGGGGAACTGCACGAAGGTGAAGGCGTAGGCGGCCAGCACCGACGTCACCAGTTCCGCCACCGTGATGGACACCGTGACCACTGCGGAGTTGCGCAGGTACAGCCCGAGATGGGCATCGGTGAAGGCCTGGGCGAAGGCCCCCCACTGCGGGTGGAGGGGGAAGAGGGTGGGGGGCCGGTGGGCGATCTGCTGGGGGGTGAGCAGCGAGTTGACCACCGTGATGTAGATGGGGAAGCCCACCACCACCGCCGCCACCAACAGCAACGCGTAGCGTCCGGTCCGCCCCCAGTGCCTACCCATAGAACACCCGCCGCTCGATGAAGCGGAACTGCACCAGGGTGACGGCCAGCAGGATGAAGAACAGGGCCGTGGCCAACACCGAGGCCGTTCCGAAGTCGTTGTTCTGGAACGACGTGTAGAGGTAGTAGATGAGCACCATGGTGTGGTTGTCGGGGCCGCCCTGGGTCAACAGGTCGATCTGGCCGAAGGCCTGGAACGAGGCGATGATCCCCACCACCCCGGCGAAGAAGACGGTGGGCGAGAGCAGCGGCAGCGTCACCCGCCAGAACCGCCTCCGGCCGCCGGCGCCGTCGATGCGGGCCGCCTCCAGCAGGTCCTGGGGGATGGCCTGCAGCGCCGCGCTCATCAGGATGAAGGTGAATCCGATGTTCTGCCACACCGTCACGGTGGCCACGGCCGGCAGGGCCCAGGTGTTGGACTGCAGGATCCCGTTGCCGCCCTCGATGCCCAGCCAGTAGCTGAACAGCCCGACCGTGGGGTTGAGCAAGGTGAAGAAGATCACCGAGGCGACTGCCACGCTGGTGGCCACGGTGGACGAGTACAGGGTGCGGAAGAACCGGATGCCGCGGATGCGGGCGTCGGCCAGCGTCGCCAGCCCTACGCCCAGCAGGATGCCGATGGGGACGGTCAGGATCACGAACTCCACCGTGCGGCCCAGGCTGGCCCAGAAGTCGTGGGAGGTGAGCACGCTCTTGTACTGCGAGAGCCCCACGAACTTCGACGGGATGGTCGGGTAGGGAGCGACCCGGAAGAAGCCCAGCCAGAAGGTGCGCAGTAGGGGGTAGAAGACGAACACGGCGAAGATGGCCATGGCCGGGAGGACGAACAGGTACCCCACCGCCGCCTCCCGGCCGGTCCGGCCCAGCCGGCGGCGGCCGTTCGGCGCGTCCCGGGCCGCGCCGGCGGCCACCTCGCCCAGCGCCGCGGCTCCCGGGGCCAGGCCGGCGTCAGACATCGATGCGGTTCCCGTCGACCGGGTCGAACAGGTGGGGGTCCCCTTCGACTGCCAGGGTCACGGCGTCCCCGGGTCCCAGCGCGGAGCGGGTCCCGGGCAGGCGCACGGTGAGCAACCCTCCGCCGGGCAGCCGGCACCCCAGGTGCTGCTCGTGGCCCAGGTACTCGGCCAGGGCCACCGTCACCTTCAAGGTGCCGGCCGGATCGGCCCGCAGGTGCTCGGGGCGGACGCCCACCGTCACGTCGGGCAGGCCCCGCTGACGCAGGGCCGCTGCGGCAGCAGGGCCGAGCGGGATGCTCCCGCCGTCGACCACCACCTCGGCGGTGCCGTCGGTCGTGTCGACCCGGCCGGCGAGGATGTTCATGGGGGGGCTGCCGATGAAGCCGGCGACGAAGGCGTTGGCCGGACGGTCGTGGACGGTCCGGGGCGCGTCGACCTGCTGGAGGGCCCCGTCGCGCAGGATGGCGATGCGCTGCCCCATGGTCATGGCCTCGACCTGGTCGTGGGTCACGTAGAGGACAGTGACCCCGAGGCGCAGGTGCAGCTCGGCCAGCTCGGCTCGCATCTCCGTGCGCAGTCGGGCATCGAGGTTGGACAGCGGCTCGTCCATGAGGAAGGCGCGCGGGTGGCGCACGATGGCCCGGGCCAGCGCCACCCGCTGGCGCTGGCCGCCCGACAGCTGGGCCGGCTTGCGGTCCAGGAGGGTCTCCAGCCCCAGGCTCTGGGCCGTGGTGGCCACCAGGCGGTCGCGCTCGTCGGCCGGCACATGCCGGCTGCGCAGGGGGAACTCGATGTTGCGACGCACGTTGAGGTGGGGGTAGAGGGCGTAGCTCTGGAACACCATGGCCACGTCGCGGTCCTTGGGGTCGACGTCGTTCACCACCCGGTCGCCGATCCGCACCACCCCGGCGGTCGGGGTCTCCAGGCCGGCCATGATGCGCAGGGCGGTGGACTTGCCGCACCCGGACGGGCCCAGTAGCACCAGGGACTCGCCCGGCTCCACTTCCAGGGTGAGGTCGTCGACGGCGACCACGTCGCCGAAGCGCTTGGTCACCCCCTCGAACGCCAGTCGGCTGGGCTCGGCCACTGCCAGCTCCCCCAGTCCGATCCGGGAGTCACGTGCGTCCACGGGTCGGCCCCCCTGCCCGTTCACGCCCGGCTCAGGCGCCGATCCGGGTGTTGTAGCTCGAGATGATGCCGTTCGCCGTACTGGTCAGCTGGGACATGGCCGACGTGGTCGAGGTGCCGGTCGAGATGGAGGTGAGGGCGGAGTCGATGGCCTGCTCCACCTGGGACTGGGGGCCGTACACGGCACCGGCCGTGGCTGGGTTCTGGGGACTCTCGGCCAACTGCCGGTAGGACACCTCGAACTCGGGTTGGCCGGCCCAGAGCTGGGTGATGGCCGGCAGGGCGGTGGCGGCCTTGCGGATGGGGATGTACCCGGTACCCACCGCCCACTGGGCCTGCTGGGCCGGCTGGTCGAGGTAGGTGATGTACTGCCAGGCGCCGTCCTGCTGGGCCGGCGAGGACTTGCTCACCATGTAGAGGCCGGCCCCGCCGGGGAACACGCCGTTGCGGTCGGCGGTCGTGCTCGGCGTCTCCGCCACCCCCAGCTTGATGTTGGCGTACTGCCCCCCGCTGAGGAGGGTCTGGATGGTGCCCAGGGCCGCGGAGGTCTCGAGGCAGATGGGGGCGATCCCGTTGGCGATCCCCAGGAGGTTGTCGTAGGTGGTGGCCGAGGTGGGCTGCGCCAGTTTGCTGTCCAGCATGTCGGCGTACCACTCGAAGAGGGAGGTGCCCACCGCACCGTCGAACACCACCTTGGTGGCCCGCCCGGTGCGTCCGTTCTCCTCGTTCACGATGAGTGCGTCGGCCAGGGTCAACCACTGCTCGAAGTAGGCAGAGTCGAGCTTCAGGCTCATGCCGTACTTGGCCGTGCCGCTCGACACGATCTTCTGGCACGCCGCCTTGAGCTCGGCCAGGGTGGCGGGCGGGTTGGCGGGGTCGAGGCCGGCCCGGGTGAGGGCGTTCTGGTCGAAGTACAGGACATTGGACGAGATGTTGAAGGGCATGGCCCACTGGGTCCCCTGCACCTTGAAGAAGTTGATGGTGGAGGGCAGGAAGTCCGAGAGGTCGTAGTGGGCGGCGTCGATGGCCGCCTGGGCGGGCACCACGCTGCGGGAGTCGATCATCAACTGCAGATCGACGGTCTCCATCTGCAGCAGGTCGGGGAGGCCGCCACTGCTCAGTGCGGCCGTGAAGAGCGTCAGGGTGTCCGTGTAGCTGTTCTGGTTGACCAGGTTGACGTGGACGTCGCCCTGCGAGGCGTTGAAGGCGCCGGTGAGCTTCTGCAGCGTCGTCTGGTTGTTGTAGCTCATCGAATGCCACATGGTGACCGTGGTCGGCTTCGACGACGCCTTGGCCGCCGCTCCGATCGGGAAGGCCGTCGTCGGGCTCGACGTCGAACCGGACGACCCCGACGACCCCGACGAGCACGCCCCGAGCACGGCGCCGCCCGCAGCCACCGACAACAGCCCGAGGAACCCCCGGCGGTCAAGCCGGGCCCCCGACCCTGACTCCGCTCTGCTTGCCTCGGTCACGGTTCCCTCCTTGCGCAGCATCTGCTCTTCGAAGCTAGCCGCGATCGCCCACGCGCCCGGGTTGTTCTCCCTGGCGAACCGCGCCAACATGCCCTCCAGGTGAGGAAAACGCAATTCCTGCTCGCCGGCGACCCCGATGCCAGGGGAGCACGCCGGGATGTCTGCCCCCTGACGCGTGCTCCGCTCCTCGAGATCGCCCCGATCGCATGCAGCACCATGGGTCGGCGGCCGAGCCCAGCAACGGCGGGGTTGACTGGTCGGTCGATCCTCCCCCCCGGCGGGCCCCATGGAGTACCGTCGATTTCGGTGTTGACCATCGGGAGCCGATCGAGGCCGTTGCTGGCGGCCATCTTGGTGGCGATGGTGACGTGCGGAGGCCTGATCCAGGTCGCAACAGTCGGGCCGGCATCGGCCGGGTCCCCGCTGCCCGGGGCACCCGACTGCCCGATGTTCCCGGCCGACAACGTGTGGAACACCGACATCTCGGGGCTTCCGGTGGACCCTCACAGTGCGGCCTGGCTCGCCAGCATGGGCAGCGCCACCACGGATCTGCATCCGGATTTCGGTCCGTCGGACGACCCGTCCAACCCGTATGGAATCCCCTACACGGTGGTGGCGCCGTCCCACCCGACGGTGTTCCCGTCGTTCACCTACGCCGACCAGAGCGATCCGGGCCCTTACCCGTTCGGCGCCGACACGCCGATCGAGGGCGGTGCGAGCTCGACCGGGGACCGCCACGCCCTCATGGTCAACCCGGCCACGTGCACCCTCTACGAGCTGTACGACGCGCACTACATCAGCCCCACTGGATCGACGGCGGGCTCCGGGGCCATCTGGAACCTGGATTCGAACGCCCTGCGTCCCGCCGGGTGGACATCGGCGGACGCCGCCGGGCTGCCGATCCTGCCCGGCCTCTTGCGCTACGACGAGGTGCAGGCGGGCTCGGTCACCCACGCCATCCGCATGACGGCCGAGTCGACCGACACCTCGTTCATCTGGCCGGCCCGCCACGAAGCCGGGGGCTCGAGCAACCCGAACCTTCCCCCGATGGGCGCCCGGTTCCGGCTGAAGGCCGGGTACGACATCTCGGGGTACTCACCGCAGGCCCAGGTGGTGCTGCGGGCCATGCAGCAGTACGGACTGATCCTGGCGGACAACGGTTCCAACTGGTACTTCGGTGGAACGGCCGACCAGAACTGGCCGATCGCCCTCGTCAACGAACTCAAGCAGGTGCCGGCCAGCGCGTTCGAGGCCGTCGACGAGTCCTCGCTGATCATCGACCCCAACTCGGGGGAGGCCCGGCAAAACGGCGGGGCGGTGGCCTGTTCACCCGGACCCGGTTACCGCTTGGCGGCGTCCGACGGGGGTGTGTTCTCCTTCTGCGAGCCCTTCTTCGGCTCCATGGGGGGCCAGCACCTCAACCGGCCCATCGTCGGCATGGCGGCGACCCCCGACGAGGGCGGCTACTGGCTGGTCGCCTCCGACGGCGGCATCTTCTCCTTTGGCGACGCCGGGTTCCACGGGTCGACCGGCAGCATCCACCTCAACGCGCCCATCGTCGGGATGTCGGCGACCCACGACGGGGGCGGCTACTGGCTGGTGGCGTCCGACGGCGGCATCTTCTCCTTCGGTGACGCCGGGTTCCACGGGTCGATGGGGGGCCGGCCCCTCAACGCGCCCATCGTCGGCATGGCGGCGACCCCCGATGGAGGCGGCTACTGGCTGGTGGCGTCCGACGGCGGCATCTTCTCCT
>PLHF01000043.1 GCA_003138855.1 Acidimicrobiaceae bacterium | reverse complement strand
AGTGACCACCAACGCTGTGGCGACACGGCCGAGCGGCATCCGCCAGGATTGGCGTGAACCGCTGGACCCATCGGAACAAGGTCGCGTGACCGACCTCGATGCCTCGCTCAGCGAGGAGTTCCTCCAGATCCCGGTAGGACAACCCGTAGCGCAGGTACCAACGCACGGCGAGCAGGATGACCTCAGGCGGGAACCTGAATCCAGCAAACGCCGAGCTCGGTGGCTGAATGGACGCGGTCACACGGCGATGTCTCACCTCGAGAGCCTCGCTCAATCACCGCTCAGGCACGGACCCCAAGATCCCGAGTCAGGTTCGCACTCAATGCAACAGAGCCGGTACAGCGCGTCGGCAGGCCGATACATCACCTTCCTCGACCACGATGACGTCATGTTCCCCGGAAAGCTGCAGGCGCAGGTGGCGGCCGTAGAGGAGGATCCGGGCATCGGCCTCTGCCATACGCAGTTCGAACAGGTGGACGCAGAACGGAACTTCCTGGTCGCCGGACATGGTGCCGACATCCAGTACCGCGATCTGCTCCAGTGCCACTTCTCCCTGCTGATGTCCACCGTGCTCGTGAGTCGGGCGGCGATGGAGTCGGTCGGGGGGTTCGACCCGAAGACGATCGCCGAGGACATCGACTTCGTCCTCAAGGTGTCCCGAGGGTTCCGGCTCGCCTTCGTCCCCACCGTGCTGCTCCAGTACCGTCGCCACACGATGAACATCTCGGGCGATCCGTGGGTCCAGTTCCAGGAGGTCGACTACGTCCTGACCGGGTACCGCCGCTACCTCGAGAGGATCGGAGAGCACGAATCATTGGCGCTCCTCGATCAGGGCAGGTTGAACAATCGGCGCACCAACGCGGAGATCGCCATTCTCCGTGCCCGCAGTGCCGACAGAAACAGCGCTGCCGGCCTCGCCGACATGGCCAAGAACCTCGCCCTGGCGTTCCACCTCAGCCGCCCTGCGGTGAGGGCGAACGCCCGGGAGTTCATCGAGGCTCGCCGGCACTAGCCCCGCCGGTCAGATCACGTCGGCGAATCCGCGCTCCATCTGCTCGAAGATGACCGCCCCGCCAAGGAACACGGCGACCGGCACCACGACGGAGAGGACGATCTCCCAGACGGGTGG
This sequence comes from Acidimicrobiaceae bacterium, assembly GCA_003138855.1. Lineage (GTDB taxonomy): Bacteria > Actinomycetota > Acidimicrobiia > Acidimicrobiales > RAAP-2 > Bog-756. The sequence continues at coordinate 104,613 of PLHF01000043.1, read as the reverse complement.
GACCGGTTGGCGCACGAACGACCACTGGAACTCCTGGAGCAGCCAGGTGAGCGGGTTCAAGTCGTAGACCACCCGGTACTTGGCGGGCACGTTGGCGATGGAGTAGGCGATCGGACTGGCGTAGAGCAGGAACTGCAGCATGAACGGGATGAAGTAGTTGACGTCGCGGTAGCGCACCGTCAACGCGGACGACACCAGGCCGACGCCGCTGGCCAGCAGGATGATCATCAGCGTCCAGATCGGGGCGAGGAGGACGGCCACACCGGGATTGATTCCGTAGACGACCAGGAGGACGATCAGGAAGACGGTCGAGACCAGAAAGTCCACCAGGCACGAGTAGACGACGGCCAGGGGCACCAGCATCCGGGGAAAAAAGACCTTGGACACCAGGTCCCGGTTGGACACCAGGGAACCCTGGGCGCGGGTGATGATCCCGCTGAACAGGTTCCAGGCCAACAGTCCGACGAAGACGAAGACCATGGGCGGCTGGCCCCCGAACGAGAGCTTGGCCACCTTCGAGAAGACCAGGACGAAGACCAGGGCGGTCAGCAACGGCTGCAGGATGACCCAGACCACGCCGAGGGCGGTCTGGCGGTAGCGGAGGGTGACGTCGCGAGCGCCGAAACGGTAAAGGACCTCGCGGGCCTCCCACAGGTCGGAGACCTTGGGCAGCGAGAACCGCCGGGGCGGGGTGATGACGATGGTGGCCATGGATCCTCAGGTCTGCGAGTAGTCGAAGTCGGGGAACACCACGCCGCGGTCGGTGCCGTCCGGGGTGGTCGGATGGGGGTAGGGAGTCACGGGCAGGACCTCGAAGTGACACGCCTGCTCCCAGATGTCGGTGGCGTGCCCGCCGGCATACACGAAGAGGTCGACCGTGTAGGCACCGGGCTTGAGCCACGGCGTCTTGAGGACGAGCCGGCCGGAGGTGTCGGTGTCCGGGTCGAGCCAGAAGTCCACCACCCGCGAGTCGCACTGGGCGAGGAGCATGCCGTCCTCGTTGTTCACGAAGCACGACACGTGAAAGCGGCTGCCGAAGCCCGGGCTGGCGCCGACGGTGAACTCGACCACGATCTCCTCCCCCGGTTTGGTGATGTCGTTGGCTATCGCCACATCGGTGAGCCGGAGCTCGCCGGTTCCCGGGCGGAAGGCCGCGTCCCGGAGCATCGGGGCGGCCCGGGCGAAGCTGCGCTTGTACTCCTCCAAGGCCTCTTCGACCGTGCCGTGAAGAACGAGGTGGCCGCTGTCGAGGTAGAGGGCCGAATCGCACAGGTCGGACACCGTCTGGAGCTGGTGGCTGACCAGCAGCACGGTCCTCCCGTCCCGGGCCACCTCGCGCATCTTGCGCAGGCACTTGGCCTGGAAGTCCGAGTCGCCGACGGCCAGCACCTCGTCGACCACCAGGATCTCGCTGTCCAAGTGGGCGGCGACCGCGAAGGCCAGGCGGACGTACATGCCGGTCGAGTAGCGCTTGACCTGGGTGTCGAGGAACTTCTCGGTGCCGGCGAAGTCCACGATGGCATCGAAGCGCTCTCGGATCTCTTTGCGGCGCATGCCCAGCAGGGTCCCGTTCAGATACACGTTCTCCCGTCCGGTGAGCTCCGGGTGGAACCCGGTTCCCACCTCGAGGAGGCTGCCCACCCGACCCCCGAGCTCGATGCGGCCCTTGGTCGGCGCCGTGATCCGGTTGATGATCTTGAGCAGGGTGCTCTTGCCGGCGCCGTTCCGGCCGATGATGCCGACCACCTCTCCCCAAGCAACCTCGAAGCTCACGTCGTGGACGGCGTCGAGGTATTCGACCTTCTTCGTCTTGCCGGGCCTCAGTTTCTTGAGGAGGGCCTCGGCCGCATACGTGTCCCGATCTTCGCGTCGGAGGATCCGGTACGTCTTCGAAAGGTTGGAGACAGCGATCGATGGGCCCTCGGACATCATCGCCACGTTAGACGCCTCCCGCGCGGGCTCGACAGCATGGGCACCGCTGGAGCCCGGCCGATTCCGGGGCAGTCCCCTCAGTCCTCGAGGCGCACCGATCCCACGACCCTCCATCCTCCCTGCCAGGTGATGAGCCTGCGGGCATGCCAGGCAGCTCCGACGAGCGCTCCTCGCACCGACCGGTGGTTGAACGCAAGGAGCCGATACGTCGGTTCACGCACCATGCCCCACCGTTGGTGCCAACTCTGCCAGACCGTACAGTCGATCCGGTCCACAGCGGGGTCTTCGCAGCACTCCTCGACCAGGTTGGCCATGAGGACATTTCCGGGCGACAGATGAGCGAGTAGCTCGTCGTATGCCACCTTGATGAGGACGAGTGAGCCTCCCACCGTCACACAGATCTGAGAGGCTGCGAGCCGCTCCCCGACGAAGAGCGAGCGAACTTGTGCGGTACCCGTGCCACCGAGAAAGGCCCCGAACAGTTCGCACCACGCGGGTCGGTGGGAGAGCGACGTCGCCTCGGCGCCCTTCCACCCTGAGGACTCCAACGCCACGAACTGCCCATATGCGGCCGGGAGCTCTGCTGCCGTCGAGACGACGACCTCACTCCCTCCGCATGCTTCGATCCGTCGTCGGGCCTTGCGGATCGAATTGCGCATGTTCACAGGGAGCGTCCGCCACCACTCGTCGGCCCCCACGCGGGTGTCCAGGATCCCCGCGCCGCCAGTTGGCTCGTCCTCCACATATGCCGGCCCGCCGACAGGGCGAGCCAGGGCAAACCGACCCGACGGTCCCGGAGATCCAAGACGTCCCATGCGCCCGTGACACCCAGGAGGTCATCGAGGGCGACTCCGGATCGGACGTCGGGCTTGGCATCGAGCACGCAGTCCGAGAACGGGTACATCTTGTCGGCGACGCGGACATCCGAAAGTACCCTGATCCCGATTCCGGCTCGCTTCAGCCGGGAGCGCCGCAGGACCGACACCGAGTCCGGCCGGCCGGACTCGGTCACTACGCCCCAAGCCAGATCACCCTCGAGCTGCGCGGCCGCAAGATCCATCCATTCGGGGGACTGGAAGAAGTACTGCCCGCATCCCCCGGGCTGCTGCCATGCCCGACGGACGCTCTCGAATCCGTCAATCGAAGACCGGTTGGCCGATGGGCGGACCGGGCTCCGGGCCACTCCGTCATCGCTCATCTGGCCATGCTGGGAGTGCGTTCCGGGCGCCGCCCGCGACCCGGACCATTCTTCCGCCAGCCGCTCCCGCCCCCTGACGCGCTGCAATCGCCTGCCGACGCGGGATCAGGGGCTCAGTCGTCGAGTCGCAACGCGGAGACGAAGGCTTCCTGGGGCACTTCCACACGACCGATGTTCTTCATCTTCTTCTTGCCCTCTTTCTGCTTCTCGAGGAGCTTCCGCTTGCGGGTGATGTCGCCGCCGTAACACTTCGCCAGGACATCCTTCCGCCGCGCCTTGACCGTCTCGCGTGCGAGGACCCGGCCTCCGATCGCCGCCTGGATGGGTACGTCGAACATCTGGCGGGGGATCAGCTCGCGCAGCTTTTCGGTCATGCGCCGCCCGTAGAAGTCGGCCTGCGACCGGTGGACGATGGTGGAGAACGCGTCCACCGGGGTGTGGTTGATGAGAAGGTCGACCTTGACCAGGTCCGAGGTGGTGTACCCCTCGGGCTCGTAGTCGAGGCTGGCATACCCTTTGGTCCGGCTCTTCAGTTGGTCGAAGAAGTTCACCACTACCTCCGCCAGGGGGATGGAGTAGACGAACTCGACCCGTTCGGGTGAGAGGTACTCCATCTTGATCATCTCGGCCCGCCGGCCCTGGCACAGGTCCATCACCGTGCCGGTGTACTCGGCAGGGGTCAGGATGGTGGCCTTCAGGATCGGCTCGTCGACGTGGTCGAGATGGGTCGGCTCGGGGAGCTCGCTCGGGTTGTCCACGTCGACCTGCGTGCCGTCGTTCAAGAACGCCCGGTAGGCAACCGAGGGGGCGGTGGCGATCAGGGACAGGTCGAACTCACGCTCGAGGCGTTCCCGGACGATCTCCATGTGCAGCAGCCCGAGGAATCCGCACCGGAACCCGAAACCCAGTGCCCGCGACGACTCGGGCTCGTAGGTGAAGCTGGCATCGTTCAGGCGCAGCTTCTCGAGGGCATCGCGCAGGTCGGGCAGCTCGTCGCCGTCGATCGGGAAGAGGCCGCAGAACACCATCGGTTTGGGATCTCGATAGCCGGCCAGGGCGGTCGAGGCCGGGTGGCTGGCCGTGGTGACCGTCTCGCCGGAGCGAGCGCCCCCGACGTTCTTGATCCCGGCGATGAGATAGCCCACCTCCCCGGGGCCGAGCTCGTCCACCGGCACCGTCACCGGGCTGCGGATGCCGATCTCCTCGATCTCGTGATTGCTCCCGGCCTGCATGAAGCGGAGCTTGTCCGTGCCCACCAGGGTCCCGTCCATCACCCGGATGGAGCTCACCACCCCCCGGTACTGGTCGTATGCCGAATCGAAGATCAATGCCCGCAGCGGCGCATCCGGATCGCCGGTCGGTGCGGGGATCCGCTCGACGATGGCGTCGAGGAGTTCGGGCACGCCCTCCCCTGTCTTCGCCGAGATGTGGAGGATCCCCGAGGCGGCCAGGCCGAGCACCTGCTCGATCTCGGCTGCGCACCGCTCCGGATCGGCGGCGGGCAGGTCGATCTTGTTGAGGACGGCGACGATCTCGTGGTCGTGCTCGAGCGCCTGATAGCAGTTGGCCAACGTCTGGGCCTGGATGCCCTGGGACGCGTCGACCAGGAGGACCGCCCCCTCGCAGGCGGCCAGGGAACGGCTCACCTCGTACCCGAAATCGACGTGGCCCGGCGTGTCGATGAGGTGGAGGGTGTAGTCCTTCCAGGGCACCCGCACGTTCTGTGCCTTGATGGTGATCCCCCGCTCACGCTCGATGTCCATCGAGTCGAGGTACTGCTCGCGCATGAGCCGGGGATCGACCGCCCCGGTCAGCTCGAGGATCCGGTCCGACAGGGTCGACTTGCCGTGGTCGACATGGCTGATGATCGAGAAGTTGCGAATGCGGTCGACGGGAAGCACGGAGGGACCAGCGTACCTAAGGTGGGGGCATGGGCATTCGGCGGTCGGGAACAGCGAGGCTGGTTCGATCGGCTCGGGGCCGGGTGTGGGTCCGTTGATCGCCGTCACCGTGGTCGGCGTGCTGGTGGCCGTGGTGGTGGCCATCGTCGTCGTCACCATCGCCTTCTGGACCGTGATGGCCCTCCTCATCAAGCGAGGCCGCCGGAAGCGAGCGGGGCGGCTGTCCGCCAACCCCGGTGCCTATCCCCCCGTCGATCCCGGCCAGGACTGGCACGGGACCCAGTCCTGAGCGCGGTGCAGGGCGCAGCAGGGCGGCACCGACGGGCCCGCCTGCCCGACCGTTGGGAACAGGGACGGATGGGCTGCTATCCTCGTGGATCTCCGGAGAAGGCCTGTGGCCAGGCTGCCGGAGCAAGATCTCCGGCGTGGCGGTGGCAGCTGCACGGCCCACCGAGCCGACAACCCGACGACGATGAGGACCAGCAGTGGCAAATATCCGCAGTCAGATCAAGCGCAACCGCCAGACACTCAAGCGCCAGGCCCGCAACAAGTCGGTACGGTCCGAGTTGAGGACGCGCACCAAGCGGGCGATCGCGGCCATCGAGAGCGGCGCGGAGAACAGTGACGAGGCGTTGCGCCTGGCCGTCAAGCGGATCGACAAGGCTGCCGCCAAGGGCGTCATCCACAAGAACCAGGCCGCCAACCGCAAGGCCCGCCTGATGAAGCGCGCCGCCCGGGGCGCCGACGCCTGAGTCGGGGCCCGGCACGGCCGGGCGCCTCACCCAGCTCGATCGACCCGCTCGATCAGATCCGGGCCGTCGTTCCTGACACTGCCCACCCGCTTGTCCACCCGGTGATGCACCAGCGTGCCCGGCGGGGCCGAGACGAGCAGTGATTCCAACTCCGGTCGGTCCTGGTTCTCCGGGTCGAGCCATGCATCGAGGGTGCCGCGCTCGAGGATCACCGGCATCCGGTGATGTACGTCGGCCACATCGACGCCCGCCTCGGTGGTGATGATGGTGCAGGTGAGCAGGGGAGCCTCCTCCCCCGTGTTCGATGCAGGCCCCCACCACTGCTCCCAGAGCCCGGCAAAGGCGATCGGCTCACCGTCGGCGCGCTCGAAGTAGTACGGCAGGCGCTCCTTTCCCGGCCCGACTTTCCACTCGTAGAACCCGTCGGCCGGCACCGCCAGGCGGCGCGAGGCGAAGGCGGCACGGAACGAAGGCTTGGCGGCCACCGACTCCCCGCGGGCGTTGAACAGGCGGTTGGCGATCGAGGCGTCCTTGGCCCTGGAGGGGACCAGTCCCCACCGGTAGCGGCCCAGACGGCGGTGGGGCTCGCCACCGTGCTGATGCGGCGCTCCGTCCGGGAGGGCGACGATGCCCAGGATGTTCCGGGTGGGGCCCACGTTGAAGCCGGTGACACGGTCCGGATCGACGTCCGGGCCCAACTCGGCGTCGAAGATCCGGGAGAGCCGCTCGGGCGTCGAGTAGAGGGAGATCCGGCCGCACATGATCGGGCCCAGCCTACGGGCGCCGGGTTCGCAGACAGCCCGCCCACTGTCGCCCGACAGCGCTCACGCCGGCGGGTAGTAGTAGGGCTGGTCGCACCGGTACCCATGGGTCGGTCCGCTCACCGGTGGGTCGTCCAGCCGTTTGAACTGGCCGTTCTCGATCTGGGCGATGATGTAGCAGCTGGTGGGGAGCTTCTTCGCCGGGTTGGCCGTGCCGACGAGATTGCCACCCGAGAACGAGGTGATGCCCCGGAGCGCCTGCAGCACCGACCCGCGACTCGGGTTGGCGCCGGCCGACTGCAGGGCCTGGGAGAACAGCTCCGCAGACAGCCAGCCGAAGAGGGTGTAGAGGTCGGCCTTGAACCCGGGGGACACCTTCTGCACCCAGGTCAGGAAGGTGTTGACGGCCGGGAGGGAGCCGGCGTCCTCGCCCAGGTAGAGAGAGGTGTTCTGCTCGAGGTAGGACCCGTCGATGGCGGCGGCTCCTCCCGCATTGGGGACCAGCTCCTCGCTGTAGGTGGAGCCGCCCAGCACCAGCACCGGGTGGAAGTCCTGGTCGTTGAGGGCCTTCACCACCGATGCCGCGTAGTTCTGGGGCATCTGCTCGAGGAAGAGGATCTTCACGCCGTCGTTCTTCATGGCGATCACGTTCTGGTCGAAGCTGGTCTGGCTGATGTCGAACGTCGGGTCGTAGACCACCTTGTAGCCAAGGTGGTTCATGGCCGCCAACTCGCCGGCCCACTTGGTCTCCGCCGACGGCTGGTCGGCGACCAGGGCGCCTGCGTGCAGGACGTCACCGGGGTACTTGTTCTGGAAGTAGACGAGGGGCCCGAGCTGCCACCCTCCGGCGGCCGGGGACGGGCTGAAGCTGTTGGACAGGGCGGCGGTGGCGGCGTCAAGGGTGACGGTGACATTGGGCACCTGCGGATTGGCCGCCAGGACCGAGCCGCCGAAGCTGTCCTGCAGCGAGAAGCTCCCGACCATGGCGAAGTCCTTCTGGATGTCGGCCGCGGTCAGCTGCTTGTTGGGTGCTCCGGCATAGCCGTCGTCACCACTGTCGACGATCAGCTTCCGGCCGTTCACCCCGCCCTGCGCGTCGACATAGGCGGCGTACGCCTCGGTCCCCACTGCGGCACCCTTGAAGAGGCCGGCCACCAACGTCGAGACGTTGCCCACCGAGACCGATGTCGGGGTGATGCCGGTGTAGTCCTTGAAGGCCGACGCAGGGATGGCCGAGCTCGGCGGGGACGAGGACGAGGACGAGGTCGTGGTGGCACTCGGCGTCTGGGTCGACGAGCAGGCGGTCAGGGTCGCCGCCATGACCATCCCGGCCAGTGCCAGGGCGAGCAGTGGGGGGCGTCCGGCTGCTGCCATTCCGTGATGAGTGGACCGCATGGATGGTCTTTCCCCCCGTTGTCGGTCGGCGACCGAAGATCTGTCCCCCCGGCGAAGCTCGTCAGTATGACTCTAGGAGCGTGGGTCAGAACGGGCCAGCCGGGTGACGGTGACCAACACTGCTGATTCTGCATCGGCAAAGGCATTCCGTTGGGACCACCCGACTTAGCGATAGCAATGTGCCATTGACCGTGGGCGATTTCGGGTCCAGATGGGCCGTGATGGGCTTCAGCAGACCCCGAGTGCCACTCCGTTGGCATTGGCCAGCTTGCGGAGGTTGTGGCAGACGACATGGAGTGTCCACTCGCCTTGGGCTCCTGCCAATCCTCGGAGTCGCAGATGTCCGGCAGCTTGTCGGACCTTCATCTGTCCGAAGACCGGTTCGACGATGGCCTTGCGTCTGGCGTAGTCGGTCCGACCGGCCTTGGTCCGGAGTCTCCGGGCCATCCGTTCGCGCTGCGTGGCGTTCTTCGGAATCCGGCCACGTGGGGCGTCAGGGACCCGCTCCTTGCCGCGGATCCGTCCAGTGGCGACGAGGGCGTTGATCTCGGCGTCGGCGATCTGTTGGAGGTTGGCTTCCGAGCAGTAGCCGGCGTCGGCCAGGACCACCTCGGGACTGTCGTCGATGTCGGCGGCATCCAGGTTCCCTTCGGTGACACCAATCATGAAGAGAAGCTGATCGATGTCGGTCGCTTGCTGGGTGACCTCGGCGGCCAGGACCACCTGGGACGCTTCATCGACCACGGTCTGGGCGTTGTAGGCGTAGTGGAAGCCGTCCGTGGTCTTCATCATCCGGGACTCCGGATCGGTGAAGTTGCGTTGGGTCTTCGGGTTCGGCGTGGCCGTGGATGCCGCCATCTCGGCTGCTTCGGAGACGACTGCCTCGTCACCACCGCTGTCAGCCACTTTCGTTGCTGCCTTGGCCGCTGCCTTCTCTCCTGTCTCGGCCTCGATGGCGGCCTTGGCCGCTCGCATCCTGGCCAGGCGACCTTCTTTGGTGGCCAGCTCCGTGGGGAGCTCGTCGCCTCGTCTGTCCTCCCCGAACTCCTCGTCCTCAGCCCGATCTGTCGCTTCGGCTTCGGCCAGCATGGCGGCCACCTGGGCCTTCAGGTCCTCGATCTTCGGTCCCATGCGGTCATAGCTCATGGCCTTGTGTCTACTCGCAGACGCCCGGAGCTTCGTCCCGTCGAGTGCCACCCGCCCGAGTGAGACCAACCCTGCCTCGGCGCAGAGGGTCAGCACCTGGATGAACAGGTCGTCGAGCGCCAACAAGTGACGCCTCCGGAACCGGGAGATCGACCGGTAGTCCGGCGCGGTGTTGGCGCACAGCCACCGGAAGGCCACGTCCACCTGGCAGCGCCGCTCCATCTCCCGAGACGACGTCACCCCGACCGAGTACGCGTAGACCAGGAGCTTCAGCATCATCTTCGGGTCGTAGGGAGGGGCACCGTCGGACCGCTCATAGGAGGCGTAGACCGAAGAGAGGTCGAGCATCTCGTCGACCGCTTCCGAGATGAACCGGGCGGTGTGGTCTTTCGGCAGCCAGTCATCGAGGGACGGGGGAAGAAGGAACGACTGGTACTGGTCGTAGTCACGGAAGGTCCGAGATGCCCCGGCTGGCGAGGCCACCCGTCCCGGAGGATCCACCCTCTCCACCTCGAAGAACGCCTCAGCAACGGGGTCGGTGGCCATACCCAGAATTCTTGCCGATCCATCGGCGCATCGCGAGTCAGAGACCTACACCGTCAATTGTGGGTTCTGACCCACGCTCCTAGAGAAAGTCGGTGCCCGCCGCGTGGTCATGTCGAGTCAGTCGGGGGCGCCTGTCCCCCGGAACCGCCCGCCACGGCAGTGTCGTCCCTGCGGTGCATAGCGGCGATTCGCGACGGCTCCATGTTCACGAACTCGCCCCTGGCCTCGATGGTCACCACCCCCCCCTGGATGAGCCGCCCTTCACTATGGGTGCGGCGGCTGTCGAGGGCGGTCACCCACGCCTCGAAGCGGGCCGGTTGGGCGATGAGGGTGGGCCTGAGGTAGCGGATGGAGAGCTCCACGGTCGGCCCGGCGCCGTTGGCGATGACGTTGGCCGCGGTCAGCATGATGTCGAAGGCGCCGGCCAGCACCGCACCGTGCACACACCCCGGTGCACCCTCGTAGGGAGCGGTGAACACGGCCGACCCGATGGCCTTGGGCGGTTCGAACTCGATGGTGATGGGCAGGGCGACCGGGTTGCACGAGCCGATGACCATGTCGAACGGCATGGCTGCAGCCAACGTGTCCACCTCCTCGGGCCGGACCGAGTGGTCGGCGAATCTGCCGGTGGGCACGGGCCCGACCTCGGGAACGCACAGTTCGAGCTCATCGGCCAGGGCAGTGGCACGCTCGGCGGCGCCGGCCAGCACGTCGGGAGCAGCGGTGGCCGTGACCGTCAGGGCCGTCAACCGGCGTACTGCGGCCGCCAGCTCCTCGCGTCCCCCGCCACTCCAGGGCTTGGCCGGGAGCGGACCCGCTTCGGCAGGTTCAGTCACCGTCGTCACCGAACCGCTCGACGAAGGGTACGAGTCCGTCGAGTACCGGGAGCATCTGTGCGGAAGCGCCCGACGGCACCCTCAGCACCACCTCCCCGATGCCCAGCTCCTGGTAGTGCGCAAGCTTCTGGTCGGTCGGCACCGTCCCGAACGGAACGACCCTGACGTCCTCGGGATCCCGGCCCCGGGCCGCGACGGCTCGACGGAGCTCGGATAGGGCCGCAGCCAGACCCGACCCGCCGATGGGCATCCAGCCGTCCGCATACTCGGCGACGGCAGCGAACACCGACGGATGGGCACCACCCCCGACCAGCGTGGTCACCCGCGGCCGCTGGATCGGCTTGGGCCAACTCCAGCAGGGATCGAGCGAGACATGGGCACCGTGGAACGCGGCCTGCTCCTCGGTCCACAGTGCCTGCATGCACAGCACGTGCTCACGTGCGACCTCGCGGCGCATCCGGAACTCCACCCCGTGATCTGCCGCCTCCGCCCGGTTCCACCCGAAGCCGATGCCGAGGACCACCCGTCCTCCACTGAGATGATCGAGTGTGGCGATCTGCTTGGCCAGCACGATCGGGTCGTGTTGGGCAACCAGCACCACCCCCGTGCCCAATTTGATCCGCCCGGTGACCGAGGCCGCCGTGGCCAGGGCCACGAGGGGGTCGAGGCTCCGCCGGTAGTCGTCGGGGTGGACCCCTTCGACCAGCGCCGGCGGTGTGTCCGCACGCACGGGAAGATGGGTGTGTTCGGGCAGGTACAGCGAGTGGAAGCCACGGTCCTCGGCGGCCCGGGCCAGATCGGCAGGGCCCATGGCCAGGTCGGTGAGAAAGGCGGTGATCCCGAGGCGCATGACCGCTCAGCGCTCGAGGCTGGCGGTCAACTGCGACCCCGGGTTGGTCCCCGGGTCGGCGAAGAGGGATGCGTACGCTGCCTCCTCCCGGGCTCTCGCCGCGGCGATGTCCGGCCTGCGGCCAGCCAGCATCAACCGTTTGATCTCCCTGGTGGCATGGGGAGGGAAGGAGGCGATCCGGCGGGCCAGCTCCATCGTCTCCCCGAGCACGGTGCCCGGCGGGCAGGCCTGCAGGGCCAACCCCGATGTCACCGCCTCGGCGGCGTTGATCCACTCCGAGGCCAGCAGTGCGGCTGCCGCCCGTTGCCATCCCATGCGAGCCGGGAGCAGCCAGCTGCTGGCCGCCTCGGGGGGTACGCCCATCTCGGCGAAGGGGGCGCGCAAGCGGGCGTCCTGGTCCATCAGGACCAGGTCCACGTGGCCGAGGAGGGTGCACCCCAGGCCCATGCCGACCCCGTGGACCGCGGCGAGCAGTGGCTTGTCGAAGGCGATGACCACGTCGAGCAGGTCCCGAAACCCCGAACCGGCGCCAGCACCGGCGGTACCGGTGGCGATGGCGGCCATCTCGCGCAGATCCTGGCCCGACGTGAAGGCCTGGCCCCTGCCGGTCAGGACGACAGCATGGACAGTGTCGTCGGCCGATGCGCCGGCGAGTGCCTCGGTCACCGCCCGGTACATGGCCAGGTCGAAGGCGTTGCGCACCTCGGGCCGGTTGAACGCGACGAGCCTTACCCCCTCAGCGTCCTCGATCTCGACACGGGGCCCGGTCATCGGGAGGCGCTGCCCTGGGCCGGTGGACCACCTGTCCGCCGTCTCATGGGCGGACCACCTGTCCGCCGTCGACGTTGAAGACGTGGCCGGTGATCCACGAGGCTTCGTCCGACAGCAGGAACAGGCACATACCCACCAGGTCCGAGGTCTGGCCCTGCCTCTTGATGGCAAGTGAGGCCAGAATCGGTTTCATGAAGACGTCGGGCACTACGGTGCGGGACGCTTCGGTGTCGATCGGGCCGGGAGCGATGGCATTGGTGCGGATGTTCTGGCCGCCGAGCTCGTGGGCCAGCTGCTGGGTGATCGAGTTCACGCCGGCCTTGGCCAGGCCGTAGAAGCCGGCGTACATGTAGGCCGCAGTCGACGATTGGTTGACGATGGCCCCGCCGCCCCTCTCTTTCATCGCCGGATAGCAGGCCCGCACGCAGTTCAACGCGCCGAGCATGTTCACCGCCAGGAAGCGAGTGAGGTAGTCCCAGTCCACGGTGAGCAGCAGATCGAGCTGCATCCCACCGAAGATCGCAGCATTGTTGACCAGGTAGTCGATACCTCCGAAGCGTTCTGTAGCCGCCTCGGCCATGGACACCGCCGACGCCGGTTCGGCGACGTCGACCCGAACCGACTCGGCGGCCCACCCGCTCGAACGGATGCCCTCCGCCACGGCCGCCGCCCGGGCCACGTCGATGTCGGCGACGACCACCGAGGCGCCGGCGGCGGCCAACGCCTCCGCGTAGGCCCGACCGATGCCGCCGCCCGATCCGGTGACGATGGCCACCTTGCCGGTGAAGTCGAAGCGGATCATCGGGCCCCCACCGGACGTCGACGCATCGCTTGCCGGGAGGTGGTCGTTCATGACTGCTCCGTTCGATGGCGGCGGGCGATGACCTTTTCGGCAACTTCGTTCACGCCGGTCGAGAGCGGCCAACCGATGTAGTGGGCCAGGTGGACCACGGTCTCGCGCACCTGGTCCTCGGTCAGCTCCCCGCGATCCAACGCCGACTGGAACTGGATCTCGACCAGCTGGGACTGCCCCAGCGCCGCCAGCACCCCGATGGTCATCAGCCGTCGGTCGCGGATGTCGAGCTCGGACCGCGTCCACACCTCGCCGAAGAGGTGGTCGACGGTGAAGGCCACGTAGGGGCCGGCGATCTGGTCCGGATCGGCGGAGAACCCGTAGACCTCCTGCATCTTGGCGATGCCCCTGGCCCGGGACGACTCTGCGGCGGGAACGCCCTCCGGCCCTCTGTTCGCTGATCCAGCGGTTCCGGGTTCACTCATGGCTGGCCACCCTTTCGCTCATGCCGGCTCGGCGATCGACTTGGTCTCGAGATACTCCTCAAAACCGGCGACACCCGACTCGCGCCCGACGCCGGACTGTTTATAGCCGCCGAAGGGCATGTCGGGGCTGAACCACAGTCCGCCGTTGATCCCGACGGTGCCTGTCCGGATCCGGTTGGCCACGCCGACGGCGCGGTCGCGATCCGCCGACCATACCGACCCCGACAATCCGTAGGGGGAGTCGTTGGCCAGGGCCACCGCATGGTCGTCGCCGTCATGGGGAATCACCACGAGGACGGGTCCGAAGATCTCCTCTCGGGCCACGCGTGCGCCGTTGTCGACACCGACGATGAGCGTCGGCTCGACGAAGAAACCGCGATCGAACCGGTCCGGGCGGCCTCCTCCGGTGACGATCGACCCGCCCTCCTCGCCGGCCAGGCGGATGTACCCCTCCACCCGGTCGCGTTGCCTGGCGCTGATCAGCGGCCCGCAGATGGTGCCGGCGTCGGTGGGGTCACCCGCGGGCAGCTTGCCCAGGACCTTCGCCGTCGAGTCCACCGCCTCGTCGAAGAGCCGTCGGGGCACGATCAGCCGGGTGGTGATGGCACAACCCTGGCCGGCGTGCGTGCAGACGGTGAATGCGGCGGTGGCGCACGCCCCCCGCAGGTCGGCGTCGTCCAGGATCACGAATGCCGATTTGCCTCCGAGCTCGAGGAAGACCTTCTTCAAGGTGTCGGCGGCGGAAGCCATCACCCGCCTTCCGGTGGCGGTGGAGCCGGTGAAGCTCACCTGGTCCACACGCGGGTCGCCGGCCAGCAGGGCCCCGATGGCGTGATCCGACGAGGGGACGATGTTGACCACGCCGGGGGGGATGTCGGTCTCCTCGGCGATCAACCGGCCGAGCACGGTGGCGCACCACGGTGTGTCCGGCGCCGGCTTGAGCACGACGGTGTTGCCGGCAGCGAGGGCCGGTCCCAACTTGGCCAGGTTGATCTGGTGGGGGACGTTCCACGGGGTGATGGCACCGACCACCCCGGTCGCCTCGCGCCGAACCCAGCGGTGGGAGGGGATCCCGAGCGGTGCGGCGTTCCCGAGGTCCGCCTCCCACCGGTAGCCCTCGGCCAGGTCGGCCACCCACCCCAACGACTCGACCGGCGCGTCCAGCTGTGCCGAGTAGGTGAGCGACAGGGGCGACCCGGTCTCCGCCACGGTCATGGCCCGCAGCTCGTCGGCGTGTGTCGCCAACGCCTGCTGCAACTGGCGGAGGCCGGCCACCCGCCGTTCGACGTCGGTCGACCAGTCGGTGTGGTCGAAAGCCCGACGTGCGGTGGCGATGGCCTCTTCCAGGTCCTCGGTTCCGCCATCGGCAACCACCCCGAGGACCTCCTCGGTGGCCGGGTTGACGGTCTCGAACGTCCGGCCCGAGCGCGCCGGTCGCAGTTCGCCGTCGATCAGCAGGCGCTCCTCGCCCACCACGGCATCTCCCGTGGTGCTCATGGCCTCACCGTGCCCGAGCCCGTCCCCACTCCGAAGATGTCGTCACAGCGTTCCTCGGTCATGACCGCCAGCGGCAGCTCCACTTCGAGGGTCCGCGCCAGCTCCAGGGCGGCGCGGAGATCCTTGTGGGCCAGCGATGCGGCCGACTGCATAGCCCCCACCAGGCCCCGGTCGTCCTCCTCGCCGAACGGGGCGACAGTCGAACGGAACATCAAGGTCGACGTGCCGCCGATGCGGGCATCACTTGCCTTGACCACCTGGGCCAGCTTTCCGAGGTCGATGCCGGCCGCCTCGGCCAACAGCTGGCCTTCGTACGCGGCCAGCCACGACCCGTACTGCACGAGATTGCGGGCCAGCTTCGCAGCCAGCCCGGTGCCGAATGCACCCATGGTGACCGTCAACGAGCCGAAGGCATCGAAGACCGGTCGGACCCGGTCGATCACCTCGGGGTCGCCGCCCACCATGCAGACCAACTCCCCGTCGGCGGCCGCACTCGGCCCTCCGCTAACGCCACAATCGACCACCGGTGCACCCACGCCTGCCGACTCGGCGCCGATGGCCTCGACGCAGGCCGCCGAAATGGTGCTCACCACGATGAAGGTGGTGTCAGGACCCGCCGCAGCCAACCCACCACCGGGTCCGGACAGCACGGCGTGGACCTGGGCGTCGTCAACCACCGCCACCACCACGACGTCCGCTCGCCGGACCAGATCGGCCGGCGACCCGGCCACCTCGGCCCGGTCCCGGTACCTGTCGGTGGCCTCGGGCCTCACATCACAGACCACGAGCGGGAATCCCTCCCGCAACACGCTGGAGGCGACACCTTCGCCGATTGCCCCCAGCCCGATCACCCCGACCACGGGCGCTGCGGCTCCATCGGATGCACCGGTGGGCTGTTGCTTCGGCACTCGGTCTCCCCCTGTCGAACGGTCCACGCTGTCGGCTGATGATGGCACCTGCAGAGGCGGGCCGCCGACCGCGGGTGCCCCCTTCGGGCCCGCTGATCGGTGCCGGGGCCCGGTCGGACTCCCGGACCGTCGGGCCTCTCACTTGGACAGCTGTCCATACTATAGTTTGGACATATGACTCACACCAACCCGCCGGAAGCCGCCGGTTCCGGGCCCGGAGACACCGGGCTCGACGACTACTCGGGCCCGTTTCGGCCCGACTTCCGTTACGAGGACCTGTCCCGGGAGGCGCTGGTCCGGCTGGTGCGAGAGTTCGCCCAGGCGGTGCACATCCTCGATCGTTCGATGTGCGCAGCCATCGGCATGTCCCACGGCATGGAAGAGATGGAGCGGTTGGCCATCGAGGAATGGCGCGGGGCGAGCCCCGTCTACGGGCGGCGGTTGCGCCGCATCATGGGCGTCGAGGGGGACGACGTGGAGGCCATCTTCAAGGTGCTCCAACTGGACCCCGGTTTCCCCCACCACTACCTCGACGTCCGCTACGAGGTGGTCGACGGGCGTCACGGGTACTTCGAGCTGGCCTACTGCGGTGCGCTGATGGACGCCGAGCCGTGGGGCGACAAGATGGTGACCGGCATGTGCCACCACATCGAGGACGGGACCTTCGACGTGACCGCCCAGGCCATCAACCCCAAGGCACACGTCCGGCACGTGCATCGGCCACCGCGGGTCCCTGCGGATCGCTCCCCGCACTGCCGTTGGGAGGTCGTCATCGACGAGGACAACGAGACGCTGCCCGAGGCGGAGATCACCACCATCACGAAGATGACCACCGCTGCCACCTTCGAGTTCCCGCCCATGCGCGACGGGACCCCCCACGTGCCGGTGCGGCCCGATGGCGACTGAACCGGACGCAGCGGGGGCACGCCCATGAGGGCGACGGCCCCCACCTTGCCGGACAGGGAGCCCCACCCGCCTTCCCTCGAGGCGACCCGGCGCCGGCTGAGCAAGCGGCAGGCCGAAGTGGTCATGCAGCTGGTGCGGGCCACCGAGGAAGAGGTCGAGGCCGTCGGCTACACCGGGCTCACCGTGCGCAGCGTCGCCCGCCGCGCCGGAGTGGCGCCGGCCACCGCCTACAACTACTTCAGTTCCAAGGATCATCTGCTGGCCGAGGTGCTCTGGAGGCGCATGGAGGCACTGCCACCCGTCGACACGACCTCGGCCCGTTCGATGTCGGAGTGCCTGCGCGACACGGTACGGGCGATGGTGCTGATAACCGCCGAGAGCCCGGCACTCGTCGATGCGTGCACGGTGGCCTTGCTGAGCGCCAACCCTGAGGTCAAGCACCTCCGTGACCGGATCGGTGCCCGCACCCATCGCCGGCTGGCACAGGCGTTGGGCCCCGGGGTGAGCCCCATGGTGGTGCGGGTGCTCGAGACCACCTACTCGGGAGCCCTACTCACTGCCGGCATCGGGCACATGTCCTTTTTGGACATCCCCGACTTCGTCGCCGAGGCCGCCCGGCTGATGGTGGGCGGGCCCATGGCCAGCGTGGCGCCGTCGGACGCGTCGGCGCAGGCCCTGACAGAGATGGGGCGATGAGCACCGCCCCGTTCGGCGAACCGGTCGTCTTCAGTCCCTACTCCTACGAGATCCACGAGGACCCCTATCCGGTCTACGCCCGGCTCCGGGCCGAAGCGCCGGTCTACCGAAACGACGAGTTCGATTTCTGGGCACTGTCCCGGCACCACGACGTGCTGGCCGCATTCCGCAACGTCGACGCCTTCTCCAATGCGTACGGCGTCTCGCTCGACCCGAGCGCCTTCGGGCCCGACGCACACAAGGTGATGTCGTTCCTCGCCATCGATCCCCCACGGCACACCCGGATGCGCGCGCTGGTGGGCAGGGGCTTCACCCCGTCGAAGGTCGCCCAGATGGAGGACCGGATCCGCCAGATCGCCCTCGAGCACCTCGAGCCCGCACTCGATCGGGGCTCCTTCGACTTCATCGCCGACTTCGCCGGCAGGCTTCCCATGGACGTCATCTCCGAGTTGGTGGGCGTGCCTCCAGTGGACCGGGCCGAATTGCGCCGACTGGCCGATCTCGTCGTCCACCGGGAGGACGGCGTCTTCGACGTCCCCCAGGCGGGGATGGATGCCGCCCTCACCCTGGTCGCCTACTACCAGGGCATGGTCGACGAGCGGCGGGCGGCGGCGAAGGACGACCTCACCTCGGCCCTGCTCGAGGCGGAGATCGACGGGGACAAGCTGACCGACGAGGAGATCGTCGCCTTCCTCTTCCTGATGGTGGTGGCCGGCAACGAGACGACCACNNCCGGGTGGCCGACTGGGTGGAGGAGACCCTGCGCTTCGACACATCGAGCCAGATGGTCCTCCGGGTGACCCGCACGCCCCTCGAGATCCACGGACAGGCCATCCCCGAAGGGGGTCGGGTGCTGCTCCTCATCGGGTCGGCCAATCGCGACGGAACGGTGTTCCCCGATCCCGATCGCTACGACCTGGACCGCGACACCTCGCGCCTGGTCAGCTTCGGGAGCGGACGGCACTTCTGCATGGGCGCCCCGTTGGCCCGCCTGGAGGCACGGATCGGCCTCGGCGAACTGGTCGAGCGGGTGGCCTCCTACGACATCGACCCCGACGGCATCGAGCGCGTCCACTCGACCAACGTGCGGGGCCTGGCCGCCATCCCCACCTCAGTCAAGCTCCGCTGATGGCCCGATTCGAGCCCAGCCCGGACTGCCGCCCGGCCGTCGTCACCGGCGCCTCGTCCGGCATCGGCCAGGCCACGGCCCAGGCCTTGGCCGCGCTGGGCCACCCGGTGGTCCTCGGTGCCCGACGGGTGTCCATCTGTGAGGACACGGCGAAGGCGATCCGGGACGAGGGTGGTGACGCCTTCGCCGTCCACCTCGATCTGGCCGACAGCGACTCGGTCGAGCGGTTCGCCGAGGCGGCTGCCGAGACCCTCGGCACGGTCGAGATCCTGGTGTCCAATGCGGCCCAGAACATGGCCGGCTCGGTGCTGGGGACGGGCACCGATGCCTTGGAAGGCGTGCTCGACGTCAACATCATCGGGACCCACCGGCTGGTGCGCGCCCTCGCCCCGTCCATGATCGACCGGCGACGGGGCGACGTCGTGTTCGTCACCTCCGACGTGGCCGAACGACCCCGCCCGACCATGGCGGCGTATGTGACCTCCAAGTGGGGGCTCGAGGGCTATGTGCGGTCGCTACAGATGGAGCTCGAGGGAACCGGGGTGCGGGCCACCATCGTGCGCCCCGGGCCCACACTCACCGGCATGGGCATGGACTGGGACCCGGACGTCACCGCCGAGGTCATCGAGCAGTGGGCGTCGTGGGGATTCGCTCGGCACTCGAACTTCATGCGGCCCGCTGGGGTTGCCCAGGCCATCGTCGCCGTGGTGTCCCTGCCCCGTGGCACCCACGCCACGGTCATCGAACTGCAGCCGGAAGCACCGATCCAGCCACGATCCGAGAACGAGGAGAGGATATGACCACCGCCGTGGAACCACGGAAGCCGCCGAGGGTCTCGGGCGGCGAGGAAGTGAACGGGCACCTCGAGGAGCTGAGGGTCGACCCGATCGGACTGCTGGAACGAGTCCGTGTGGAGTGCGGCGACATCGGGGTGTTCGGGCTGGGAGGCCGAGACGTTGTCCTGCTCAACGGGGCCGAGGCCAACGAGTTCTTCTTCCGCGCCCCCGAGGAGGTGCTCGATCAGGCAGAGGCATATCCCTTCATGACGCCGGTATTCGGCGAGGGCGTGGTCTTCGACGCATCACCGGAACGGCGGCGCGAGATGCTTCACAATCAGGCTCTTCGCGACAAGTTCATGCGGGGGCACGCCGCCACCATCGCCGGTGAAGTGGAGCAGATGGTGGCCAAGTGGGACGACCAAGGGGAGATCGACCTGCTCGACTGGTTCGCCGAGCTGACCATCTACACGTCGTCGGCATGCCTGATCGGCAAGCGGTTCCGGGACCAGCTGAACCGCCGGTTCGCCGAGTTGTATCACGACCTCGAGCGCGGCACCGATGCACTTGCCTTCGTCGATCCCTATGCGCCCATCGAGAGCTTCCGACGACGCGACGCCGCTCGCGTCGACCTCGTCGCCCTGGTGCAGGAGATCATGGATGGACGCCTTGCCGCGGGTCAACCTTCCGACGCCGACCGGGATCTCCTCGACGTGCTGATGTCTGTCCGCGACGAGGACGGCAGCCTGCGCTTCACCGCAGACCAGGTCACCGGGATGTTCATCTCGATGATGTTCGCCGGCCACCACACGACGTCCACCACCGCGTCCTGGATGATCATCGAATTGCTGACACACCCCGAGGAGCACCAACGCGTCGTCGCCGAGCTCGACCAGCTGTACGCCAACGGAGAGGAGGTCAGCTACCAGGCGTTGCGCGCGATGCCGTGGCTCGAAGCATCGCTGAAGGAGACGCTGCGGATGCACCCGCCGCTCATCCTGTTGCTGCGAGTGGCGAAGGAAGACGTCCGGTTCCGGGAGTTCACCATCCTCGCCGGCGAGATGGTCGGCGCGTCACCCTGGGTCTCGAACCGGATTCCGGAGGACTTCGCAGACGCTGAACGGTTCGACCCGTCGCGCTACCTCGAGCCACGCGAAGAGGACAGGGCAAACCCCTGGACGTGGATCCCCTTCGGCGCCGGCCGCCACCGCTGCGTCGGCTCGGCCTTCGCCCTGATGCAGCTGAAGGCCATCTTCTCGGTGCTCCTCGAGGAGTGGGCGCTCGAGTTGGCCCAGCCGCCGGACACGTATCAGGCCGACCTGTCCAAGATGGTGATCCAACTGCAGCAGCCCTGCGTGGTCCGCTACCGCCGAAGGGACCGGTCCGCCGAAGGGACCCGGTCCTGATGCGTGTCACCGTCGACCTCGATCTGTGCCAGGGCCACGGCGTCTGTGAATCCGAGGAGCCATCCGTATTCGAGTTGGGCAAGCACGAACAGGTGACCATCCTGGACGAGCGCCCGTCCGAAGAGCTCCGCGCCCAGGTACAGGCCGCGGTCCGCTACTGCCCCACGTCAGCGCTACGAATCATCGAGGAGGAGTGATCCATGCCGTCGTTCCCGCGCAGTGATCTCGAGGAGATGATGCAGCGCTGGCTGGACCTCAACCAGCGCTGCGAGGAGCAGCTCGACTGGCTCCCACTGGCCGACATGTACACCGAGGACGCCACCTACGGGTGGAACGTCGGGCCCAATGACGAGTTCATGGCCGTCGGCCGCCACGAGATCCGCGAGTACGCCGTCGGCTACGAGATGGAGGGCCTGGGTGGGTGGAGCTATCCGTACCAGCGGATACTGATCGATGAGACCCAGGGGGAGATCCTCGGCCTGTGGAAGCAGGTGGCCGATGCCACCAGACCAGACGGCAGCCACTACGAGATCGCCGGGCTCGGGGGGAGCTGGTTCCGCTACGCCGGCAACTACCAGTGGGGCTGGCAGCGCGACTTCTTCGACGTCGGCAACGCCACCGCCACGTTCATCGAGATGATCGATGCGGGCGCCCTGAGCCCCGGCATGCAGAAGCGCATCGAGCGGGCGGCGGCAGGCGGCAGGCAGCCGGGGCATTACCCGGTGGGCCAGGCCCCAGTGGGACTCTGGGAGGGCGTGTAGCGACCAGGGGCACGCCGCGGCATGCTGGCGGCATGGGCCGGGCGCCGCGTCCGGCACCGTCCCCACCGGATGTCGGTGCACCCGGTCGGGGCCGGCGTAGGTTGTCGGTCGTGCCGGAACCACCCGCGGCTCCCGTCGGAGACCTGCGGCGGGTGCACGAAGCCCAGACACTCCTGATGGCCGCCGACGGGCCGAGGCGGCGGTGACCGGCGCCGTCATCGACCGGTACTCGGCAGGGCCCAAGGGGAGGGCCGCAGACATCGGAGCCGGCGGTCGTCTCCCCGAGGGAGCGGTGCTTCCCGCACGGGGTGCGCTCAACGACCGTGAGGAGCTGGCCTGGCTCTACGGGCGGGTGCGCCGTGACGACCTGGCGGAGCTGGCTCCGTGGCAGTGAGCACAGCGGGGGCGTCCGCCGGCCCGATGGGCGGGCGCCCGCAGTGACGATCGCCGACGGCCTCGGGCTGCTCATCGCCATCGTGGTGATCGCCACCATCGCCGACCGGCTCCGCATCGCCTACCCGATCCCGTTGGTCATCGCCGGCGTGGTCATCGCGGCTCCTGCCCGTCCAGCACCGGGTCGAGCTGCAGCCCGACTGGGTCCTCCTGGTCTTCCTGCCCCCGCTGATCTACGACGCGTCCCTCGATACGTCGGCCCGCGAGCTGCGCACCCACTGGCGGCCGGTTCTGCTGCTGGCAGTGGGCCTGGTGGCCGCCACCATGGTGGCGGTGGCCGTGGTCGTCCACTCCCTGGTTGGGGGGATGGGCTGGGCAGTGGCCTTCGCGCTCGGCGCCATCGTGTCGCCGCCCGACTCGGTGGCCGCCACCCAGATCGCCGGCAAGTTGGGCCTGCCGCGGCGGCTGGTGACGATCCTCGGCGGCGAGGGTCTGATGAACGACGCCACGGCACTGACCGCCTACCAGCTGGCCATCGCCGCCGTCGGCACCGCCTTCACCCTCGCCGACGTGTTCGGGACCTTTGTGTTCGCCGTCGCGGTGGGGGTGGGCATCGGCGTCGCCGTGGGCTGGTTCGGCTGCCGGATGCTGCGCTTCACCGAGACGCCGGTGATCGAGAACACCATGCTGCTGATCCTCGTCTTTCTGCTGACCGGCGTGTCCTTCCTCCTGGTCGGCCTCGAGCTGCGACCGATCCTCGACACGCTGACCAACCGCGAGTCCGGAGCCTTGGTCATCGAGGCCCTCGCGGTGGTCGCCACGGTGATCGTGGTGCGGATGGTGTGGATGTTCGGGGCGGTGGCCCTGCCCGGCGGAAAGCGGCTGTTCAGCGCCTATCAGGGTGTCGCCGCGTCGTGGCGGGAGACCACCGTGGTCGGATGGGCAGGCATGCGTGGCGCGGCGCCGACTGACGGTGATCGCCCTGTCCGAGATCGACGGGTTCTCGCGGGACGAGCGCTTCCCACCTGAGGTGGTGCAGCGAGTTCGGGCCGGCTACGACTCCCAGCTGGCCCGCATCGACTTCAGACTGGAGATGATCAGGTCCAACGGCACCGGGGAGGATCCGACCGGCTCCTCGGACGGCTACGTGGAGGACGGCGGCCCGCAGTCGGACCCCGCGGCCCTCCTGCGGGCCGAGCGTGAGATCCGCCGCCTGGTCATCGGGGCGGAACGTGTCGAGCTCGACCACCTGCTGAACCGGCGCAAGGTCTCCAAGCGGGTGGCCGACGGGGTACGCGTAGCGCTCGACGTCGACGAGACCACCATGCGCCCCTGATCGGAGCGCGGTCACGACGGCTACCGTCTCACGGATGGCAACTCTCGATCAGGTGCGGAAGCTGGCCCTGGCCCTGCCGGAGGTCACCGAGCAGGACCACCAGGGGATGAGCTCGTTCCG
Organism: Acidimicrobiaceae bacterium; assembly: GCA_003138855.1. Classification (GTDB taxonomy): domain Bacteria; phylum Actinomycetota; class Acidimicrobiia; order Acidimicrobiales; family RAAP-2; genus Bog-756. The sequence continues at coordinate 81,319 of PLHF01000043.1, read as the reverse complement.
GGTGCGAGGGAAGATCTTCGCCACGGTGCCCGACCACGACCACGTTCGGATCATGGTCGACGAACCCGAGATCCTGGCGGCGGTTGCAGGACACCCGGCCTGGTGCGGAGAGCTCTACTGGGGGCGACGGTTGGCTTGCGTGGTGGTGGAGTTCGGGTCCGCGACTCGTGAACTGCTGCGGGAGCTCCTCACCGAGGCATGGCTTCGAAAGGCCCCCACGTCGTTGGCCCGTGATCTCCCGCCACCACGTTCGCATCGAGGTTGACGGCAGTTCGTTCGGGGCCGACGATGGAGCCATGACCGAGGTCGGGCAGGAGCTTCTGACCGAGTTCCAACGGGCGCTCGGCACTGCCGTCCCCTCCCCACCGGTCACCCTGTCGGACGGCGGGTCCCTCCGCTCGGTCTTCGCCGTGAGTGACCTGGCCCAATCCTCCGTGGCCGCCGCCGGGGCCTCGCTGGCTTCGTTGGTCGCGCTGGGCACCGGTGGTGATCCGCCGGACGTGACCGTCGACCGGGATCTGGCGTCTGCCTGGTTCCGGGCCTCGATCAGGCCACAGGGTTGGGATCTGCCATCCGCCTGGGACTCTGTGGCCGGGAACTACGCCACCGATGACGGGTGGGTCAGACTGCACACCAACGCCCCCCATCATCGAGCCGCCGCCATGGGTGTGCTCGGAGTCCCAGAGGGCCGTGCGGCGGTTGCGGCAGCCGTGGGCTCCTGGTCGGCCGAGGAGTTGGAGACCGCGGTCGTCGCCGCCGGCGGGGCGGCGGCAGCCATGCGCTCTCTCGACGACTGGAAACGTCATCCCCAGGGTCGGGCGGTCGCAGACGAGCCTCTCGTGCACATGGATCGGACGTCGGCCGCCGACGGTCCCGAGGCCCATTTCGGTCTGGGAGACCAGCCCCTCGACGGGCTCCGGGTGCTCGACCTCACCCGGGTGCTGGCCGGGCCGGTGGCCACCAGGCTGCTCGCCGGATGGGGGGCTGAGGTGCTGAGGATCGACCCGCCCGATTGGGATGAGCCTGCGATCACCCCCGAGGTCACCCTGGGCAAGCGTTGTGCCCGCCTCGATCTGCGTATGTCCGAGGGAAGGGACCGCTTCCTCGAGCTGCTCCGGTCCGCCGATGTGCTCGTCCACGGATACCGCTCCGGTGCGCTCGACCGCCTCGACCTGGGCGACGACGTGCGCGACGACGTGCGCCCCGGATTGATCGATGTGAGCCTCGACGCCTACGGGTGGACCGGCCCGTGGGCCGGGCGCCGTGGGTTCGACAGTCTGATCCAGATGAGCTCGGGAATCGCCGATGCGGGTCGACGGGCGGTCGGCGAGGAACGGCCCGTACCACTGCCCGTGCAGGCACTCGACCATGCGACTGGGTATCTGCTGGCGGCCTCAGCTGTCACGGGTCTCGCTCTGCGGCAGGCCGGTGGTGCCGGCAGCCGGTGGCGGACCTCGTTGGCGCGCATGGCCGGGGTGCTCATCGGAGCCGGGATCCTCTCGGAGCCGGGCGAAGCCGGCGACGAGCCGGCATCGCCCCGGCCAGGTGATGTCCTCGAGCAGACCTCGTGGGGGGAGGCGCGCCGCATCGGTCCTCCACTGGTGGTGGACGGGGCACCCCTGCACTGGTCACTTCCCGCTCGGACGCTCGGCTCGGACCAGGCCCGTTGGCAGGATCGATGACGCCCAGTCGACCGACGACGTCCGCGCCGAGGGTCGCCCGACCGACGTGGGCGGGCAGGGCGCCCTCCCGCCGGGACGCCCGCGTCCTGTGCTCTGTGCTCTGTGCTCTGTGCAATCCTGGACCTCGCTGCGCCGACACCCGTGGGCCGAGCGAGAACCAGGGAGGTGCTGCGTGTTCCACGACATACCGGAGTTGATCCATCAGAAGATGGAGGAGCTGGAGGAACGAGACGCCGTCGACCGCACCGACGGAACAGCACGACTCGATCGCCTCCGCCAGATCCCACCCGAGACCGGGCGGTTCCTCGCCCTGCTGGCTGCCTCAGCGCCCGATGGTGCCTGGATCGAGATCGGCACCAGCGCGGGCTACTCGGCGTTGTGGCTTGCGCTGGCCTGCCGCGAGCGCGGGCACACCCTCACGACCTTCGAGATCCTGGCGTCGAAATCGGCGATGGCTGCGGAGACTATTGCCGCCGCAGGAGTGAGCGACGTCGTCACGCTGGTGGAAGGCGACTTCCTCGCCATCGCGGACGGGCTCGGCGACATCGGCTTCTGCTTCCTCGACGCAGAGAAGGAGGTCTATGGCCCGTGCTACGAGACGGTCGTCCCCCGTCTGGTGCCCGGCGCCCTGCTCGTGGCCGACAACGCCATCAGCCACGGAGCCACTCTCCAGCCCGTGCTCGACGTTGCGCTCTCGGACCCACGGGTCGACGCACTGGTCGTCCCGATCGGCAAAGGCGAGCTCGTCTGCCGAAAGCGGTAGACCTCCGAGCGATGTCGGGTGTCATCGACGAGCCCCGCGGGCCGCTCGATGAGGTCAACGGCCGTCTGGCCCCGGGAGGCCGTCGGTTGGCGCCTTCGCTCCACGGAGGCGTTTGGTGGATCGCTGCCGCACTTGTTGCGGTGGAGATGGCGGTCAGTGCCCGCTATGGCTTCCATCGGGACGAGCTCTACTTCATCGCCTGTGGCCGCCACCTTGCCCTGGGCTATGTGGACCAACCGCCCCTGGCCCCGTGGTTGACGCGCCTTGGGATCGGGCTCTTCGGGGCCAGTCCGAGCGCGGTGCGGGTGCTCCCGGCTCTGGCCGGCGGCGCAGTCGTCGTCGGGACCGGGCTCACGACGGCCTCGCTGGGTGGCAAACGCTTCGCATAGATGCTGGCCGCCATCGCCATGGCGTGTGCTCCGGTCACCCTCGGCTCGGCGCACCCCTGGCCGGGACCACGATCTACGACCTGGCTGCCTGGACGCTCACGCTCTGGCTGGCCCTCCGGGCCGTCGTCCAGGAACGCCCCCGAAGCTGGGTGGGCGCCGGAGCGGTGGCCGGCCTCGGCCTCGAGAACAAGGACCTGATCCTCCTTCTGCTGGTCGCCCTTGCCCTCGGCCTGTTGGTCACCCGGACACGCTCGGTTCTCGCCACCCGATGGCCCTGGCTGGGCTTGGGTGCGGCTGTCGTGCTGTGGACACCCAATGTGGTGTGGCAGCTCACGAACGGGTCGACCGCCCTGACCATGTCGCGAGTGCTTCGAGCGGAGCACTCGGCGCCCGGTGACTATCTGGGGTTCCTCCCCGCTCAGGTGATCCTGGGCGGACTCCTCGCGTTCCCATTGGTCATCGTGGGTATCGGTCAACTGGTCAGGCTTCGTGACCTGCGATTCGCAGCAATCGCCGCTGGTGCCGTGCTGGTGTACGTCTTCGCCGTCATCCCGGGTCGGCCCTACTACACGGCGGGACTCCTCCCTCTTGTCCTCGCGGCCGGAGCGTCCCGTATCGAGAGCCATGGGAGGCACCGGTTGCGGCGCACACTGTGGTTGGCCGCCCCGATCGTGGCCTGGTGCTCACCGTGGCCTTCATCTTGCCGGTGCTCCCTCTGTCGACCTTCGCTCGCATCCCGGCCCTGCACAAGATCAACTACGACCTGGGTGAGACCGTCGGCTGGCCACAGATGACCCGACAGGTCGCGACGGTCTACGACGAGCTTTCTCCGGCCATGCGACCGAGCGCGTCGATCTTCACCTCCAACTATGGCGAAGCAGGCGCACTCGCGCTCTACGGGCCGGCCGAGGGCCTCCCTGCCCCGCTCTCGGGGCACAACACCTTCTGGCTCTGGGGACCCCGAGACGCTGCCGACCGGGTGGTCATTGCCGTGGGCAGCGTGGACCAGCTCCGTCCCCACTTTGCACGGTGCCGATATGACGCGACCATCCACAGTCCCGACGATGTCCACAACGATGAGAACGGGAAGACGATCTGGACATGCACAGGCCCGCACGGGTCCTGGTCGTCCTTCTGGGGAGGCCTACGCCACTACGACTGACACGGGCAACGAACCGGTTGGGTCAACTGCCCCTGACGACGCTGTAGGGCGCCTCCGAGGAGACGCCCTACAGGTACAGGTTTGCTGTTGTGTGCACCGGGGTTCCCGTACGGCGCCGGATGGGACCTGGGTCCGGCTAGGTCGCCCAGTGGGTGTCTGGCTGGGATTCGCCAGGTGGTACAGCGAGCCGCCTCAGCGGCCAGCCACCTCCAGGGTCCCAAAATGTTGACTGCTCAGTTGGACCACCTCCTTCCTCTGGTGGCCACATGTTAGCGAGCGGTTCGCGCTCATTGGGTGAGCCCCCCGGCCGGGTGCACCGTCGCGGATCCGGAGCCGAAGCCGAGCCGGTCCATCACCCTCTCCGAGGAGGCGTTCCCGGGCTCGAAGATGCTGATGATCTCGTCGAGTCCGAGGTCGTCGAAGCCCCAACGGAGGGCGGCGGCCCCGCCTCGGTGGGGTAGCCGCGGCCCCGATGGTCCGAGTCCAGCCGCCACCCGACCTCGATCGCCGGCACTGCCTCGGGCAGGAAGTCGGGAACGGACAGTCCGGCCCACCCGATCAGGGGCTCGACCAGGGTGAGCCGCTCCCGGTCGACCCCCGCACGGGGCGGCTGGGCACGATGGCCGCCCAGTCGGTACTATCGAACATATGTTCGTAGCATCCCCCGACCGGCGGGACGTGGATGCCCCGCCCCCGGGGCCGTCCCCCCGCAGGAGCCTCGACCGGGAGCGGGACCTCGCGTCCCTGGCCGTGTTGGCCGAGCGCACGCGGCCCGTTTCGTCGAGCCAGACCCGCCTCCTCCCGGTGGTACCGCCCCTCGCCGACCTGCTCCCCGACGGCGGCTTGCGCCGCGGGAGCACGGTCGTCGTCACCGGCCTGGCCGGCGGGGGCCCGGAAGGGAGCGGCGGCGGCATCAGTGTGGCCCTGGCCCTGCTGGCCGCAGCATCGGGAACCGGGTCGTGGTGCGCGTTGGTCGGGCTCCCCGGCCTTGGCGCCGTTGCCGCCCACGACCTCGGGATCGACCTTGCCCGGTCGGCGGTGGTCCCCCGGCCGGGGGCCGCATGGGCCGAGGTCACCGCGGTGCTGATCGAAGGCGTCGATCTCGTGATGCTCTGCCCGCCCTTCCCTCCCCGCCCGGCCATGGCCCGCAGGTTGGTGGCCAGGGCCAGGGAGCGCCGGTCCGTGCTGGTGGTCGTGCCGGGACGAGCCGGGTGGCCCGAACACCCCGATCTGCACCTGGGCGTCAGCGACATGCGCTGGGACGGGGCCGGCACCGGCGAGGGGTACCTGTCCGGGCGGCGGATGACCGTGACGGCAACGGGCCGCCGGTCGGCGGCACGCCCCAGGCACCGTCACCTGTGGCTGCCTTCGGCGACAGGGGCAGTGGCGGAGGACGCCACCGGAACCGGCACGGCGGGCTGACATGGACCGTCTGCTCGTCGTGCGCTGTCCGGACCTCCTCGACGAGGACGAGGACGGGACGGCCCTCCGATCGTTCGTCGAGGTGGTCGATGCCGTGGAGGCGTACTGCCCGTGGATCACCGCCGTGCGGCCCGGCCTCTGCTCACTTCCCGCCCGCGGGCCGGCTCGCTACTTCGGCGGTGAGGACGCGTTGATCCGATCGATCGTCGGTGCGACCTCCGACATCACCCCGGTCGAGGTCGGCGTGGCCGACGGGCTGTTCGCCGCCGTCCTTGCCGCCCGGCGTGGCCTGGTCGTCCCACCAGGAGGGACCCCCGACTTCCTGGCCCCTCTTCCGGTGGGCATCCTCGGGAACCCCGGGTTGGCCGAGCTGTTGGCCCGGCTGGGGATCCGCACCCTCGGCGACTTCGCCGCCCTTCCCGCATCCCATGTGCTCGGCCGGTTCGGGGCCGACGGCGTCACCTGCCACAGGGTGGCCGGAGGGCGGAGCGGTGAGCTGGCCGAACTGCGCCAGCCGCTCGCTCGTCGACGCGTCGACGAGCAGCGCGGGGGCGGCCGGCCCGGCGGCGCCCCGCGCCGGGCCACGGTGGTCGACGAGCCCGGGTTCTGGGGCGGGGTGGGCGACACCGATGTCCGGGCCGGTCGATCCCTGGCCGCCGTGCAGGACCTGCTCGGCCCCGACGGCGTCGTCACCGCCCGCCTCCAGGGGGGGCGGGGGCCGGCCCAGCGGGCGCGGTTCGTCACATGGAACGCCCGGGAGCCCCAGGAGGACAGCACCCTCGGCGCTCCGTGGCCCGGCCAGATCCCCCCGCCGGCACCCGTGGTCGTGCACCCGACCCCGCTCCGTGCCGAACTGGTCGATGCGCGTGGGGAGCCGGTCAGGGTCTCGGGACGGTGCTTGCTCGCCACCGCCCCCGGCCGCCTCTCGGTGGAGGAGGCCCCGTGGGCAGAGGTGACCGCCTGGGCCGGCCCGTGGCCGTCGGACGAACGGTGGTGGTCTCGATCCCGCCGGAAGAGCGCGCGCATGCAGGCGGTAGCCGGTGCGGAGGCCTACCTGCTGCTGGTCGAACGGGGCCGCTGGTGGGTCGAAGCGACCTACGGGTAGATCGACACCCACGCCATGGCCTACGCCGAGCTCCATGCCCACTCCAACTTCTCCTTCCTCGACGGCGCCAGCCATCCCGAGGAGCTGGCCGCAGAGGCAGTCCGCCTCGGCCTCTCCGCGCTCGCCCTCACCGACCACAACGGCCTCTACGGAGTGGTCCGCTTCGCCGAGGCGGCCAGGGCCTTCGGCCTGCCCACCGTGTTCGGCGCCGAGCTCACCATCTCCGGAGCGGGCATCTCCCCCCTCCGTACCGGCATGCCGGATCCGGACGGCACCCACCTGGTCGTGCTGGCCCGGGACCCCGAGGGGTACGCCCGCCTCAGCAGGGTGATCGCCGAGGCCCATCTGGCCGGCGGCGAGAAGGGGAAGCCGATCATCACCCTCGACGACCTGGCCGACCACCACGGTGGCCACTGGCACATCCTCACCGGCTGCCGCAAGGGGGCGCTGGCCACCGCCCTCACCACCGGCGGCCCGACCGCCGCGGCCCGGGCACTCGACCACCTGATCGGGCGCTTCGGCCGCGACCACCTGGCGGTCGAGTTGTGGGATCACGGCAACCCGATCGACGCCACCCGCAACGACGTCCTGGCCCTGCTGGCCACCGAGCGGGGGGTGGCCCCGGTGACCACCAACAACGTGCACTACGCCACTCCGGGCCGGTTCCCCCTGGCCACCGCGCTGGCCGCGGTCCGGGCCCGGCGGACCCTCGAGGATCTCGAAGGGTGGCTCCCTCCGTCGGCCACCGCCTGCCTGCGCGGGGAGGCCGAGCAACAGCAGCGGTTCGCCCGGTGGCCCGGTGCGGTCGAACGGGCGGCCGACCTCGCCGCCGGTTGCGCGTTCGACCTGCGCCTGGTGGCACCACGCCTCCCCGACTTTCCGGTACCGAGCGGGCACACCGAACAGACCTGGCTGACCGAGCTGGTACGCCGGGGTGCCACCGAGCGGTACGGACCGCGGGGTGCCGAGCGGGTGCGGGGGGCGTGGGCCCAGCTCGATCACGAGCTCACCGTCATCGGCGAGCTCGGGTTCCCCGGCTACTTCCTCACCGTCTGGGACATCGTCATGTTCTGCCGGCGCCAGGACATCTTCTGCCAGGGCCGCGGCTCGGCGGCCACGTCCGCCGTCTGTTACGCCCTGGGCATCACCAACGTCGACGCGGTCTCCCTCGGGCTGCTGTTCGAGCGGTTCCTCTCGCCGGCCCGCGACGGGCCACCGGACATCGACGTCGACATCGAGTCGGGGCGGCGGGAAGAGGCCATCCAGTACGTCTACGAGCGCTACGGCCGGTTGCACGCCGCCCAGGTGGCCAACGTCATCACCTACCGGTCCCGCTCGGCGCTGCGCGACGTGGGCAAGGCGCTCGGGCACGCCGCCGAGGAGGTCGATGCCTGGTCGAAGTCGGTCGAACGGGGTGAGCCGTTGCGCGAGCGGGGCGATCTCCCGCCACTGGTGCAGGAGCTGGCCACCGAGCTGCTCGACTTCCCCCGCCACCTCGGCATCCACTCCGGGGGCATGGTCATCTGCGACCGGCCCGTGGTGGAGGTGTGCCCCGTGGAGTGGGGCCGGATGCCCGGCCGCAGTGTGCTCCAGTGGGACAAGGATGACTGCGCCGCGGCCGGGCTGGTCAAATTCGACCTCCTGGGCCTGGGCATGCTGACCGCGTTGCACCACATGGTCGACCTGGTGCGCGGGTTCCACCACGTCGAGATCGACCTGGCACGGCTCGGCCAGGAGCCCGAGGTGTACGACCTGCTGTGCCGCGCCGACACCGTGGGGGTGTTCCAGGTGGAGTCGCGGGCCCAGATGAACACCCTCCCCCGCGTGCAGCCCCGGTGCTTCTACGACCTGGCCATCGAGGTCGCCCTCATCCGGCCCGGCCCGATCCAGGGGAACGCCGTCCATCCCTACATCCGGCGGCGCAACGGGACCGAGCCGGTCACCTATCTGCACCCGCTGCTGCAACCTGCCCTGGAGCGGACCCTCGGGGTGCCCCTCTTCCAGGAGCAGCTGATGCAGATCGCCATCGACGTGGCCGGGTTCACCCCGACCGAGGCGGACGAGCTGCGCCAGGCGATGAGCGCCAAGCGGTCGGGCGAGCGGATGGCCCGCCTCCGCGATCGCCTGTTCGCGGGGATGGCCGCCCGGCAGGTCTCGACCGATGTGTCCGAGCAGGTGTACGCGGCGCTGGCCGCCTTCGCCAACTTCGGCTTCCCCGAGAGCCACTCGGTGGCCTTCGCCCACCTGGTGTACTCCACCGCCTGGTGCAAGGTGCACTATCCCGCCGCCTTCACCGCCGGGTTGCTGAACGCGCAGCCCATGGGGTTCTGGTCTCCCCAGAGCCTGGTGGCCGACGCCAAGCGCCACGGGGTGACCGTCCGTCGTCCCGATGTGAACGCCGGCCAGGCCGACGCCAGCCTCGAGCCGGACGAGGGAGGGCCCGAAGGGGGCGATGGAGTCGGCGGAATCGCACGGCCCGCGATCCGGCTCGGGCTGTCGTCGGTACGTGGCATCGGAGGCGAGACCGCGGCACGAATCGAGGGAGGACGCCCGTGGTCGAGCATGGAGGATCTGGTGCGCCGGGCCGGCGTCGCTCGGGCCCAGCTGGAGGCACTGGCCACCGCCGGGGCGCTGGACGGCCTGTTCCCCGACGTCGGCCCGGGGCAGACGGCCCGACGCGACCGGCCGCCGGAGGCCGACCGGCCGACCCGGGGCCCCCGCCGGCGGTCGCTGGTGTGGGCGGCGGGAGCGGCCTCCCAGGCCACTCCGGATCGGCTGCCGGGCGTGGTCACCGGATCGGATCCTCCACCCCTCCCGATCCCCACCCCGTGGGAGGAGGTGTCCGACGACCTGTGGTCGCTCGGCATGGCGCCGGACACCACGGCCATGGAGTTGGCCCGGAGCGGTCTGGACCGACGGGGGGTGGTCCCAGCCGGCGGATTGGCGTCGAGGCCGACCGGGGACCGGATCACCGTCGGGGGCGTGGTCACCCACCGCCAACAGCCCGAGAGCGCCCACGGCGCCGTCTTCTTGAACCTCGAGGACGAGACCGGCATGGTCAACGTCGTCTGCTCCCGTGGTGCCTGGGTCCGGTGGAAGCCGGTGGCCCGGTCGTGCCGGGCGCTCCTGGTGCGGGGCCGCATCGAGCGGTCGGAAGGGTCGGTGACCCTGGTGGCCGAGCGGTTCGAACCCCTCGAACTGGGCCCGGTCCCGCCGTCGAGAGATTTCCGGTAACTTTTTCTTGACTACTCTCAGTGATATGAACAACACTACGAGTGATGATGCAGTGCCACAGCAACGCCGATGATTCCCATACCGCACGCAGTCATTGACATTCCGAGGCGCCACCTCATGGTGCACAGGTAGTTGGCCGATACCACGGTACGCACCCCGATCGGGGCGTCCCGGCCCCGGTGCCCGGCCTTCTCAGTGACAACAGTGACAACAGCGACAACAGCGACAACAGCGACAACCACGACATCGGCACGAACAGGAGGCTGTGGCCCATGACCGGACAGATCGCAAGCCCGAACATCTTCTCCCTCGAACTGGTGATATTCATCATCGCGGTCTCGATGGTCGTGGGTGCCGTCGATCTGATCCGCCAACCCGGATGGGCCTGGAGGCGCGCCGGGGAGAACAAGATCGCCCATCTCGTGCTGGTCGTCTTCCTGCCCCTGGTGGGCCTCGGCATGTATCTCTTCGGCGCCCGGCCCAAGGTGGTGGAGATCGCCTCCGCCGGCCGAGCCGCCAGCCTCCCCTTCGAGCGGTTCGGCGACAGCAGCACGCAGACATCGTTGGACGACGGACCGCCCGCGTTGCCGACCTTCGCCGGTCCGGCCGGCCGCTCGCCGGAGTCGCCGGAGTCGCCGGGAGCAGGCGCCGCCATGGAGACGGAGTTGCCCGAAGCAGTTGCCGCCATGGAGAGGGTGTTGGTCGGCGGCGGGGACGGCGGGGGGGGCTTCTTCAGAGCGGGCGGGTCCGCCACCGGCACGGACGGGCCCCAGGTGGGGGTGGCCACGGCCTACCGTCCGACGCAACGGGCCAGCCTGCCGGAAGCCGCCAGCCCGACTCCCAAGGTGACGGCGCCGTTCGGATGGAAAGCCGACCCGACGGGCAGGCACCAACTTCGCTACTGGGACGGGTCCCACTGGACCGAGCATGTCGCCGACGCTCGCCAACAGGCACGGGACCCCGTCGCCTGATAGCACCTTCGCCCCGTCCAGCCGACTGGTCCGTCAGAACCCCCCACTACCTACCGTGGCGGACCAGTCGGCTGAGGCGGGCGACCAGCACCTCGAGGACCAGCTCCGCCGGGAGCGCCGTCGAGCCCCGCACGTCGAGGTCCGCCTCGGCCAGCAATCCGATGGCCCGGGCGATGCGGGCCGACCCCAGCCGCCCCGCCTGGGCCAGGGCCTTCTTGGCCGGGAACGGACTGCGCAGGCCGAGGATCTCCGCAGCCTGCGCAGGCGAGGTCGCCTCGGCGCCGTCCAGCCGGAGCATCCGCTGGTAGTGACGGTGGAGCACGGTCAGCACCACCAGTGGATGCGACTCGCCGGCGGTGATCATCCGATGGAGCACGGCCAGCGCCTTGGTGGCGTCGCCCGCATCCACCGCATCGGTGAGATCCCACGGGGCCAACGCCCCTGCCTCGCCCAGGAAGGGCTCGAGATCACCGAGGGACACCGTGGCACCCTGCCCGTAGGCCGCAGCCAAGGTGTCGAGCAGGCCGAGCAGGCGCCCCATGTCCTCACCCAGGTGGTCGGAGAGCCGGGCCGCCGCCGGGCCGTCGAGACGGACCGGCCCACCCTTCAGATGATCGGCCAGCCACTGCGACCGTGCCTTGCCGGATCCCACCGATGTGTCCACCACCTCGCCCACCGCGCCGACCGCCTTGGTCAGCGCCGGGAGGACGGCGCCACCGCCGCCGACCAGTACCAGCGCCGTGGTCTCGAGTGGGTCGCCGAGGTACGCCACCAACCGCTTGGCGTCCCCCGCCGACAGTTGGCCTGCCTCGCGTACCACCACCACCCGGCGCTCGACCAGAAACGGGGGGGTCGTGCAGGCATCGATCACCACCCCGATGTCGAACTGGTCGACACCGGGCCCGCCGAACTCTTCGACCATCATCGAGGGGTCGCCCCCTCCGACCAGCTGTGCGGTCAGCGCATGTGCGGCCTGAGCCACCAGGGAGGCATCGTTGCCCTTCACCAGGTAGGCCGCTCTGGCGGCGACCGGGGCCCCCTCGGTGCGCGCGGCCGCAGCCGCCCTGGCGCTCATCGGAGTGCTCGCATCACATGCCGCCGGACCGGGCCACGGACCGTCGGGCACGGCTGAGCGAGGCCAGCACCTGGCACACCTGACGCTGCGCGCCGACCTCGTGTACCCGCATGACCCGGCAGCCGAGCGCAGCCCCCAGGGCCGTGGCAGCCAACGACGCATCCTGCCGCTGGGCGATCTCGAGACCCAGCACCACCCCGAGGAACGTCTTGTTCGACGCGGAGAGCAACAGCGGATAGCCCAGCTCGGCAAGTTGGTCCGAGGCCCGCAACAAGGCGAGCGACTGCTCCGCCGTCTTCCCCAGATCGAGACCGGCATCGAGGATGATCCGATCGGGCGTCACGCCCGCGGCCAGAGCCCGGGCGGCACGCTCGAGGAGGAAGGCCCGGACCGAATCGACCACGTCGTCGTAGACCGGCTCGGGGTCGGGGATGCGGGGACCCAGGCGGATGTGGGTGGCCACCACGGTGGCTCCGGCGGCGGCGGCCACCGGCAGGTACTCAGGGTCGGCAAACCCGCTGATGTCGTTGCCCACGACGGCTCCGGCCGCGTAGGCCTCCTTGGCCACCGAGGCCCTCCAGGTGTCGACCGACAGAGGAATGTCGAAACGGAAGCGGAGCACCTCGATGGCCGGGATGACCCGGTCGAGCTCCTCATCCTCCCCCACGGCGGGTCCCGGGCCTGCCTTCACTCCCCCCACGTCGAGCAGGTCGGCGCCTCCCTCGACCAGGAGTTCCGCCCTTCGTGCCAGGTCGTCGAGGGCGAACGTGGCGCCTCTGTCGTAGAACGAGTCGGGCGTCCGATTGAGGATGCCCATGACGAGGGCACGGTCACCGATGTCGAAGGTCCGGTCCCCGAGTCTGAGGCTGGCGGCGCGCACGACCGTGACGCTATCGGGCGGCGCGGGTCGGCGGTGCTGCTCGCCGCTCAGAACAGGAGGGCGGCGAGCGCCTTCCGGTAGTCGGCGGTGCGAGGATCGTCGGGCCCCAGGGTCTCGAGCAGGTCGAGGAACTCCTGGCGTGCTGAGGGGTCGGCGCGTACCCGGTCCAACAACCCGTCCAGGAGGCCGGCGACGTCCGCGCCCTGCACGTCGACCTGTTGGGCGGACAAACGGGCCTCGGCCAGCAGGAGCCTCGTCTCGGGCGTCTCGGGAATCCGGTTGAGCAGTCCGATGGCGTCGTCGGGATTCCCCTGGGCGATCAGCATCCCGGCCAGGGCGCAGATGGCACCGGGGTGATCGGGCTGCAGCTCCAGTGCACGCTTCAGCGGTTCCTCACTGCCCGACCGCACTCCCTCGGCTGCCAGGAGATCGGCGTCCGACGGCGTCGGGGCCAGCCTGGCGACGAATTCGGCAACTGCCTCCTCCGGCAGTGCTCCGATGAACTGATCGACGATCTTGCCGTCTGCCAGGGCGAACACCGCGGGAATCGACTGCACCCGAAAGCTGCCGGCGACGGCCGGGTTTTCGTCCACGTTGACCTTGGCAAGTGCCACCGCCCCACCGGTGGCCTCCACCACCCGCTCGATGATCGGACCGAGCGTCTTGCACGGGCCGCACCACGGGGCCCACAGGTCCACCACCACCGGGAGCTCGGACGAGCGCCGCAGTACTTCCTCTTCGAACGTGGCATCGGTGACGTCGACCATCTCATCGACGATACCGGGTGATCCGCCGAGGCCGGGCCTTCCCGGGCCGGGGCCGGCCCGTCGCACCTGCCCCGGGGGGAAGCTCCACCGCGGGTAGCGTCGTGGGCATGGAAGTCGTTACGCCCACCTCCGAGGCCGATGTCGAGGGGATCGACCGCGCCTCGGTCACCGGGTGGATGGCCGCCACCATCGCCGGGGCAGAGCCGCCGTTCCACTTCGACCTGATTGCCGGGGGCAGATCCAACCTCACCTACCGGGTGACCGATCGTGCCGGCCACGCCTACGCCCTCCGGCGCCCCCCGGTCAGCCATGTGCTCCCCACAGCCCACGACATGAAGCGGGAGCACACCGTCATCAGCGCCCTGGGCCGGACCGGGGTCCCGGTGCCCCGCACCTTGGGCCTGTGCACCGACGAATCGGTCAACGGTGCACCGTTCTATGTGATGTCCTTCGTCGAGGGCCACATCCTGCGTGACGAGCGCGCCGCCGCCGAGCTCAGCGAGGCCGGGCGGGCGCGGGCGGGCGACTCCCTCGTCGATACCCTGGCCGTGCTCCACTCCGTCGACGTCGACGCCATCGGGCTCGGCGACTTCGCCCGCCGGGACGGTTACATCGCCCGCCAGCTCAAGCGGTGGCACGGGCAGTTCACCCAATCGACCGTCGACGGCCAGCCGGGGCCCGCCATCATCGACCGGGTCCACGAGCTGTTGGCCGCACAGATCCCCGAGCAGCAGGGTGTGGCCATCGTCCACGGGGACTACCGGCTGGACAACACCGTCCTGGACGACGAGGGCAACGTGCTGGCCATCCTGGATTGGGAGATCTGCACTCTCGGCGACCCGCTCGCCGATCTCGGGCTCCTGCTGGTCTACTGGGCCGAGCCCGAAGACGGCGACCAGGCGCTCCTCGGCGTGGCCCCGACCACGCTGCCCGGCTTCGCCCGACGAGCGGACCTCCTCGCCCGGTACGCAGCAGCATCCGGCCGGGACGTCTCGTCGGTCCCCTACTACCGGGCATTCGGATTCTGGAAGCTGGCCTGCATCCTCCAGGGGGTCTACGTGCGCTACGCCGGAGGGGCGGCGGCCGGCGACCGTACCGGGGTCGATCAGTTCGAGGCCCATGTCGGGCGCCTGGGTGAACGGGCGCTGGCCGAGGTGGAGTCGCTGTGACCGGCCACAGCTCCGCTTCGCTCTACCGGTACGAACCGGAGTGGGAGCCCCCCTCGGCCTCGCGACTGTCCCGTCCCGTGCTGGTGGTCGCCCTCGAGGGCTGGGTGGACGCGGGGATGGGGGCATCCGCGGCCATCGCCGAGCTCCTGACCGCAGCGCCGGGCGCCGTCGTCGCCACGTTCGACACCGAGCTGCTCATCGACCAACGCGCCCGCCGCCCGATCGCCCGTCTCGAGGACGGGGTCACCACGGAGTTGACCTGGCCGGCCATCCGGGTAGTGGCCGGCAAGGACAGGGTGGGCGCCGACCTCCTCTATCTGTCCGGTCCGGAGCCCGACTTCCGGTGGCCCACCTTCATCGAAGCCGTCGTGGGGCTCGTGCGAGACCTCGGGGTGCGCACGGTGGTCGGTTTCGGGGCGTTCCCGGCACCGACGCCCCATACCAGGCCGGTGCGACTGGCATCCACCGTTCCTCCCCAGTCGGTCGAACTGGCCGGCAGGGTCGGGACCGTGCACGGCACCCTCGAAGTGCCCGCCGGCGTGCAGGCGGCCCTCGAGGTCTCCCTCGGCAACGCCGGGATCCCGGTCATCGGCCTGTGGGCTCGCGTCCCGCACTATGTGTCGGCCATGCCCTACCCCGAGGCCAGCGCAGCCCTGATCGAGGGACTGTGCGCCGTGACCGGCACGGTGCTGGACTCCTCTCCGCTCCGAGCGGCCGGAGAGGTCACCCGCCAACAGGTGGACGACCTGATCGGCGCCAATGACGACCACCTCGAGATGGTCCACCGCCTCGAGGCCGCCCTCGACTCGGAGGAGCTCGAGCCGATGGGCCTCGATGCGGACGTGCCCACCGGCGACGAGATCGCCGCCGAGCTCGAGAAGTTCCTCAGGGGCGAAGGGCACTGACGCCCGGCCCCGGCGGCACCCACAGCCCACCGTTGTGCAGCCGCGTCAGGTGTTGGGCGTAGAGGTACACGATCACCATCGACACCACCAGGACCACAACCAGCACCAGCACCAGCCAGGCGTTGGTGCGGCGCTTCCGGCGCTCCATCAGCCCGGGGGGCCCGGCGGTCCCGGCCGTAGGGAGCGCCCCGGTGAAGGCAGGGAGCTCGATGACGATCCTTTTCATCTCCTCGATGGTGGTCGCCGAGGCCAACTCGTGGAGCCGGACCTCATACTCGTAGGACGCCAGCAGGCCACTCTCGGCAGCCCGGTCGAGCAGCAGGCCGTAGCGGTTCCGATCATCGTCGGTCACCGGTCCCCCGTCCTCACCGCCCGGCCGGCCTGCGGCCCCGGTGGCGCCATCGTCCACCGGGCGCCCCGTGCGTGGCGGCGACACCGCCGCATCCCCGTACCCGGCCAGTTCGGGGATTGCACCCGGCTCCCCGGGACCCGTCGGCGGCACCACCGCATCCCCGTACCCGGCCAGTTCGGGGATTGCACCCGGCTCCCCGGGACCCGTCGGCGGGTCACCCGCCCGGCCGACGACACCGTCTTGATGGTTGCTCACCTGCCAATTGTGGGTCACCGGGTATGCTCGTGCAACGACCGGTCGAGCCCATCGCCCCCGGTCCCCGGACCCTGATGGCCGGGATACCGTGGTCCATGGACATCGACGGGGCAATCGGGTTCGATCCGAGCGGCGTGGTCGAGGCCGCGGAGCAGGCGGAGCGGGTCGGGTACGACGGCATCTGGTCGGCGGAGACAGGCCACGACCCCTTCCTCCCCCTGGTGCTGGCCGCCGAGCACACCGAGCGGTTGCAACTGGGCACCGGCATCGCCGTCGCCTTCGCCCGCAACCCGATGACGCTGGCCATGCTGGCCAACGACCTCCAGACCATCTCCGAGGGACGGTTCATGCTGGGCCTCGGCTCCCAGATCAAGCCCCACATCGAGAAGCGGTTCTCCATGCCCTGGTCGCATCCGGCCCCGCGGATGCGCGAGCTGATCCTGGCCATCCGGGCCATCTGGTCGAGTTGGTCCGACGGCAGCCGCCTGGCGTTCCGGGGCGAGTTCTACCGGCACACCCTGATGACCCCGATGTTCGACCCCGGGCCCAATCCCTTCGGCAACCCGAAGATCTTCCTCGCCGCCGTCGGTGAGCTCATGACCGAGGTCGCCGGCGAGGTGGCCGACGGCATGATCGCCCATGGGTTCACCACCGAGCGCTACCTGCGCGAGGTCACCGTGCCCGCCCTCGAACGCGGTCTGGCGGCCGGCGGCCGGGCCCGTTCCGACATCGAGATCTCCTATCCGGGCATGGTGGTCACCGGAATCGACGACGCCGGCTTCGAAGCGGCCATCGAGGCCACCAAGAAGCAGCTCGCCTTCTACGGTTCGACCCCCGCCTACCGTGCGGTGCTGGAACTCCACGGCTGGGGTGATCTCCAGACCGAGCTCAACAGGCTGTCCAAGCGGGGGGCCTGGAGCGAGATGGCCGACCTCATCGACGACGACGTGCTCAACACCTTCGCCGTGGTAGGCGCCCTCGACAAGATCGCACCGGCCGTCCTCCGGCGCTTCGGCGGCGTGGTCGACCGGTTCAGCTTCTACGCCCCCTACGGAATGGACCCCGACAGGTGGGCAGAGGTCCTGGCCGGCTTCAGGTAGTCACACCACGATGTTGACGAGCCTCGGGGGTCGGACGATGACCCGTCGGGGCTCGGCTCCGGCGAGCGCTCCGACCACCAGCGGTGACGCCAGGGCCAGACGTTCGGCGTCCTCCTCGGAGACGTCCGGGGCCACCTCGATACGATCACGCACCTTGCCGTTGACCTGGATGACCAGGGTCACCGTCTCCTCGGCGACCAACTCCGGGTCCGACACCGGCCACGGGAGGGCGTGGATGTGGTCACCGTGTCGGCGCTCCCACGCCTCGGCGGTCACATGCGGGACCATGGGAGCCAGGAGAAGGAGCAGGGTGTCGACCGCCTCGTCGATGACGACGCGCCGGCCACCGTCACGGACGTAGGGATGCAGCAGGTTCACGAACTCCATGAAGGCCGCCACCGCCGTGTTGTACGACCAACGCTCGTAGTCGCGGCTGACCCGGTCGATCAGGCGGTGGGTGGCCCGTCGGACCTCGAGGTCCCCGGGGGCCAACGGCCCACCCCCGTCCTCGGGCCTCGCTCCGTCGGCAGCGACCGCGAGGCGCCAGACGCGATCGAGGAAGCGCCCGCACCCGTCGATGACACTGTCGGTCTGGTCGGTCCAGTCCACGTCGTCGGCCGGTGGCCCCACGAAGAGGTGGAAGAGCCGGAGCGCGTCGGCCCCGACGGTCGTCAGGTAGCTCGACGGGGCCACCAGGTTGCCCTTCGACTTGGACATCTTCTTGCCGTCCATCCGGATCATCCCCTGGGTGAACAAGCGGGCGAAGGGCTCGCGCATGCCCTCGGGAGCCAGGCCCACGTCGACTAGCGCCTTGGTGAAGAAACGCGCATAGAGGAGGTGGAGGATGGCGTGCTCGATCCCCCCGATGTACTGGTCGACGGGCATCCAGTGGCGGGCCACCACCGGGTCGAAGGGCAGGTCCGGTGTCCACGGGTCGGTGAACCGGAGGAAGTACCAGGACGAGTCGACGAAGGTGTCCATGGTGTCCGTCTCGCGGGTCGCCGGCCCGCCGCACACCGGGCAGGTGGTGTTGAGGAACTCCTGGTTGGTGGCCAGGGGTGACTCACCGGTCGGCTGGAACTCGACGTCGTCAGGGGCCAGCACCGGCAATTCCGCAGTCGGTACCGGCACGATGCCGTGCTCGGCGCAGTAGACGACCGGGATGGGACAGCCCCAGAACCGTTGACGGGACACCAGCCAGTCGCGCAGCCGGTAGTTCACCTTCCGCTCGCCGATGCCCTCCGACTCCAGCCATTCGATGGCGCGGGCCTTGGCGGTGGGGATGTCCAGGCCGTTCAGCCACTCGCTGTTGATCTTCTCGCCGGTGCCGGTATAGGCGCGCCCGGGTCCCCCGTCGGGCCCGCCGTGCTCCTCCCAGCCCGGAGGAGGTTGGACGGTCCGCACCACGGGAAGGCTGTAGGCCTGTGCGAAGTCCCAGTCGCGGGTGTCCTCGGCCGGAACCGCCATGATGGCGCCCGTGCCGTACCCCATGAGTACATAGTCGGCCACATAGACAGGGACGGGACGGCTGGTGAACGGGTTGATCACCGACGAGCCGGTGAACGCACCGCGCTTGGCCAGGCTCGCCGAGCCGCTCTCCGACATCCGTTCAACGTCGGTGCTGGCCGCGGCCCTGAGCCGGAGGTCGGCCACCTCGTCACGGTGGTCTGCCGTAGTGAGGGCATCGACCAGCGGGTGTTCGGGGGCCACCACCGCGTAGGTCATCCCGAAGGAAGTGTCCGGCCGGGTGGTGAACACCCTGAGCGAGAGCGGCTCGCGGCCGTCCGAGCCGTCGCTCCCCTCGACGAACAGGTCGTACTCGGCTCCCTCCGACCGGCCGATCCAATTGCGCTGCATGGTCTTGACCCGCTCGGGCCACTCGAGGTCGTCCAGACCAGCCAGCAGCTCGTCCGCATACCGGGTGATCGCCAGGAACCACTGCTCGAGATCGCGTTTGACCACCAGGTCGCCCGAGCGCTCACAGGTGCCGTCGGCCAGCACCTGCTCGTTGGCCAGCACCGTCTGGCAGCCGGGGCACCAATTGACCGGGGCGTTGGCCCGGTAGGCCAGACCTGCCTCGAGCAGCCTCTGGAAGATGACCTGGTTCCACTTGATGTACTCGGGGTCGTGACTGCGGATCTCCCGTCGCCAGTCGTACACGGCCCCGAGCGAGGTGATCGACTCCTTCAGTTCGGCGATGCGGGCGTCGGTGAAGATCCGCGGGTGGGTCCCCGTCTTGATGGCGGCGTTTTCGGCGGGCAGCCCGAATGAGTCGAATCCGAACGGGGACAGGACGGCGTGGCCGAGCATCGTCCGATGGCGCACCAGCAGGTCGCCGAAGGTGTAGTTGCGCACGTGGCCCATGTGGGCCGGGCCGGAGGGGTACGGGTACATGGTGAGCACGTACCACGGAGGCCGGGGGTCGTCGGCATCCACCTCGTAGAAGCCCTCTTCGGCCCAGGATTGTTGCCACTTCTTCTCGATGTCGACGACGTCATAGGCCCGTGCCATGGCTCACGATGGTACCGGGGCGAAGACAGGCCTCCGCCCGCGCCCGGAGCCGGCGGTTCGTGAGGGTCAGACCTTGGCGACGATGCCCGAGAGGGCGCCGCCCAGCTTCGAGGCGGCCCCTCGAAGCGAGGACGCCGCGCCGTCGAGGTTGGTGACCTCGGACGCCGGCGGGGCGGTGACCGATACCGGGGTGCCGTAGTTGGAGAGCCCGACGATAACGGTGGTCGTCGAATGGGACTGGGAGTTGCTCGAGCCGGAGAGCGACGAAGAGGTCACGTCGCCGAGGATGCCTCCGATCGTGGCGTGACTTGTGTCGACGGTCACCGAGACCTGCCGCAGGTAGCCGTCAGTTCCGATCCACACCATGACCGGGACGGTGGTGGAGCCGAGCTGCTGCAGTGCCTTCGCACCCGGACCGACCGCTCCGGATGCAGACGTCTGGGACCCGTTCTGGAGATGGGTGGCGACCGACGCCAGTGAGATCGTCGTGCGATACTCCGTGGTCGGCACACCCTGGAGGTCGACCGACCCGACCTTGGTCACCGTCCCCCCGTAGGAGCCGAGGAAAGCGAGGACCTTCGCCGGATCCGCCAGGGCGGAGAGGGACAGGGAACCGGACGATCCGGTGTTCAGCGACCCGAAGCCGGCAAGGGAGGTCTCGAACCAGGTCGTCCCGTGGAGGAACGAGGAGAGGGCGGGGAGGTTCAGGTAGACGTTCGTTCCGTCCGAGATCAGCGTGACCGAGTCGCTGGTTCCGCCGCCGACGATGGACGAGAGGGCCGGGATCGTCGCCGTCATCTGCCCGACGCCGTGGGCGAGGTCGAACGAGCCGTTTCCGGTCAGCAGAGTCGACTGCGATCCGGCCCCGGTCTGGGTCGCCGACAGGGTGAAGTCCACGCTGGGGGCCGCAGCGGAGTTCGAGGCCGAGGCGGCCAGGGTTCCGTGAGCCGCAGCGGAGCCGTTTCCGGTGGAGCCGGACGTGCCGCCGCCGAAGACAGCCGCTCCGACGGCCACGGCGGCGAGGATCGACGCCGCCGCCACCGCTACGGCCATACGACTGTGCCGGGCAGGTGAGGCGGATGCACCACCGGGGTGGCCGCCGGCCGCGTCGGCGCCGCCATCGCCGCCGCCGTGGGCAGCCAGACCGCCCGGCTCTTCGACCGCCGCCAGCGACCCCGGCTCTTCGACCGCCGCCAGTGAGTTGCCCTTGTACTCGACCAGTTCGCTCATCGGAACTGCCCCCTTCTCTGCTCTGGCGGCCCCAGGGAATGCACGGTACGATCGCCCGTTCCAGAGCATCCGACCGCCGGCCGGGCACTGCATCAACGGGCTTCGTCGTTCACTACCCGATCGTAGCGACGGTGTCCGCGCAATTACCGGCGGGGGACCGTGGCAACCGGGGTTTCGCCCGTGGCCGCCCGTCCCGCCTCGGGCCCCCTTCTGGCGGTGGCCGGGGGCTGATAACCTGACCCAACCTACGGGGGCGTAGCTCAGCTGGTAGAGCGCTTGACTGGCAGTCAAGAGGTTCGAGGGTTCGAGTCCCTTCGCCTCCACCGAAAACCCCAGGTCAGAGTACTTCTGGCCTGGGGTTTGTCGCGCCTGTGGCTGAAATGTAAGCAATTGTCTAGGCAACGTAGATGGGCTTCTGCGGATTGGGGCGAACGAAGATGGCCGGACGGAGAATGTGTCGATTACCCGGCCTTCCTGGGCACCCCTCGGCCGCCCTCTGCAAGCGGCATTCTGGGGCAGTCTCGCCTGGACGCTGAGACCCTTCTCATCAGGGATGCCCGCTGGTTGATGCAGAACGAACGCTGTGGGTCACCTCGCTGTTGATGGCGAAGCCGACCGAGTCCGCCTAGAAGATGAAGGGCACGAGCATTTTGGTCGAGTGCCTGTACACCGGGTAGGTGTCGGGGAACTGCTCGGTCAGGTTTCGCTCCTCGACGGTCGCGCTATAGACGAAGTAGACCCCGGCCAGGCCTACGGCGATGAGCCATAGCCAGCTCAGCGCCATCGCGGTGCCGACACCCGCGAGCAGGACGCCAGAGTAGATGGGATGGCGGACCAGGTGGTAGGGGCCGCTGGTCACCAGCTCCGGTTCGTCCTTTTGCGACATCGGTGTGCCCCAGTTGCGCCCGATGTGTGCGCGGGCCCAGATGGCGAACCCCAACCCGAGCGCGAACAGGAAGAGCCCGAGTCCAGCGCGTATCGGATCCGAGTTGAGGCCGTGACCTCGGAAGGCTCCCAAGCGGATCAAGAGGACCACGATGATGACGATCACCGCCCTGATACGCAGCTCGCGGGACCAAGGGACGCGGCCCCTCTTCATGGAGAAGGCTGCCACGAGCCAGTAGATCCAGAACGCCGCCCATCCAGTGGCGAAGACAAGCTCGATCGCGTGCATGCGACTCAGACTTCTACCAGTACCAGGTGGTACGTGACAAGGAGCTCAGGGTCGGGGCCGGCGAGCTGCTAGCGGCACCTTCCTGGCTATGACTTTTCACCGAGTTGCGGGGCACGGGAAGGTTTCTCTCAAATAGTCGCGTGACCAGCGCGTTTGTGTGGAATTGATCGACCAGCGTTCGTCGCGCCGATCTGCTTGTGCCTTGCAGGAGGCCACGGCGGGCTCGACGCCCGCCTGGGCGCCTCTCGATCGCCCACGGGGCCGATGAGACCTGAGCGTGTGCGCTGTCGATGGCGGCGAGAGAGGTCAGCGCCACCCGCGGCCGCACGTTGCACGGTCCAGGCGACCGCCACAGGCGCTCCGAGCTTGGCGACAACCCGCCAATGGCCAGGCGCAGAGGATTCCTGACCGTCCACGAACCATCGTGGTGGGAAGACGACGCAGCGCGGTCACGACCGGCCCTGCTCCAGTGCGGAGCAAGGCCCGGCCTTGCTCCGATGGAAGCCCCGACTCCAGGGCCACCGTTCGGTGTCAAGGGACGGCCCCGGGCCGAGCGAGGAGTGGAGACCGGCGATGGAGCCGAGCTGGTGGAGGCAACGGCAAAGCCGGTCATCGCCGTGGCGTCGCCCCGCAGCGACCTTGATGCCGGACGGCGGGTGCTGGGACACGGTCATCGACTCCATCGCAGACGAGATCGTCTCGGTCCGGCCGAACGGCTGACGAAGATCCTCTCTACCAGGGAGGGTGACGTCCGAAGGACAGTCCGTCCGGTCAGGGTGACGTCGTTCGGGTGGAAGGTGACGACCGATGCCGTCAGGGTGACAGTCAGATGTGGACGCAATGCCGGCCGGTCTCCTCGAAGGTGACGTTGGGGGTGACGGCGGTCTGGATCATGGACCTCAACACGAGCCGCACAATCGGAGGCCGACCATGAGCACGAACCACAGCGCCAACACGGAGGCCACTGACAGGACCAGAACCATCCATCACCCGGGCGAGTTCGGAGATCCGCTCGTCCCCGACGAAGGAGGCACAATGAACAGGAACCCCCAGCTGTTGCTTTCGGTGGAGGAGGCGGCCGACGTGCTCCGGCTCGGTCGAACCAGGACCTACGAGTTGGTGATGACCAAGAAGATCCAGAGCGTGAAGGTGGGACGGCGTCGGCTCGTGGTGCGGAGCAGCCTGCTTGACTTCGTCCAGACGCTGCTCCTGGAACAGGAGTGCGGGTAGAACTTCGGCCGACTGAGGCCTCCAGGGCCAGACGTCATGAAGGACCTCTGTCACTGTCAGCACCGGCGTCTCGCAATCGGCGTAACTCCGGTAGGGCCTCCCGGACCTTGACCCGGTCGGCCCGCTCCTTGGCTCGGATGATGTCCTCCAGGCCGGCGGCCCGGATCACGAATCCATCACCCCGGAGCACCGTCGCCCGCACGGCCAGCTCCTCGTAGGGCACCAAGCGGCCATCCGGAGCCTCGAGACCGGCGAGTACGTCGAAGGGACCGGCGTCGGTCATCCATGTCGATATGGCGGCCATGGCGAGGGTCGTCCCGTCGATCTGAACTGGCAGCGTCTTGGCCTCCGCATCGGTCATCCCGCCGACACGGAGGCGAGCATGCATCTCCCGCAAGGCGTCTGCGAGCCGGTCGAGATTGGCCCGCTCCCGGCGTACGACGCAGTCTGCATCTTCGGTTTGGCGCTCGGCGCCGTAGCCGATAGCGGCAACCCCTCCGACCATCAGATACTCCACTCCGTGGCGGTCGAGGACCTCGATCAGACGTCTGAGATCGTGTGGAGGACCGTCAGGATCGGCCATCGGCGCCGATGGCCTCCTCGGCGCGCTTCGCTGCGACCTCTGCCAACCACTCCAGGGCCGCTTCCCGCGAGTCCAGCCGTCGGCCGTCCCAGAGAATCGTCACGTCGTCCTGGGAAGGAGGCCCGGCCTGACCAACACGCTCGACCAACTCCTCGGCGGTCATCACCGGTTGCGCAGCCATGAACTCAGGATACCCCCGCCTCCCTCTCCGAACAGTGCGTTGATCGGTGCCGGCCCGGACACGCGAGGCCCAGAGCGGTGGACCTCGCTGCTGGAGGTATCCGGCACCGCCCCGGGGAGAGCGCCGTCGGCGAGCCCGACCGGGCGGCGGACGGGGGGACGCCGGGCCGGAAAAATGTAAGCAATTGTGTAAGCAAAGGGGACGGACTCCGCTGAACCGGCCTGAACGGCGCTGGACAATAATCCCTGGTAGACCGCCTGTAGCGGCCGGCGATGACCCTCCCGAACGCCCAAAATATGACTGACAGTCAAGAGGTTCGCGGGTTCGAGTCCCATCGCCTCCACCGGGTTGTGGAAAATACAACGCTTTCCCTGGTAAACGGGGTTGTGACCTCCGTTTCGCCAACCGAGGCAAATGGCGATGTTCGAACCCCTGGCTGTCGATTGCAACCGATCAGTCACTACGCCAAGCGTCACGGCGTGGTGGGCGGGTCCGAGCTGGCCTCCGTCGAGGCTTCTGCGTCCACCGGCTCCGCGCCGGTAAATCCGCCGCTTCCCCCAGCCGACCATGGCCTCGTCCACCTCGGCCGCCTGTGCGGTAGTCATTGCACGCTTCACTTGGCCAGAGTCGGGACGAGCTCGCGCAGTCGCACCCGTCCACCGGTACGGAGCACGGCCGTGCGGTAGACGCGGGCTGCCACCAGCGCCACCATTACGGTGCACACCACGCTCACAACCACCGAAAGCAGAAACTGCCACCAAGTGACCTCTCCGAACCCGACCAACGTGGGCATGGCGAAGGGGGCGGTGGGAGGCAGGTAGGCCAGCACCTTGACGAGCAGCGAGGCATTGCCCGAGCTGACCCCTATGAGCGAGACGATGTAGCCGAAGATGAGCGGTGCGCTCAGTGGCAACGCCAAGCTCTGCACCTGGTCCTGACGCTCGGCCAACGATCCGGCAGCGGCATACACCCAGCTGTAGAAGGCGTACCCGAGGACCAGCCAGACGAGCGTGGCCACAACCACGAGCGGTGCCGCCCCGTGCACGAGGCCCGAGCCCACGACCTTGGCCAGCACCAGCGCGAACGCCACCAGGGCCACGGCCTGCACCAGGGCGACCACGCCGATGCCAGCCACCTTGCCCGCCAGCAGTTGGCCCGGCCGCACCGTGGCGAGGAGGACTTCCACGACGCGGCTCGCCTTTTCTTCCATAACGCCCATGAGCGTCCACGTGAGGTACTGGGTAAGGACAATGAAGATGAGGATGACCCCGATCAGCGCCGTCGCCTCCTCCGTTGTGCGGGCTTGCTTGCCAGGATTGACGCTCTCGACCGGCAACGGCTTGGCCTCGGCCACGGCGGCCGCCTGCTCCGGGGTCAGGCCGGCCCGGGCGAAGGTTTCCTGTGCTCCCAGAGCTGTGGCCACGCCCCGCACGTACAGGGCCTCGGTGGACGTATCAGCAGTCGAGATGGGATTCTGCACGAGGATCCTCGTGCCGCCATCGACGACCATGTCGAGTTTGCCGGTGCTCAACGCAGCGCGAGCGGCGCTCAGGTCGGGCTCGTGGACCAGTTCTACGGGCAGTCCGACGGTTGTAGCCAGCTTCTGCAGCTCGGCATCGAGGGCGGGCGAGCCGGCGACCACGCCCACCCTCTGGCGCGTGGTGGTCCCGGTGTGGATGGTGGGGATGACCACGGCAGCCGCCACCACGGCGAAGAGGATGAGGGTAACTACTCGCAACACACGACCCCGCACCCGCTCTCGGATCTCGCGCCCGGCCACGAGTCCGGTGATGCCGAGGAGCCCAGTGCCGCGAAGTCCGCGTGTGGGCATACTGAGCGGCGATGATCGCCGCCGGCCTCTGCGGCGCAAGCCGAGGCGGACGAGCAGCACCACCCCGAGGGCGGCGAGGACGATCGGGAGCGCCTTCACCGGCCCACCGCCTCCCTGAACACCTCGGATAGTCGGCGGCGTTCGATGACGAACTCGGTGACGCGCCCGGCGGAGCGCGCAGCCTCCAGCACGACGTCACTGTCAGTGGCGTCGTCGAGAACGAGACGTACCTCGCCTCCGTCCACCTCCGACACGGTGACGCCCGGGATGCCTTGCGCCCATGTCCCCTGACGGTCTCCTTCTACCCGGACCGCGAGGCGCCGTGGGCCACTCGTTGCCAACTCGTCGACGGTCCCCCTCGCCACCAGCCGACCGTGGTCGATGATGACCACTGACCCGCAGAGGTTCTCGACCAGGTCGAGCTGGTGGCTCGAGAACAGCACGCATCGCCCGGCATGGGCCTGCTCGACGAGCACCTCGCCGATGGCATCGATGCCGGTCGGGTCCAGACCGGCGAGCGGCTCGTCCAGCACCAGCATCTCAGGGTCGTGCACCAGGGCCGCCGCCAGTTGCACCCGCTGCTGGTTGCCGTGGGACAGGGCCTCCACCTTGCTGGTTGCCCGGTCGGCCACGTCCAGGCGCTCCAGCCACTGTTTGGTGGCAGTGGCAGCGCTGCTCCTGTCCATTCCGTGCAGCCGTCCCAAGTACTCGACCTCTTCTGCCACGAGCATGTTCGGGTACAGGCCCCGCTCCTCGGGCATATAGCCGAAGCGGCGGCGCTGGGTGGCCCCGACTGGCATCCCATTCCACCGCACCGACCCAGCGTCGAGGTCAGTGAGCCCGAAGACGGCCCGCATTGTCGTGGTCTTGCCGGCACCGTTCGGACCGAGGAACCCCACGACCTGGCCCGAGGGGACCGAGAAGCTCAGGTCGTCGAGGGCGGTCACCGTGCCGAATCGCCGGCTCAGGCCGTCGAACTCCAGCAGTCCGGCCACAGGCGCATACTACGGTCCGCCCTGTTGGTTCCGCGGTACATCGAAACCTGCTCGTGAGCAGGCGAGGGGGCGTGCAGGTCGACCCACTCGGTGAAAGTGAGTTCGAACTCGACGGGGAGGGAGCTCGACGAGTCCGCGCCGACGACGGCTCCGGTCGTATGTGCGCTCGATCCAGGGACGATCTCGAAGGTGAGCTCACACCCGGTCCATCGACACGCTNNCTCCACCGAAGTCGCACATCAGGGGTCTGCGAGGCCCCGGTGACCAGTGGTGACGAGGCCGCTTGTCAACCGTATGTCAACGCAGCTCCTGAGAGTGTCAATGTGAGAGTGTCAACGGAGAGGCTCAATGGAAGGGCTGGGAGACATGACGGGGCGACTCTTCGCCCGCCTCGTCGAGACGCTGCAAGCCGAGTTCGCCGCAACGGGCGCGTGCGTGGCGCAGACCGCGGAGCTTGACGACTGCACAGAGTGGCGGCGGGCAGCGCGGGTCGCCGGTCACCGCATCGGAGTGTTCGTGGTGACGGGATACTTCGGACACGCCGACGAACTGGTCTGGGCGAAGACCTACGACCACCCGGTCACTGACGCCGACCGTCGGCAGGCGAGGGCGCTCGTCGAGAACGCCGTCTTCGCAACCGCTTCGACCGACGGCCCACCGGGAGGGACCGAGTAGGGACTCCGACAGTTCCACTCCGGCTTGCTCGGCCATGCTCGGCAAGACGTGGGCGTAGATGCTCATGGTGATGGTGGGGCTGCTGTGACCGAGCATTTCTTGGACCACATTCACCGGAACCCCTGCGGCCAACATGAGACTGGCAGCAGTGTGGCGACAGTCGTGCAGCCGGATGCGGGGCAGCCCGCTCGCCTTCTGCTTCTGGTTCAACCACTCCGAGATGGTGTCGGGGTGGTAAGGATTCCCCAACTCGTCGGTGACCAGGCAATCGCCGTCCTCGTAGGCGCACCGGCCGCCGCCAGCTTCTCGGCTGCCTGAAGGGCCTTGTGTGTCTTCAGAATCGCCACCAGCGACGGATCCAGCGGCACCGACCGCCTACCGGCGTCGGTCTTCGGTTCCGAGTCGATGGCCTTCCCGTCAACCACGACCCGCGCCCGATCGATTCGCACGACCCCGGTGTCGAGGTCGATGTCCTCCCAACGCAGCGCGCACAGTTCGCCACGGCGCAGCCCACGGGTGAGGAGCAGCGACCAGGCGAAGACTGAGAGCGCCCGTCACTCCTCTGCCCTACCCTGACTCCATCTACCGCTAAGCCAACGCCGTCAGGACTGAGCCAGGGGTCAGCTGGAGCATGGTGAGCCGGGGCCCTGGCTACCGGGTCGACACGCCCACCGACTACCCTGAGCCGGTGCGGTGGACAGGCCAAGCGGCCGTCGGCAAGAAGAGGCTGCGGCTGTGGTCGTGTGAGGGTCACGTCGAGGGTTTGGAGGGCGTCAGACTGCTGTCTCCCTGAAGCAGGCGGGACTGCCGGGAGCCAAGGTCAGTAGCCGTCGAGTTCAACATGCAGGTCGGTGAGGAACGCTGTGAAACCCCCTGCCAACACAGAGAGTTGCTCGTCCAGGACCGACGACAACCTTCCCCAGTCTTGGCGCGGTTCCAGCCCTATGGTGATCAAGGCATCAGCGAACTGCTCGACCAGCTGGCGAGCACGATCGCGAAGAAACTCGTCGGGGCAAGGATGGGCCTCAAGCCATACCCCAGCGGATAGCAGTGCTTGCCGCAGTAGCGGCGCGGTTGTGACTAGAGCGTCCGGCCCGTCCAGCGTGGCGTCGATCGCAGCGTTGACGCCAGCTATGAGCTCGACGATGGGCTGCATCGCTTCTGCGGACCAGTGCTCCAAGTCCTCGTAGGCGGCTCCCATATGATCCCCATCATCGCCTCGATTGACGGCCAAGCGCGCTACCCGGTCGGTGGGGCGGTAGAGCGTCGGGAGAACCTCTAACGGTGATGTGTGCTCACCACGGCGTCAGAGAGGCTTAGGGAGCCGTCTATGGCGGGTCTGATCGCCGCTCTGCGACTTTCACGGCCAGAGCGTCGGTGGTCCGTCGCCCGATCAGGCAGTCAGAGGACGCAGATATCAGACGCGACTGGCGCGGTGATGGGCTTTCCCGAGGAACATTGCCACCGTGGAGAATGGAATCGACTTCACTTGCGACGGTTGCGGCACCGTGATCGTCACCGAGGAGCCGTATCCAGTGAAGTCGACGGCGCCCGTGAGGCCGACGGTGCCTTTCTTGGTGGCCCCGGATGTCGTGACGTCAGCTTGAACGAGGCGATTCGCTGAATCTGCCCAGACACTCGCCGAAAGTGTGTTGATCTTGCCCTTGTGCGAACGCGTTACGACCATCTTGCTACCAGTCGCCTGGACGCCGTCCACAGTGGCATCACCCAACGAGGTCACCGTGGCGTGATGAGCCTCGGCGTATCCAACAATGGCGTTTACATTGCCGACCGCGGACGCGACCTTGGTGAAGATCCCTGGAACGGCAGTCGTGGCCTTGGACGGCAAGGCTACCGACACCCACGGCTCCCCAACCATGGAGGCGAGACTGGGGATTTCCAGGTAGATCGTGTCTCCTGACATGACCGCGTTGATCACTTCAGGTGACGCTGATCCACCGGGGATAAGTTTGGCAACGACAGCAGGGACGTTGACAGCGACCGAAACCGCGTTATTCGTCAAGTTGGCCTGACCCGTACCAGTCACTGTCACGGCCGATGGCGTTAGACCGCTGACCGACACACTGAAGCTGAAGCTCGCCGTGGTCACCGGACTGGCAACCACATCGCTGACGGAACTCGACGTGCCGGTCGAAGCGCCAGCGGCACTCATCAGCCCGAAGGTCGCTCCTACCCCAAGGGCACCGACAACTCCGACGGTTACCAACCACCTGGCGCTCCCTCGCGACCTCATCCGTCCACCACTGCTCTCTTCTGTCCTCGGCGGTCTCTCGTCCATGCAAGAAGCGTAGGGGAGAAGATCAGCCCAGGGACGTCGGTCATTCGGGAAGGATGCACTCGACAACGCGATTTGGTCCAGAAACGGCCGTTTGTGAGCTCACCCACATGATCGCCGTCACCGAGGGCAACCTGGACGCCGCCGACATCGACACCAGCCCCGAGATGATCCTCGCCGATGCCGGTTACTGCTCCGAGGCCAATCTCCAATGGATCACCGGTACTGAGTCCAACGTGCTGGTTGCCACCGGCAGGATCAAGGCCGGCGAGCGGGTTCCCGAGACACCACGTGGCCGGACCCCACCTCATGGTCGATGTGCGACCTCATCCCGTGGACCGGAAGGACTAGACGCCCGGTTCGGCACGGCGTCGACGGTCGGCTAGCTCGGCCCGTCTAGCGGCCGTCATTGTGCCACCGAGGCCCTCGGCGCCGGTCAGGTCGGCGGCGGTCAGGTTGGCGTCCCTTAGGTCGGCCTCCTTCAGGTTGGCGCCGGTCAGGTCGGCGCCACTCAGGTCGGCGCCGGTCAGGTCCGCCTCCTTCAGGTTGGCGCCGGTCAGGTCGGCGTCACTCAGGTCCGCGTCTGTCAGGTCGGCCCAGGTCAGGTTGGCGCCGGTCAGGATGGCGCCGGTCAGGATGGCGCCGGTCAAGGTGGCTAGGTGGAAGTTGGCGCCCGTCAGGTCGGCGCCACTCAGTTCAGCGCCGGTCAGGTTTCGGCCCCGAAGGTCAGCGCCGGTCAGATCCTCTTCAGGCTTCACCTCGAAGCCTGCAGGCTTCTCTTCTTCCATCCCCCGGCTCTCGGACTTGCTCCCTGCTGGCGCTTGGTCGGCATTGCCAAGGTCAGCGCCGGTCAGGTCGGCGTCGGTCAGGTTGGCTGTGGTCAGGTCGGCGCCATTCAGATTGGCGTCGGTCAGGTCGGCTGAAGTCAGGTCAGCGCCATTCAGGTTGGCGCCGGTCAGGTTGGCTGAAGTCAGGTCAGTGTCGGTCAACTTGGCGCCGTTCAGCGTGGCCACGATCAGGTCAGCGCCGGTCAGGGTGGCATTGGTGAGGATGGCGTTGGTCAGGTTGGCAAGACTCAGATCGGCGCCGGTCAGGTCGGCGCCGGTCAGGGTTGCGTCGGTGAGGTTGGCTCCATACAGATTGGTGCCGGTCAGGTTGGCGGAGGTCAAGTCTGCGCCATAAAGGTCAGCGAAGCTCAGGTCGGCGTGGTTCAAGTCTTGGCCGCTCAGGTCGGCGCCGGTCAGGTCGGCCCCGGTTAGGTTTTTGCCTGGAAGGCTCGCGCCGCTTAGGTCGTGTAGCCGAAGATCGGCGCCGCTCAGATCCTCGTCAGGTGTCATATCGGCACACTCTCGCCCGTCATTCGTTCCCTCCCCGCCCAAACGCCGTCGCTGAGTGTCAGTGTCCAGGGGTCGCGTTGTTTGTCTTTCACCTTGTGACTATCGGCAACTTCTCCCCGGGGAATGAGCGTCACTTCTGGCCGGAACTCGACTGACGGCTGTCACCCCCGCTTTCAGACGGCTGTGGGCGGGTTCGACCAGTCAGCGCAAGAAGCACGGCGAGCGTGGGCCGGTTCAGGCAATCCCCGCCAGGGGTCCCGCTCCGCACGGCCGGGGGGCGGAAGGCGTGGGCGAGCCGGATCGGCCGGAGGCGACCGGTCAGGGCAGGACGGCGAACGTGATCCCTGCCGCCTGCAGCCGCGAGCGCAGCGCGGGCCCCATGGCCGAGGCCGTGGTGACCTGGCCCGAGGTCACAGGGAGTTCGTCGTGGACGAGACACAGTGCAGCCTCGCCGATCATCTTGGCGGTCTCGGAGTATCCCGGGTCGCCACCGGCCACCTCGGTGACCACCTTCGACCCCCCTCCCTCGCCGACGAACCGCACCTTGAACCACGACTTGTCACGCTGTTCGACACTGGGGCCCGAGCCCGACGGGCGCAGGCGTTCGACGGCTCGCCGTGCCGCGGGGACCTGTGCCAGCGAGAAGAGCAGCCCGGCGCCGGCGATCATGCCAGCGGCAGCCAGGAGGCTGTCGCCCGCCCAGTAGTGGGAGTAGGCGAAATCGGGACCGTAGCGGGGGAGTTGCCGGGCCGATTCGGCCACCACCAGCGGATCGATGGTCGGCATCGGTACCTCCCACCATCCGGTGTCCGGGCTGCGCCCGACACGCCCGGTCACGACCCGTACGCTCCGGCCGGCCGGAGGGGGCTCGACCTGACGCCGGATGTCGTGGACCGACTTGCCGGACCGGTACCTCGCCATGATCTCGAGCGCCGATGCCGCAGTGCCTCCCGAGAAGGTGCCGCGCGCACGGACGTGTCCCCGGACCGCGAGCGGGACGTCCTCGGGTAGCTGTTCCACCGTGAACTGGGCACCGAGGTCGTGCGGGACCGAGTCGAATCCGCAGGCATGGACCAGCCGTGCACCGGTCTCGACGGCGCGGGCGTGGTGCTTGAGGTACATGAGGTCGACGAACTCGGACTCCCCGGTCAGGTCGAGATAGTCGGTGCCGGCATCGGCACACGCCGCCACCACCGGCTCTCCGTGGACGATGTAGGGACCCACGGTCGAGATGACCACCCTGGTCCGCTCGGCGAGAGAGCCCACCGCCTGCGCGTCGGTGACGTCCACGGTCACCAGGGCGAGGTCGGACCCGACACGGGACCGCACCGCCTCCAGCTTGGCGGCGTTCCGCCCAGCAAGGGCGATCCGGGTGGAGGGCGGGGCGTTCGCCACCAGGTAGTCGGCGATGAGGCCACCGGCGAACCCGGTGGCCCCCAGGAGGGTGATGTCGAACTCCCGCGATTCTGTCGGCATGGGTAGGGACTCTAGCGACACGCCTGCCGTGGCCGGGCGGGGAAGCCGACGGTCGGCGCCTCAGCCCCGGGTGACCAGGTTGAGATCGCAGATCTCGATCAGGCGATCGCGGCTGGAGCTGGACTCGTGGCCGCCGTGGACCGCCGTGGCGGCGAGACCGCGGAGACGCCGCATCGTCGAGAGGCACGCCTCTGCCGGTCGAGTTCACGCCCGAGCGCGCCTGACCGGCCCCGGCCGGACCAGGCCCGGGGGGCCGAGTTCGGCTCAGCCAGCCAGGGCGGAGGCCACCACCGCTCCGACCTGATCGACCTCCAGCAGGAACCCGTCGTGGCCGAACTCCGACTCGATGACGGTCACCGGCCGACCGCCGGGCAGCAGCCGGGCCAGTTCCCGTTGCTGCTCGAGCGGGTAGAGGCGGTCCGAGCCGATGCCGGCCACGCTCACGTCGGCCCGAACCCCGGACAGTGCCCGGGCGGGACCACCACGCCCGCGCCCGATGTCGTGCAGGTTCATGGCCTCGGTGAGCACGATGTAGGAGTTCGGGTCGAACCGCCGGGCCAGCTTCTCTCCCTGGTACTCCAGGTAGGACTCGACGGCGAACCGGCCGCCCTTGAGCGGATCCTCGCTGGCCTGCGCGCTCCGCCCGAATCGGACGTCGAACTCGCGACCTGTCCGGTAGCTCACCTGGCCGATCCCCCGGGCGAGGGCGAGTCCCTCCACGGGACGGTTACCCGTCCGGTAGTAGTCACCACCGGCGAACGCCGGATCCGAACGGATGGAGCGCATCTGCAGTGAGCACACGGCGATCTGGTCGGCCGAGGCGGCGGCACCCACGGCGAGGACCACGGCCCGGCTGACCCGCCCGGGGTGGCCGACGCACCACTCGAGGACCCGCATCCCCCCCATCGAGCCACCGACCACGCCGGCCCACCGCTCGATGCCGATCGCGTCGGCCAACGCGGCCTCCACCGCCACCTGGTCGCGGATGGTCACCAGCGGGAACCGGGAGCCGTACGACGCACCGTCGGGCGCGACGGAGGCGGGTCCGGTCGTGCCCTGGCATCCCCCGAGCACATTGGGGCAGACCACGAAGAACCGATCGGTGTCGATGGCCCTGCCCGGCCCGATCAGGTCGCCCCACCATCCCGCCGTCGCGTGCGCGGGGCCGGCCGGGCCCGCGGCGTGGGAGTCGCCGGTGAGGGCGTGGAGCACGAGGACCGCGTTGCCCGCAGAGCGGTCGAGTGTGCCCCAGGTCTCGTAGGCCACCGTGACCTCGGGCAACGAGCCGCCGGCCTCGAAGGTGAAGGCCGCCCCATCGGGGCCCCGGAGCACGGCGAACTGCCGCCGGCCCGGGTCCTCACCGGGTCGCCAGACACCGGGCAGCGGCGATGCGGTCACGTTCCTTTGGCGGCGCGGAAGCCGGCCTCGAGGTCGGCCAGGATGTCCTCGATCGACTCCAGTCCGATGCACAGGCGCACCAGGTCCGGAGTGACGCCCGCCGTCGTCTGCTCGGCCTCGGTCAGCTGCGAGTGGGTGGTGGAGGCGGGGTGGATGGCCAGGCTGCGGACATCGCCGACATTGGCCAGATGGCTGAAGAGCTCGAGGCCCTCGATGAAGCGACGGCCCGCCTCGGCGCCGCCCTCGATCCCGAAGGCCAGGATGGCACCCCCGCCCCTGGGCAGGTACCGCTGCTGGCGGGCGTGCCACGGGCTCGACTCGAGACCGGGGTAGGCGACCCACGACACCTCGTCACGCGCCTCGAGCCACGAGGCCACCGCGGTGGCGTTCTGCACGTGGCGCTCCATGCGCAGACTGAGGGTCTCCACACCCTGGAGGAACAGGAACGAGTTGAGGGGGGCGATGGCCGGTCCGAGGTCGCGCAGGTACTGCAGGCGGGCCTTCAGCACGAACCGCGCCGGGAACAAGGCCTCGGGGAGCTGGCCGAAGACCAGGCCGTGGTAGCTCGGGTCGGGCTCGGTGAACCCGGGGAACCGCCCGCTCCCCTCGTAGTCGAACACGCCGCCGTCGACGATCACACCACCGATGGAGGTGCCGTGTCCGCCGATGAACTTGGTCGCGGAGTGGACGACGATGTCGGCGCCGTGCCGCAGCGGCTGGGCCAGGTACGGGGTCGCCAGCGTGTTGTCCACCACCAGCGGGATGCCGTGGCCATGGGCGATAGCGGAGACCCCTTCGAAGTCGAGGACGTCGCCCTTCGGATTGCCGAGCGTCTCCGCGTAGAACGCCTTGGTGTTGGGTCGGACGGCGGCCTCCCACGCGTCGAGGTCGTCCGGGTTCTCGACGAACGTGACCTCCACGCCGAGCTTGGGAAAGGTGTAGTGGAACAGGTTGTAGGTACCCCCGTACAGCGATGCCGAGGACACGATGTGCCCGCCGTTCTCCGCCAGGTTGAGGAGGGCGACCGTTTCGGCAGCCTGGCCGCTGGCCACCGCCAGGGCCGCCACGCCGCCTTCGAGGGCCGCGATGCGCTCCTCGAAGACCGCCTGGGTGGGATTCATGATCCGGGTGTAGATGTTGCCCAGTTCCTCGAGCCCGAAGAGCGCAGCGGCGTGAGCCGTGTCCCGGAAGGTGTAGCTGGTGGTCTGGTAGATCGGAACCGCCCGGGCCCCGGTGGTCGGGTCCGGTTGTGCTCCAGCGTGGATCTGTCGGGTTTCGAAGCCCCATTCGGGCATGACCTTGGCCTCCTTCAACCGAGTCCGGGACGGAGTTCGCCCACGGAGATGTGGCTCAGTGCCGTCGATCTTTTCAAATATGACCATTTTGGTCAACTTCTGGTCACGGGGCTGCCACCCGCGGCCGCCAGGACCGCTGCCGGGACGACCGCCGGCCGACCGATCAGCGATGCTTCCAATCGCTAAGTTGTCGCGCAGAACCTGTGGACCGATCAGCGAACACCTCTCAGCTCTCCCAGCGTCATCGGCCGAGCCGGTCCAGGCTATCCCTATGGGCATGGGCGCTCGTGGCCCTGGCTGTCCTCGTGGCCCTGGTCGCCATGAGCCCGGTGCCCGAGGCCCTTTCCGATGTGACCGGGGGCACCCACCCCAACGGGACCCGGGTCACCTCCTCCCGGGCCATCACCCTCGACACCGACATCTCCCAGTGCCCCTGGCTCCAGACCGCCGTCAACCGGCACGAGAGGCCGGCGGCGTTGGCCCAGCTGGTGGTCGATCGCATGACGCTCCGCGAGAAGCTCGGGGAGATCGTGCTCTCCCGCGTCGGCGGCTACGAGAACGCCACTACGGGAGTCCCCCGACTGTGCATCCCGTCGCTCACCCTGCAGGACGGGCCCCAGGGGCTGGCCTTCGGTGCGACCAACGTCACCCAGCTGCCGGCACCGCTGGGGATCGCGGCCACCTTCGACCCGGCCATCGCCCGGCAGTACGGCGAGGTCCAGGGCTCGGAGACCTATGGGCAGGGCATCGACGTCATCCAGGGGCCTGCCCTCAACGTCCTGCGGGTCCCCGAGAGCGGACGGGCCTACGAAGGCTACGGGGAGGACCCGCTACTGGTCTCCGCGATGGGTGTCGCCGACATCGAGGGTATCCAGTCCCAGGGGGTCATGGCCCAGGCAAAGCACCTTGCCGTCTACTCGCAGGAGACCGACCGCGGGGAGCTGAACGACGTGGTGCCCAGCCGGGCCCTCAACGAGATCTACCTCCCCCCGTTCAAGGCCGCCGTCAGCCAGGCGCACGTGGCGTCGGCCATGTGTGCGTACCCGCAGCTGAACGGCACGTTCCAGTGCCAGGACGCCCAACTGACGGACCTCCTCGCCTCATGGGGGTTCACCGGCTTCGTGCGATCCGACCTGGGGGCGGTCCACGATCCGGTGGCGGCCATCACCTCGGGCACCGATCTGATCAAGCCGGCCAGTACCCGGGCGCTGACCCGACTTGTCCGGGAGGGGCGGCTTCCCGTCGCCGCAGTGGACGGCGCCGTCACCCACGTCCTCACCCAGATGTTCGCCTTCGGGATGGTGGGCCGCGAGCCGGCCGGCGCCCCGGGGACCCCGGTCGACACGGCCGCCCACGCCGCCTTCGCCCTCCGGGCCGCCGAACGCGCGGCGGTCCTCCTCAAGAACACGGCGTCGGTGCTGCCACTCGAGACCGCGAAGGTCCGCTCGGTGGCCGTGATCGGCGCCGACGCCGGCTCGGCGGCGGTGACCACCGGGTACGGCAGTTCGCAGGTGAAGGCACCGTTCGTCTCGGACCCGCTGGCGGCCCTCCGCCGCCGAGCGGGCCGCTCCACCACGGTGACCTACTCCGACGGTGGGAGCACCACCGCACCCCTGCCACCGGTCCCCACCGAGCTCCTGACCCCGGCCTCCGGGATCGGCCACGGGCTCACGCTGACCCTCACCCAGACCGATCCCGACACGGGCCCCCTGTCGGTCCGGACCGTCCAACCCACGGTCGACTTGTCCCTCCGCCCCCACCCGTCGGTCAACACGATCCTGCCCACCTCCAACTCCCCGGCCACCGTGAGCCAGAACCACAACTTCCTCACCCCCGCCAGGAGGGCGGCGGGCGCACCGCTGTCCCCCACCCGCTCCCGCGTCGTGCTGCCGGCCGGGTGGACGGACGTCACCGCCAACTGGTCCGGGACGCTCACCCCGCCCCGGGGCGGGCTCTACACCCTCTCGCTCCAGGGGTCGGGTGGCTCCAGGCTCACCCTCGACGGTGTGCCCGCCGTCTCCGACACTCTCAGCCACGCCAAGGGGAGATGGTCCCAGACCGTCCAACTGGTGGGCGGCCACCCGTACCAGGTGCAGCTGAACTGGGAGCCGTTCGACTCGCTGACCCCGTCCGGTGAGACGGCGCTCGCCCCGAGCGCCCTCACCCTCGGATGGCAGTATGTCAGCGACCGGATCGCCGCTGCCGCGGCCGCCGCGTCCGAGGCGCAGGTGGCGGTGGTCTTCGCCGGCGACTTCAACTCCGAGGCCTTCGACCGGCCCACCCTGTCCCTGCCGGGCGACGAGAACGCCCTGATCGCCGCGGTGGCGGCGGCCAACCCCCGGACGGTCGTCGTCCTCAACACCGGCGGACCGGTGCTCATGCCCTGGCTGGCGAGCGTGGCCGGGGTCATCGAGGGGTGGTACCCGGGGGAACAGGATGGCACCGCCATCGCCGCGCTGCTCTACGGGGACGTCGACCCCTCCGGGCGCCTGCCGATCACCTTCCCCACCTCCGACGCGCAGGCCGACATCAGCTCACTGGCGCAGTGGCCCGGGGTCGACCTCACGTCCGTCTACACCGAAGGACTGGAGGTCGGCTACCGCTACGACCACGCCAATGGCATCCAGCCCCTGTTCCCGTTCGGGTACGGGCTCTCCTACACCCGGTTCACCCTCGGCGGGCTGTCCGTCACCCGGTCGGGCGCGGGCTACTCGGTGACCGTCGACGTGACCAACTCCGGGACGAGGACCGGTACCGAGGTGCCGCAGGCCTATCTCACCTTCCCGGCGTCCGCCGGCGAGCCGCCGGCCCAGCTGGCGGCCTTCTCCGCGGTCACGCTGGGCGCCGACCAGACCAGGGCGGTCACGCTCTTCGTGCCGGGGACCGCCTTCCAGACTTACCAGACCGGGGCGTGGTCCACCGTCCCGGGCACCTACACCCTGTCGGTCGGCGAATCGTCCTCGGACCTCCCCCTCACCTCAGCGGTGCCGGCGCCGTGAGGCCGGGGGTCAGACCGGCTTGCCTCCCGAGCACCAGGAGTTGTCGGGCACCCCGCTGCACGGGTCGGGCATGGTGGGCAGGCCCTTGGGCAGCGGGTGCATGGCCACTCCGGTGAACTTGGGATAGGTCGCACCGGCCGGGCAGGTGCCGAATCCGGTGTCGCAAACGACCTGGTCGAACAACGGCCCGCCGGTGTTGGACGCGGTGGTGATCTTGCCGCACGTGGGCTGAAGTTGCTCCAGGTTCGGCGGCGCCGTGCCGTTGGGAGCGGTGTTGCCCACGTAGCAGTTCTGGGGTTGTCCGCCATTGAACGTGATCTGAGCGATGTCGGAGTTGCTCGGATTCCCGAAGTAGCCGTTGTTGTTGAAGGTGTTGTGCACGACGGCGTCGTTCATCGGGTCGTAGACGCAACCGAAGCCCGGTGATTCGACGCCGCCCGTGCCCGAGCAGGACTGGTTGTACTCAGGGGTGCTCGCGTCCGGGTAGGGAAACAGCAGGATGCCCCATGCCCCGTTGTCGGAGAAGGTGTTGTCCATCACCGTGTCGTTGCGACCGCCGGTCACCGTCATTCCCGTCCCGGTCGGCGCCAGGCTGGTTTCGCCGGACGCGGGGACGTTGGGATTGTCGTTGTCGTGGGAGTTGTTGTGGATGAACACCCAGCACGAGTGGGTGTGGGTGATCGGGCTGATGCCGTTGTCCGGGCAGTCTCCGTTCTGGGGGGCGGGCGGATCCCCGTTGATCTGGGTGTTGGTGTCGAACCCGTCCTTGTTGTTGTCGAACTGGGAGTTCTCCACCACGATGGCGCCCCCCGAGTTGGTCCCCGAGTAGCCGACGGCGCTGTATTCCAGCCATGAATGGTTGATGGTGATGTTGCACACCTGCTGGCACGCCCCGACGTACTCCCCCGAGTCGTTGAAGTTGCTGGCGTAGGTCTGGTTCCAGGTGGCCGGGCCCGCCGAGTCCGAGGAGAAGATGCCGTACTGGGCCGCGGTGGTCTCGTTTCCGTAGTAAGTGGAGGTCGCCGTCAGGTAGCTGCCCTCGTAGCCATGGAGGCCGATCTTGGCGCTGTCGGCCCCGCCGTTCCACCAGATCTCGTTGCCGGAATCGCCGCTGCCGCCGAGGAAGTTGCAGGCGGTGAGGTTGTCGATGGTGACATCGTCGGCCTTCCACACCACGATCCCATTGCGCCCGACGGTCTTGCCACTGGCGTCGGTGGGGCCGAAGGTCTGCTCGCTCGGATCCGAACTGCAGGCACCGGAGGGTCCGGCCTTGGTCCCGTCGACGATCACCGTCGAGCGGTTCATACCCCTCAGGTGGATGTCCGGCGTGGTGATGATCACCCCTCCTGCGTAGCCGTGGGTGGGGTCGAGCCCGGTCTCCGATGCGTCAGCGGTCTCGTGGTAGTCGCCCGGTGCCACGAGGATCCAGTCGCCCGGCTTGGCCGCGTCGACCGCCGACTGGATGGTCTGGTACTTGCCGGCGTGCCCGTCGAACGTCCCCACCAGGAGTACGTTGCCGCTGGCACCCGTGGTGGCCGACGAGCCCGATGACGAGCCGCACGCGGACAGCATCCCGGCTCCCATCACACAGGCGCCGAGCAGAACCGCTGCCCGGCGCCTCCGACCCGGCTCCCGTCGCGCCCTGCGCCCGATCCTCGAACTCCGTCCGCGACCGTCGGCCATTGCGCTTCCCCTTCCCCCACATGCGCACCTGGCGCCGGGAGAGTCCCCGACAGGCACGACGAAGGGATCGTAACAGGACAGGTGCGCCGTGCTCCGGACGACGTCCGCACCGTCCCGGGGGGGCCGGCTACCGGTGGATGAGGGACACCGCCGTGCCGCCCAGCACGACCCCTCCGAGCACCCGGCGCCACGGGTTGACCCCTCGGATCAATTCGTCGAGGGCCCAGATCACGAGGGCTCCGGTGGCCACATCGCCCAGGATCCGGCTGGCCTGGGCGTGGCTGTGGAGCACCCAGGAGGCGACGATGGCCACGCCGAAGACGACCAGGGGGACGTTGGGCATCTGCGCGATGGTGATGCGATCGGTGGACCGGTTGGTGAACCACCACTCGAAGGAACCCGGTCGAAGCTTGTACCCGTCAGGTCGGTTGATCTCCCTCACTCCGTTCCCGTGTTGGCCGGTCCCCGTCGTGGCCGGTGCCTCGTGGACCGGCACCCCGTGCCCGGGGACACCACACCGATGGTGGCGCATCCGGGCCCGGAGCGCCAGACGGGGCGAGCCGCTCATCGACTAGTATCGCCTGGTCGCGCTCAGTGGTCGGGTGGTCTTCATCGATGGTGATCCCGGCTGGACGCGACCCGCACGCCAGCGCATGGCGTCGTGGCCACGTAGCTCCGGCATCCTCCTGTTGCCGGCCACAGCGAAGGAGCCATCATGACCAGCGATCAGCGCCGACCCGACTTCAAGGTCGCCGACATCACGCTGGCCGAGTACGGCCGCAAGGAGATCGACCTGGCCGAGCACGAGATGCCCGGTCTGATGGCCATGCGCGCCGAGCACGCGGCCGACCAGCCCCTCCGGGGCGCACGTATCACCGGGTCGCTGCACATGACCATCCAGACCGCGGTGCTGATCGAGACCCTCACCGCCCTCGGGGCCGAGGTGCGCTGGGCCAGCTGCAACATCTTCTCGACCCAGGACCACGCCGCCGCCGCGGTGGCGGTCGGCCCCGACGGGACCGTCGACTCCCCGCAGGGAGTGCCGGTCTTCGCCTGGAAGGGCGAGTCCCTCGAGGAGTACTGGTGGTGCACCGAGCAGGCCATGCTGTGGCCGAACGGAGGAGCGACCATGATCCTCGACGACGGTGGTGACGCCACCCTGCTCGTGCACAAGGGCGTCGAGTTCGAGAAGGCAGGCGTGGTCCCTGACCCGTCCACTGCGGTCTCCGAGGAGTACGGCGTGGTGCTCCAGCTCCTCACCCGCAGCCTGGCCGAGGACCCCACCCGGTGGACCACCATCTCCGGCGGGATCAAGGGGGTCTCCGAGGAGACCACCACCGGCGTGCACCGCCTGAACGAGATGGAGCAGAGCGGCGAGCTGCTCTTCCCCGCCATCAATGTGAACGACGCCGTGACCAAGTCCAAGTTCGACAACAAGTACGGCTGCCGTCACTCGCTGATCGACGGGATCAACCGGGCCACCGACGTGCTCATGGGCGGAAAGGTTGCCGTCGTGTGCGGGTTCGGCGACGTGGGCAAGGGATGCGCGGAATCGCTGCGCGGGCAGGGCGCCCGGGTGGTGGTCACCGAGATAGACCCGATCTGCGCACTCCAGGCTGCCATGGAGGGATACCAGGTGGCCACCCTCGAGGACGTGGTGGGCACCGCCGACATCTTCGTCACCACCACCGGCAACAAGGACGTCATCACCGCCGATCACATGAAGCAGATGAAGCACCAGGCCATCGTGGGCAACATCGGCCACTTCGACAACGAGATCGACATGGCCGGCCTGATGGCCCTCGACGGCATCGAGCGGGTCAACATCAAGCCCCAGGTCGACAAGTGGGTGTTCCCCGACGGCCATGCCGTCATCGTCCTCTCCGAGGGCCGCCTACTCAACCTGGGCAACGCCACCGGGCACCCCAGCTTCGTGATGTCCAACTCCTTCACCAACCAGACCATGGCCCAGATGGAGCTGTTCGACAACGCCAACGGCTACGAGAACAAGGTCTACGTGCTGCCCAAGCACCTCGACGAGAAGGTGGCCCGGCTGCACCTCGATGCCCTCGGTGTCCGGCTGACCACCCTCACCAAGGAGCAGGCCGAGTACATCGGCGTATCCGTCGACGGCCCCTACAAACCCGACACCTATCGGTACTGAGCCGTCGGCCGGTTGCGCCGATCGCCGCGCCGCATGTGGATCGAGCAGATGAGGGGAGCCAGCGGGTGAGCGTGTCCGGTCTCGAGGTGACCCGGTACGAGGTGTCCGACCGGGTGGCAACCATCACCCTGCACCGCCCGGAGCGACTCAACGCCTGGACTGCGCAGATGAACGCCGAGTACCGCCGGCTCCTCGGTCGGGCATCGGCCGACCGAGGGGTGCGGGTCGTCGTGGTCACCGGTGCCGGCCGGGGGTTCTGCGCCGGTGCCGAGTCCGAGGACCTGGCGGGACACGCCGACCGGGGCGCCTACGACGCCGGTGCACCTGCCGACCTGGCCACGCCGGGCTACGGGGTGCGTCCCGAGTTCGACGCCGAGCTGGCCTACCACTTCGGGATCCCGAAGCCGATCCTCGCCGCCGTCAATGGACCGGTGGCCGGCATCGGGTTCGCCCTCGCGTGCTACTGCGACCTCCGGTTCGCCGCCACCGGGGCCAAGTTCACCACCGCCCACGGCCGACTCGGGCTGCCCTGCGCCTTCGGCCTGGCCTGGCTGCTGCCCAAGCTGGTCGGGCTGCCCCGGGCCATGGATCTCATCCTCTCGAGCCGGACGTTCACCGCCGAGGAGGCGCGCTCCTTCGGGCTGGTCACCGACGTCGTTCCCCCCGAGGAGCTTCTCTCCCACGCGACCGAGTACGCCCGGATGCTGGCCACGTCGGTCTCCCCCGCCTCCTTGGCCGCCTCCAAAGCGCCAGGTCTACGACGCCTTCCATCTGAGCGCCGCCGAGTCGGTCCGGGCCGCCGAGGAGCTGCTCAGCCCGATGATGGCCGGCCCGGACTACCGCGAGGGCGTCTCCGCCCTGCGCGAGAAGCGGCCGCCGGTGTTCGGGGACCCACGGGACGCTGACATTCCGCCCGTTCCGTCCTAGGCCTCCACCCCTACCCGCCCGGTACCCTGCCGATCCGAACACTCGGCGACGGCGCGAGGTCATCACGGCCTGGACAGGGACTCCTCCGCTCTGCGCTCCTAGCTGTCGGCAGTCTCCAGGTCGAGCAGGTGGGCGAAGCGCTCCTTGGCCTCGGCTCGCCGGGTGGGGACGTGCTCGGTG
The DNA here is from genome assembly GCA_003138855.1 of Acidimicrobiaceae bacterium. Lineage (GTDB taxonomy): Bacteria > Actinomycetota > Acidimicrobiia > Acidimicrobiales > RAAP-2 > Bog-756. The sequence goes on along the minus strand of PLHF01000043.1, from coordinate 37,923 downwards.
GGGACGTCGACCGGCGTGTAGCCCTTGAGCGTCCTGCGGGCCACGGTGACCTTGTGGACCTCGTCGGGACCGTCGTAGATCCGGGCGGCACGCGCCGCACGGTACATCGACTCCAGCGGCAGGTCGGTCGAGAAGCCGAGGGCGCCGTGCACCTGGATGGCACGGTCGATCACGTTGTAGAGGACGCCGGCCCCGTAGTACTTGATCATGGCGATCTCGACCCGGGACGCGGCCGCGCCCTCGTTGTCCATCTTCCACGCCGCGTACAGGGTCAGCAGTCGGGCGGCGGTCATCTCGGCCAGCGAGTCGGCCACCCAGTTCTGGATGGTCTGCTTCTCGGCCAGCAACGAGTGGTGGATGGTCCGGGACACCGCCCGCTCGCACAGCATGTCGAACGCCCGCTTGGACTGGCCCAACCACCGCATGCAGTGGTGGATCCGGCCGGGGCCCAACCGCAGCTGGGCCAGGAGGAAGCCCTCGCCCTCGTTGCCGACCAGGTTCTCGTAGGGGACCCGGACCTCGCGGTAGACGATCTCGGCGTGGCCGCCGAACCGGCCGAAGTGCTCCTCGGGGTCCTCCATGGTGGCCACGTCGCGGACGATGTCGACCCCCGGGGTGTCGACGGGTACCACGATCATCGAGCAGCCCGAATAGGGGTGCACGTCCGGGTTGGTCACCGCCATCACGATGAGGAAGTCGGCCACCGAGCCGTTGGTGGTGAACCACTTGTGGCCGTCGATGATCCACTCGTCCCCGTCGCGGACAGCCCGGGTGGTGATCATGGTGGGGTCCGCACCGGCCCCGGGCTCGGTCATGGAGAACCCGCTGCGCATCTTCCCGTCGAGTAGGGGCTGGAGCCACTTCTCACGCTGCTCCGCCCGGCCCGAGTTCTCGATGCCGATGGCCAGGAGCTCGGCGTTGCCCGAGTCGGGAGCGTTGTTGCCGAAGACCCACGGGCCGTAGGGGGTCTGGCCCAGGATCTCGTGCATGAGACCCAGACGGAGCTGACCGAACCCTCCGCCGCCGAGCTCGGGCGGAAGGTGCGAGGCCCACAGTCCGCGGGACTTCACCTGCTCCTGAAGGGGCTTGACCGCCTCCACCATGGTGTCGTGGCTCAAGGAGAGCGTCTCGAAGGGGAAGATCTCCTCGCGCACGAACTGGCGCATCCACGCCAGCTGCTCCTCGAACTCCGGTTCCGTAGAAAAGTCCCATGCCACGATGGATCCCCTGTCGTCCGTTCCGGTCGGTCTCGCCGGGCCACTACCGTAACGGGATGCCCGGCGAGACCGCTGCCACCCCCATCCGTACCACCGTCACCCTCTCCGTGCCCAACCGGGGCCGCGGCCGGTCCGAGCCCGAACGCCCGGAGATCGAGTCGAAGACGGCCCGCGCCCGGCTGGGCACGGCCGAGACGGTCCTGCTCGAGGAGAGGCGACTGCTCACCACCGCGGAGCTGGCCGCCCTGGCCGAACTGCCCGACCAGTGGGTCACCTCGCTGGCGGCCCTGGCCCACCAGGTCCGGCTGGCCTGGTGCGGCCCCGAGGTCGAGGTCGAGGGCATCCTGTCGGCCAAGACCGGCGGATGCCCCGAGGACTGCCACTTCTGCTCGCAGTCCTCTCGGTTCGACACCCCGGTCAAGGCCACGCCCTTCCTCGACGCCGACGAGGTGCTGGCGGCCGCCGAGGAGACCAGGGCGGCCGGGGCCTCCGAATTCTGCATCGTGCTGGCCGTGCGCGGTCCGGACGAACGGACCATGGTCCGCATCCTCGAACTGGTTCCGATGATCCACGGGCGGACCGGGCTCAACGTGGCGGTCAGCGCCGGCCTGCTGACCGACGACCAGGCCCGGCGCTTCGCCGAGGGAGGCGTCCACCGCTACAACCACAACCTTGAGACCTCCCGGTCGTTCTTCCCCAACGTGGTCACCACCCACACCTGGGAGGAGCGCCAGGACACCTGCCTCCTGGTCCGCACCCACGGCATGGAGCTCTGCTGCGGCGCCCTCATCGGCATGGGCGAGACCGACGCCCAGAGGATCGAGCTGCTGGGCCAGCTCCAGGAACTCGATCCCACCGAGGTGCCGCTCAACTTCCTCAACCCCCGCCCGGGCACCCCGCTCGGCGATGCCCAGCCGGTGGCCGCCTGGGAGGCCATCCGGTGGATCGCCCTGTTCCGCCTGGGGCTCCCCGGCGTCATCCTCCGCTACGCCGGAGGGCGGGAGGTCACCCTCCGCGAGCTGCAGTCGATGGGCATGACCTCGGGTATCAACGCACTCATCGTGGGGAACTACCTGACCACGCTGGGCCGCTCCCCCGAGGAGGACCTCCAGATGCTCTCCGACCTGCGCATGCCGGTCGGTGCCCTGACCGGCATCCTCTGACCGTCCCGCCGTGACGATGACCGGCACCGCCCCCGAGGCCGTCCGCTTCTGCACAGGCTGCGGGTCAGCCACATCCTCCTGCCCGGGGTGCGGCCGAACGCTCGACCCCCCGCGCTTCTGCCCCGAGTGCGGACGGCGGCTCACGGTGGCGGTGAGCCCCGCCGGCTACCGGGCCGGGTGCCGGGACCACGGGGAGCTCGCCGCTCGCTGAGGCGGCGGTCGGCCCCCGCTCCACCGACACGGTACCGGTGGGTGCAGCAGTCGGCCTCCGTCCGTCCCTCTCCGGCTACGTTGCACCGATGGGAGCACTGATGGCGTCCGTGCTCCCCCTGGCCCTCGGGGCGGCCATCAGCCCCACTCTGCTCGCCCTGCAGCTGCTGGTGCTCTCCGGACCGACCAAGCGGCTGGCCCGCGGGTGGGCGCTGGCCGCAGGATCGACGTTGGTCCTCGCCGCCTTCTCCTTGCTCGGGTTCACCGTCCTCAACCACCTGCACCAGGCCGACCACGGCCACCACTCCCTGCGCGGTGCGATCATCGCCTTCGTCGCCGCCGGGCTGCTGGCCGTCCTCGCCCTCCGCTCGCTGCACCACCACCCCACCTCCGGCGAGGAGCACAAGGAGCGGACGGCCGGGCGCCTGGGCACCGCCCCCACCTTCTGGTTCCTCGGCGTCGGTGCCGTGGGCATGGTGGTCAACTTCTCCACCCTGGTGCTCTTCCTCGCCGCCCTGCACGAGCTCACCCGCTCGACGGTGGGGACGCTCGACCGCACCGTTGTCTTCGCAGTGCTCTTCGTCGTCACCCTGCTGCCGGTGCTCGTCCCGGTGGGCCTGGTCTCCGTCCTCGGCGACAGGGCCGATCCCCCGTTGAACGCCGCCCACACCTTCGTCACCCGGCACGCCCGCGCCATCGGCATCGCCGTCGAGGTGGTCTTTGCCGCCTACCTGGTGTGGAAGGGCATCGGCGAGCTGCCCTGAGCAGCGCTCCCCCACCCGGTGCTATCCGGCAGGGACCTTCCAGCCCCGGGACTCGGCGATCTCCTTGCAGGTCGGGCAGAGCGGATAGCGCTTGGGATTGCGGCCGGGCACCCAGATCTTCCCGCACAGCGCCTTGACCGCTGTCCCGTTGACCATTCCTTGCACCACCGAGGGCCCCGCCGAGATGAAGTCGCCCTTCTCCGGCTTGAACCCTTCGAGCACGATGTGGGACATCCGCTCGTGGTCGCCGTCGAGCTCGGGGTCGACCTGGGCCGGGGCCAGTGTGATGCCTGCATCGGTCATGGGACAAGGATCGCGCACTCACCGGCGGGCCACACGCCACCGCCGGTGGGGCGTCACCCGAGAGAGCCACCGGGTGTCCGGCGAGCGGCCCCCGGTGACCCAGGGAGTGACCTTGCCCATGGCAGCCAGCCCCTACGCTCTGCTCATGCCCGTACGCACCCTCGTCCTCGCCTCGGGCTCCCCGGCACGGCTCCGCCTCCTCCGTGATGCCGGCTTCGACCCCAAGGTCGTGGTGAGCGGGGTCGACGAGGACGACATCGAGGCCACCGACACCGTGACTTCGGTGACGCTGCTGGCCGAGCGCAAGGCCCGGGCGGTGGCCGATCCGACCGGTGACGCCATCGTCGTGGGATGCGACTCGCTGCTCGAGTTCGACGGGACCCCGCACGGCAAGCCCGCCTCGGAGGACCAGGCCCGGGAGTGGCTGCGCTCGATGCGGGGACGGTCGGGGACGCTCTACACCGGGCACTGCGTCATCGACGAGTCGACGGGGCGCCACGTCACCGAGGCGGTGGGCACCACCGTGCGGTTCGCCACCACCACCGAAGCCGAGCTCGACGCCTATCTCGCCACCGGCGAGGCGATGGCCGTGGCCGGCGCCTTCACCCTCGACGGCCGGTCGGCGCCGTTCGTCGAGGGGGTGGACGGGGACCCGGGCAACGTGATCGGCCTGTCGCTGCCTGCGTTGCGCCTGCTCCTCGCCCGGCTGGGCATCCCTGTCACCGACCTGTGGGCCCGGCGGCTGCCGTGACCGCCGTCCTCCCCGCCCTCAAGCTCGGCGCCGTCGCCGTCGACCCCCCGGTGGTGCTGGCCCCCATGGCCGGGGTCACCAACATCGCCTTCCGCCGGCTGTGCCGGACCTACGGGGCCGGCCTCTATGTGAGCGAGATGGTCACGGCGCGGGCCCTGGTCGAGGGAAACGCCAAGACGCTGGGCATGGCCTCTTTCGGCGACGACGAGCCGGTGCGCAGCGTGCAGCTCTACGGCGTCGACCCCCGGGTGATGGGCGATGCCGTGCGCCGGCTGGTCGACGAGATCGGCGTCGACCACATCGACCTCAACTTCGGATGCCCGGCGGCCAAGGTCACCCGGCAAGGCGGCGGGGCCGCCCTCCCCGTCCACCGACAGCTGTTCCGAGCCATCGTCGGGGCTGCCGTGGGGGCCGCGGACCCCGTGCCGGTCACCGTCAAGCTCCGCATGGGGGTCGACGGCGACCACCTCACCTTCCTCGACGCGGGCCGGATCGCCGAGGGGGAGGGCGTCGTCGCCGTCACTCTCCATGCCCGCACCGCCGAGCAGCTCTACTCGGGCCGCGCCGACTGGCAGGCCATCGCCGAGCTCAAGTCGGCGGTCACCTCGGTGCCGGTGCTGGGCAACGGGGACCTCTGGGAGGCTCCCGACGCCCTGGCCATGGTGGAGGCCACCGGGTGCGACGGCGTCGTGGTGGGCCGGGGCTGCCTGGGCCGGCCGTGGCTCTTCCGGGACCTGGCCGACGCCTTCGCCGGGCGGCCGATCGAGGCCCCGCCGTCCCTCGGCGAGGTCGTCGGGATGATGCGCTCCCACGTCGAACTCCTGTGCGACGCTTTCGGCGAGGACCTCGGGGTCCGCCAGTACCGCAAGCACACCGGCTGGTACCTGACCGGGTTTCCGGTGGGATCGGCGATCCGCCGGTCGCTGGCCCAGGCCGGCTCCCTCCGCGAGGTGCACGGGCTGCTCGACCGGCTCGATCCGGGACTCCCGTTCCCCCCCGACGCGGCACGCACGGCCCGGGGACACACCAACGGCCCGAGGCCGGTGCACCTGCCCTCGGGCTGGCTCGACAGCGTCGACGACCCCACCCCGCCCTCCGGAGGCGACGTGCTCGTGTCGGGGGGATGACGACCCACGCGGACGGCACGCGCCCCCACCGCCCGGTCGAGGTGGCCGGGCGGCGGTGACCGGGGCCAACGGCTTCGTCGGTCGGTCGCTCATCCCCGAGCTGGTCGACCGGGGGTAGTCGGTCAACGCCCTGGTGCGGGACGCGACCTCCTTCGGGCCACGGGCCCAGGTCGACATTCATCCCGTCTTTGTGGGCGAGACCGCCAGCCTGGCCGAGGCGCTGTCCGGCTGCGGCGAGCGCCGAGGTCCGCCGCGTCGTCTACCTGGGGGGCCTCGGGCACGGCACCCTGTCCGGATGGCTCGACGCAGGCGGCGGGGGCGGCGCCACGACCGCCACTGATCTGGAGCGGGCCCGCCGGTGTGGGAGACTGGCCCCGGTTGATCACGTCGGGCATCCCCGACGCCGGGCCGGAGGATCGCTCCGGCCGTGGCGAGGTCACCGCCCCCTCTCATGATCGTCGGCTCCTCCCTCACCATCGAAATCGGTGACCGCACCCTGCTCCGTGACGCCTCCTTCGTCGTGGGCGCTGGCGAGAAGGTCGGCCTGGTCGGCCGCAACGGCACCGGGAAGTCGACGTTCATCTCGGTGGTCATCTCCGAGCCGGGCCGCAACGTGCGGTCCACCGGCAATGCCCGCATCCGGGGAACCTACGGGTACCTGCCCCAGGTTCCCGAGCCGCACGGCCTGGGCCTCGAGCCCAACGGCTTCTCCCATGTCCTGTCCGGCCGGGGCCTCGACGTCCTCGACGACGCCCTCAACAAGGCCCGGACCCAGATGGCCAAGGACCCGAGCACCGAGAACATCGAGCTCTTTTCCGACCTCGAGGAGCAGTTCCGGGAGAACGGCGGCTACGAGGCGGAGTCGACCATGGCCCGGCTGGCCGACGGACTGGGCCTGCGCCAGGAGCTCCTGCTCGAGGACATCGAGAGCCTCTCGGGTGGCCAGCGCCGCCGGGTCGACCTGATCCGCATCCTGTTCCAGGGGCCCGACACGATGATCCTCGACGAGCCCACCAACCACCTGGACCTCCCGGCCAAGCGGTGGCTGATGGAGGAGCTCGAGAGCTTCCCCGGGGCAATTCTGGTGGTGTCCCACGACCTCAAGCTGCTCGACCGCTCGATCAACAAGGTGCTCCACCTCTCCGACGGCCGCCTCCACGAGTTCAAGGGCACGTACTCGTCCTACATGGTGCAGCTCGAGGCCGACCAGAGCCAGCGCGAGCGGTCCGCGCTACTCGAGGGCCGGGAGATCAACCGGCTGTCCACCCTGGCCGACTCCATGCGGGGCAGCACCAACCGGCGGGCCCGCATCGCCAAGTCGATCGACAAGCGGGTGGAGCGCCTCGAGTCGGCCAAGACCGAGGTCCACAAGCGCGAGAAGAAGAGCTCGTTCAAGCTGCCCACACCGCAACGCTCGGCCGAGGTCCCCCTGCGCGCCACCGACCTCGAGGTCCGGTACGGGAGTGCCACCGTGCTCCGCAAGGTGAACTTCCACTGCCGGCGCGGCGACCGGGTGGTGATCGTCGGGCGCAATGGGGCCGGCAAGTCGAGCCTCCTGCGCTGCCTGGCGGGAGTGCAGCAGCCGACCGGCGGCGAGGTCACCCTGGGGGTCAACGTCACCCTCGGCTACTTCGCCCAGGAACACGAGCAGGTGAACCTCGAAGTCAGCGTGCTCGAGAACATCGACGACACCATCCTGGTGCAGGAGACCGAGCGCCGGGCCCTGCTCGGCTCGTTCGGCATCGCCGGCAAGGCGGCCCACCAGTTGCCCAAGACCCTGTCAGGAGGCGAGCGGGCCAAGCTGGGACTGGCCATGCTGGCCGCCGGGCGGGCCAACGTGCTCCTCCTCGACGAGCCCACCAACAACCTCGACCCGTCCTCCATCGAGGCGGTCGGGACCATGCTCAGCAAGTGGCCGGGCACCATCGTCGTGGTCAGCCACGACCGCGCCTTCGTCGACGCCCTCCGACCGACCCACTGCCTCAAGCTCCCCGACGAGGTCTTCACGCACTGGAGCGACGACTACCTCGACCAGGTGGAGATGAAGTAACCCCCTCGGGGGCAGTTCAGACGGTCGGCTGTGGCGCCCTGCCGTTGCCCGCCACGTCGGTGTCCGCGGAGCTGCCGGCGTCCTTCATGGCGCCGACCAGCACCTGGGCCGCCCCGACCAGGCCGGCCGCCTCGTAGGGGACCACGACCTTGGCATTGGGCGACGTAGCCACGGCCTGCAGGGCCCGGAGCTGCATGATGGCCAGCGTGTTGGGCTTGATCAGCGCCTCGTCGATGGCCTCGAGGGCCGCGGCCTCGCCCTCGCCCCGGAGCTGGGCGGCGCGCTTCTCGCCGTCGGCCCGCAGCTCGAGCACCTGCTTCTGGGCCTCGGCGCCGAGGATGGACGCCTGCTTCTGGCCCTCCGCCTCCAGGACGGCGGCCTGCTTGCGTCCCTGGGCGCTGTTGATGGCGGACTGCTGCTCGCCCTCGGACTTCAGGATGGCGGCGCGCTTGTGCTGCTCGGCCTCCTTCTGCTCCGACATGGCCTGGAGCACGTTGGTCGGCGGGGTGATGTCCAGGATCTCGATGCGGTTGAGGCGCACGCCCCACTTGAGGGTGGCCTCGGCCATGTGGTCCTGCATCTTGGAGTTGATGGTCTCCCGCTCCGACAGCGACTGGTCGAGGGTCAGCTCGCCGAACACCGCCCGCAGGGCGGTGCGGGCCATCTGGTCGATGGCCAGGCCGAAGTCGTTGACCTCGAACAGCGCCAGCTTGACGTCGGTCACCTGGCAGAAGATGGTGGCGCTCACCCAGAGGGACACGTTGTCCTTGGTGATGACCGCCTGCTGGTCGCCCGTGCGGGGGAACTCACGGACGTCCACCTTGTCCATCCGGTCGGCCAGCGGCATCAGGACATGGAGGCCGGGCTGGTAGATGGTCCGGAACTCGCCGAACCGCTTCACCACCCCGACGCAGCCCTGCTGGACGACCTTGAGACAGGACTTCAGGAAGACGACGATGAAGGCGAAGATGAAGAAGCCCACCACCGCCACTCCGATGGACATTGCCGCTGAACCGATGATCATGGCGACCACCTCCCTGTCCCCACTGTAGGCACCACGGGGAGCCGGCGGATCATCGCCCCGAGCTCAGCCCCGGTCAGGCCCCCGGGCCCGGACCCGCACGGGCCCGAGTGACTCCTGTTCAGGACTAGTCGGTCGGGTACACGACCAGGAGGCCGCGATCCACGTCGGCCACCACCACCGTCGTGCCCTTGGCGATGGTGGTCCCCGGAAACAGCGACACGGCGTACCACTCCTCGCCGCGGGTGAGCACGGAACCGGGCTGGTGGCGGTCGGTGACCTTCTTTGTGACCACCGCCGTCTCGCCGATCATGCCCGAGACACCGTTCAGCATCGCCGACTCCTGTTTCCGACCTCGACTACGAGTCCACCTGCACCCACAACCACCAAAGCAAACCTTCCTTCACAAGCACTATACGGCCTCGGCCCATTTGCCACCCACCCCGGTCGCCGCCCCCACGATGCCCTACCGGCTCGGTTACCGTGGGCCATGGCCCCCGACCCGTCCCCGCTGACGCCCGTCACAGCGCTGACCGCCCGCAAGACCTGGCGCACGGTCGAGCCGCTCCACGCCATGATCTACTTCGCGCCCGAGGCATCCGAGTCGTACGCCCGCCTGGGCATCAGGCAGGAGGCCGGGTACTTCGCCTCCCGATCGGCCCCGATGGGAGCGGTCTCCGCCGAGACGGTCATCGCCACGTTCTTCAACTTCAGCCCCGCACTGGTCCGGGCCGTGATCCCCGGGGTGTGGAACACCGCAACCCCCGGGTCGGTACTGGAGGCGCGAATCGAAGCCGCCGATGCCACCCTGGCCAGGATACTCGGTGAGGGGATCCGGTCCCCCGAGATGGGACGCGCCGCCGAGCTGGCCCGCAGGGCCGCCGAACGCGCCTGCGAACGGTACGAGGGGCGCCCGCTGTTCGCCGGGCACGCCGGACTCGCCTGGCCCGACGCGCCCCACCTGGTGCTGTGGCACGCCCAGACCCTGCTGCGCGAGTTCCGGGGCGACGGGCACGTCGCCCAACTGGTCACCCACGACATCGACCCGGTCGAGGCGTTGGTCATGCACGTCGCCTCCGGCGACGTCCCGGTGTCGTTCCTGCGCGACACGCGGGGCTGGTCGGACAGCGAGTGGGATGGAGGCGTGAAGCGGCTGGACGAGCGGGGTTGGGTGCACGCCGTGGAGGTCGGCAGCTCGCACGCGGCGTCAGGGCTCACCGAACAGGGGACCGCCGTCCGCCAGGAGATCGAGGATGCCACCGACCGAATGGCGATCCACCCCTACGAGGCCATCGGAGAGGACGGGTGCGCCGAGCTCCGGGCCCTGGCCCGTCCCTTCAGCCGCGCCGTGGTGGACGCAGAGGGCTTCGGCTTCTGACGACAGGGAGGGATCATGCCCGTGCTCACCCGTGATGGCGACGTCTACCTGCTCAACCTCGGGGACGGGGAGAACCGCTTCACGCCGGAGTGGATGGCGGCGGTGTCCGAAGCCTTCGACGAGGTCGAGCACGCCGAAGGCCCGCGGGCGCTCGTTACCACGGCGTCCGGCAAGATCTGGTCCAACGGCCTCGACCTCGACCTCTTGCTGGCCGACCCGAGCGGGGCGGGCGCGTACATCGCATCCGTGCAGACCCTGTTCAGCCGGCTGTTGACGCTTCCCGCTCCCTCGATCGCCGCCCTGCAGGGCCACACGTTCGCCGCAGGGGCGATGCTCGCCCTGGCACACGACACTCGGCTGATGCGAGCCGACCGCGGGTTCTTCTGCCTGCCCGAAATCGACCTCGGCATCCCGTTCACCCCGGGCATGGCGGCGCTCGTCCAGGCGCGCCTCCCCCACCAGACGGCCCACGACGCCATGATCACCGGAAGGCGCTACGGCGGGCACGAGGCGCTCGCGGCGGGGATCGTGTCGAGTGCGCCGTCCGAGGGCGAACTGCTCCCGGCATCCATGGCGGCCGCGCGTGAGCTGGCCCGGACTGCCGGCGCAACACTGCGCACCATCCGCACCGAGATGTACAGACGACCACTGGAGCTGCTCCGTCAAGGCATCGACCCCCTGGACATCGGAGCCACGGGCTCCGACTGACCGTCCCGGCACGCCCTGCCGCCCTGTCGGCCGGTCCGCCCGCCGGCCCCGTCCCGCTCGAATGTGCTGTCCAGTGAACCCGTCGGTACTGTGGGCCGGTGCAGATCACCTTCACCGGCTCCCCGCGCTCCTCGATCGGCATCGAGTGGGAGCTCGAGCTGGTCGACCGCGAGACCGGCGAGTTGCGGTCCGGTGCCACCGAGATCCTCGACCTGCTGGCCCGTCGCCTCGGCACGGAGCACCCGAAGGCCAAGCACGAGCTGCTCGACTCATGCGTGGAAGTGATCACCGGCGTCTGCGGCACGGTGGGCGAGGCCCTCGCCGACCTGGACGGGACCGTCCAAGAGGTCCGCGAAGTGGCGCACACCCTGGGCCTGGAGCTGATGTGCTCTGGGTCCCACCCGAGCACTGATTGGGCCACGCAGCAGATCAGCCCGATGCCGCGCTACCACCAGCTGATCGATCAGATGCAGTGGATGGCCCGTCAGCTGCAGATCTTCGGAGTGCACGTTCACGTGGGCGTGCGTTCGGGGGAGAAGGCCGTGCCGATCGTCAACGCACTGACCGCTTACGTGCCGCACCTCCTCGCCCTGTCGGCCTCCTCCCCCTACTGGGTCGGCACCGACACCGGGCTCGCGTCCTACCGCTCCAAGGTGTTCGAAGGCCTGCCGACCGCCGGGCCCCCGTACCAGCTGTCGGGATGGCCGCAGTTCGAGGTCTTCATGGAAACGCTCATCGCAGCCGGCACCATCTCGTCGATCCGCGAGGTCTGGTGGGACATCCGGCCGCATCCCGACTTCGGCACGGTCGAGCTGCGCATCTTCGATGGGCTCCCCACGCTGCTCGAGGTGGGGGTGGCGGCGGCATTGAGCCAGTGCCTGGTTGTGATGCTCGACGCGCAGCTCGACCGCGGCTGCAGCCTGCCGGTCCCGCACGACTGGATCGTGCGCGAGAACAAGTGGCGGGCGGCACGCTACGGGCTCGACACGGACATCATCGTCGACGAGCACGGGAACACCCGGCCCCTCAGGGAGTCCGTTGTCGAGCTGGTCCATGAGCTCGGACCGGTGGCCGATCAACTGGGTTGCGGCGAGGAGCTGGCCGCGGCCCACGAGGTGCTCGCGCGCGGCCCCAGCTACACACGGCAGCGCCGGGTGGCAGAGCGGCACGGCGGTGACCTGCGCGCCGTGGTGCACTCCCTGGTCGAGGAGATGCGGACCGGCCGGCCGGAGGCCGGATGACCGAGGACGGCCATGCGCCCTCCGGGGCGGAGCCCGCATGGATCGGTCGTGCCCTCGAGGGGGTGGTGGAGCCCATGGTCGAGCTCCGTCGGGACATCCACGCCCACCCCGAACTGGCATGGCAGGAGGTCCGTACCTCGGCGCTGGTAGCGGACGTGCTGGAGCGGGCCGGCCTGGCTCCCTCGATCCTTCCGGCGGGTACCGGCGTCGTGTGCGACGTGGTGGGGAAACCCGGCGGTCGCCTGGTGGCGCTGCGGGCCGACATGGATGCCTTGCCGATCGACGACGAGAAGTCCGTCCCCTACCGCTCGACCGCGCCGGGCGTGGCGCACGCCTGCGGCCACGACGTGCACACCGCCGTCGTGCTCGGGGCCGGTCTCGGTCTCGCCCGGCTGGCGGCCGCCGGCGAGCTCCCGGGCCGGGTCCGGCTGGTGTTCCAGCCCGCCGAGGAGGTCCTCCCCGGAGGAGCCCTGTCGGTACTGGAGTCCGGTGCCCTCGAGGGCGTGTCGCGGGTCTTCGCCCTCCACTGCGATCCCCGGGTCGACGCCGGTTCAGTTGCCGTCCGAACCGGCCCGATCACCGGGGCGACCGATTCGGTGACGGTCCGCCTGACCGGGCCGGGCGGGCACACCGCACGGCCGCAGCTCACCGTGGACCTGGTCTCGGCCCTGGCCGATGTGCTGGCACGGACCCCGGCCCTCCTGTCGCGTCGGGTGGATCCCCGTGCCGGCCTCTCCCTGGTCTGGGGCCGGGTGGCGGCAGGGTCCGCGACCAACGTCATCCCCGAGCACGGCGAGGCATCGGGCACCGTACGCACGCTCGATCCGACGGCATGGGAGGCGGCGGCCGACCTGGTCCCCGAATTGATCCGGGAGATCGCCATGCCCTACCGGGCCCGGGTGGAGGTGGACTACGTGCGCGGTGTCCCCCCGGCCGTGAACGACGCTGAGGCGACCGTGGCGTTCCGCTCGGCCGTGGCCTCCGTGCTCGGCCCGGCGGCAGTGCACGAGGCGGAACAGTCCATGGGCGGCGAGGACTTTGCCTGGTTCCTCGCACGGGTTCCCGGCGTGCTGGGCCGGCTCGGTGTGCGCCACCCCGGGGCGCTCGAGGCGCCCGATCTCCACCGCGGGGACTTCGACGTCGACGAGTCGGCGATCGCCTGCGGCATCCGCATCCTGCTGGCTTCGGCCCTGGGTGCGCTGGGGTCCCCGTCACCGGCCGACCAGGCGGCACGCGGGTAACCGCTCCCGGGCCCGGCCGGGGCCGGCTCTCAGGCTCCGGCTTCCATCACCAGGTCGGCGAGGAACGACTCCCTGCCGGGGAGCGTCACCACCCGGTACCCACTGCGGACGGCCAACCACTCGCGGTTGCGCCGATGGATGTCGTGGTGGCCGTCGAACCGGTCGAGGATCACGATGACCGGGATCCGCGGCTGCGGTCCGGTGACCGTGGCCAGGGCATCCATCGACAGGCGGACACTGTTGATGGTCCCGAGGCCGGCGTCGGCCACCAGCACCACCACGTCGGGTCGCAGGGCGGCCACGAAGTCGGTGGTGTCGCCGTCCGCTGCCTGTGGCGAGCGCACCCCCCCGGCCATCTCGACCACGCCCACGTGGACCGGAGCGGACGGCCACACCATCTCGCCGACCAGATCGCCCACCGTGAACGGCGGCAGGCCCAGGGCCTCCGCCGCCATCGGAGGGGCCATAGCCCGGTGGTAGGAGCGGAACGAGTGGCACACCGTGGCGGGGTGCTCGCCCGAGGCCGCCCCCAGCACCTCGGCGTCGGTGGCGCCACCGAGCCGCACACCCTCGCCGTCGATGTCGAACGCCTGGGCGGGCTTGCGGGCCGCCACGCTGAGGTCCCGCCCGCGCAGCTCACGCAGCAGCCGGTCGCACACCCACGTCTTGCCGACCTCGGTCCCGGTGCCGCACACCAGGACGATCCGCTCAGGACGCACAGCCGGCGCCCATCTGCGAGGGTGATCCCGCCGCCGCTGCCGATGTGACCGGTGGCACCGGTCGGCGCCCCGGCACGGTCGGCCCGAGCCCGAGCCCCTCCAGGCCCTGGAGGAGCCCGTCGACCTGCCGGTCGGTGTGGATCGCCGACAGGGTGATCCGGAGCCGTGAGGTCCCTGCCGGTACCGTCGGGGGTCGGATCGCCGGCACCCACAGCCCCCGGGCGGCCAGCCGGGTGGAGGCGGCGACCGCGTCTGCCTCGTCACCGATGATCAACGGGATGATCGGCGAACCGTGGCCGACCGCGTCGACGGCCGCTGCCACCCGTGCCACGAGGCCGGCCAGGCGCCTGCGGAGGGCATCGCCCTCCGCTGAGCGAACGATGCCGAGGGCGGCCAGGGCCGCGGCACTGTCCGCCGGAGTGGGTGCGGTGGTGAAGACGTACGGGCGTGCCCGGTTCACCAGCAGCTCGACGAAGCGGCGCGGGCCCGCGACGAAGCCGCCCAGGGATCCGAGGGTCTTGGACAGCGTGCCCAGTCGCAGGATGTCCACCGGCGGTCGACCCGTCGGTCCCCGCCCCGCCACCGCCACCCCTTCGGGCAGCTCGGGGCCGAGCACCGCATGGGCCTCGTCGAGCACCAGCAATGCGCGATGCCGCCCGGCGACGTCCACCAGTCCATCGATGTCGACCGCATCCCCGTCCATCGAGAACACGGTGTCCGACACGATGATCGGCCGCACCGACGACCGGGCCAGCGCCGCGTCGAGCCTGCCGAGGTCGCCGTGGGGGTACACGGTGACCCCCGAACGCGAGAGCCGGCAGCCGTCGATGATCGACGCATGGTTCAGCTCGTCGGAGAAGACCCGGGCCCCTTCCGTGGCGAACACCGATAGCACCGAGAGGTTGGCGGCGAAGCCGGTGGGGAACACCACGGCATCCTCGCACCGCTTCCATGCCGCGAGCTCGGACTCGAGGGCGACGTGCACCGGGCGGGTTCCGGTCACCAGGCGCGAGGCGCCCGAGCCCGAGCCCCAGCGGTCCAACGCCTCGTGGGCGGCGGCCACCACAACAGGGTGCGAGGCGAGTCCCAGGTAGTCGTTGGAGGCGAAGCTGACGACCGGCTCCGGTTGCCCGGCCCCTCCGCCGGCGGCCGGTGAACCTCCGAGGAGGCCGGAGGGGCCCAGGGCGTCGAAGGTGCGCGGCGCACGCCACTGCCCGGACGCCGCCACCACGCCGCACGCCTGGTCCACCCAATCCGACCAGGGAGACGTCGTCGTCGCATCCAGGTCGGGAGCGCCGTGGCCATCCGAGGCGCGTGTGCCGACCATCCGTGGTCTCAACCGTGGTCCTCGGCCCACACCGCCCCGATCGACCGGCCCAGCACGTCGGTCACCCGGTCGATCTCCTCAACGGTGGTGGTCAGCGGCGGCATCACCACCACCACGTCGCCGAGGGGGCGGAGGACCACCCCCCGCTCGACCGCACCGGCGCACACCCTGCGGCCCCAGCGCACCGAGCCCGGTGGCGGATCCAGCTCGACCCCCGCCATCAGCCCCCGCTGGCGGATCTCCCCCACCCCGGGCAGCCCCTGCACGGTGTCGGCCAGGCGCGCCTCCAGGTGCTCGGCAACCGCGGAGACATTGTCCAACACCTGCCACTCGTCGATCAGTTGGAGGTGGCGGAGGGCCACCGCGCAGGCCAGGGCGTTGCCCCCGTAGGAGTGGCCGTGGTAGAAGGTCGATTCACTGAGGTCGGCACCGTTGAACGCCCCGAAGACCCGGCCGGAGGCCACGGTGACCGAGAGCGGCAGGTAACCGCCGGTGATTCCCTTGCCCAGGCAAAGGAGGTCCGGGCGGAACTCCGGGCCGGCCCATTCGGAGGCGAACATCCTGCCGGTGCGCCCGAACCCGGTGGCCACCTCGTCGCAGATCAGCAGGACGCCGTGCGAGCGGCAGGCCTCGCCCACCGAGGTCAGATCGGCCGGATCGGCCACCAGGATCCCTGATGCCCCTTGCACCAGCGGCTCGATCACCGCGGCTGCAAGCGTGTCGGCATGGGCCTCGATGCAGCCGATCATCTTGGCCGCCCAGTCCGGCGAGGCATAGCCGGGCGTGCGGATCACCGGGAACCGCAGAGGGTCGAAGATGGAGGTGCCGAACCCCCCGTCACCGAGGGAGAGGGCGCCCACGGTGTCGCCGTGGTAGGCGTCGCCGAGGGCGAGGAACCGGTTGTGGCCCGGCTCGCCGCGATTGACCCAGTACTGGAATGCAACCTTCAACGCCTGCTCGACGGCGACGGCGCCGTCGGATCCGAACAGCACGTGCGGATCCTGCACCGGTACCACGGAGGCGAGCGCCTCGGCGAACTCGACCGCGGCACGACTGCCGTTCCCGAGCAGCGTCGCGTGGGCCACCCGGCCCAGTTGATCGATGATGGCCGCGTCGAGCTCTGGGACGTGGTGGCCGAGAGTGGTCACCCACAGCGAGGAGATGCCGTCGAAGTACCGCTTCCCGTGGACGTCGATCAGCTCCCGGCCCTCGGCACGGTCCACGATCACCGGAGCGTTGCCGGGGTAGGCAGCCATCTGGGTGAACCCGTGCCAGACCACGGCTGCGTCCCGTGCCACCCACGGGTCGGCCGCGGGGGTGGAGGGCATCGTGCTGGCCATCCGGTGAGTCTTGCCGACGAGCGAGAGCCGGTCGAACCGGGGGCCGACAGGGGCTCCGACCGCCGCGGGGCATCTCCCGCCACGCAGCGGGCCGACCCTGTGCCGGTAGGCTCCGCACATGGATCGGATCGGTGTGGTCGACACCATGTTCGCCCGCTACGACATGGGTGCAGAGGCAGTCGACGAGCTGGAGGCGTGCCCCGGCTTCGACACCACTTTCGAGGTGGTGCGCCGGACCGTTCCCGGCTTCAAGGACCTGGGTGTGGCCTGCAAGCGGCTCATCGAGCAAGAGGGCTGCCTCATCGTGGTGGCACTCGGGATGCCGGGCAAGGCCGCCATCGACCAGGTCTGCGCCCACGAGGCCTCCCAGGGGATCATGCAAGCCCAGCTGATGACCTCCACCCACATCCTCGAGGTCTTCGTCCACGAGAACGAGGAGGAGGATCCCGAGAAGCTGGCCGTGGTCTGCATCAACCGGGCGCGCAAGCACGCCGTGAACGCCTACTGGATGCTCTACGAGCCCGAGCAGCTCACCCGGAATGCCGGCCGGGGCATCCGCCAGGGGTACGAGGACGCCGGCCCCCTCGTGGGCTGAGGGGGCCCCTCGGCGATCGGGGCACGGGAAAGGGCGGCGGATCAGGCCGGCGGGTCGTGGGGCAGACCCAGCGTGCGCTCGGCGATGATGTTCCGCTGGACCTCCGACGTCCCGCCCCCGATGGTCAGCGCCGGGGCGAAGAGGAACCCGTAGCTCCACAGCGCGTCGGGCCACCGGGATCCCTCGGTGCCCGACCCGTCCGCCGGCCTCGGGCCGACCGGTCCCGACTCGGCCAGCGTGCCCCTGGCCCCCGCCAGGTCGCGGGCCAGGGCCATCACGTGCTGCCCGTGCTCGTCGGCGAGCGCCTTGCGCACCGATGCCTCGGGGCCCGGCGCGACGCCCGAAACCGCCGCCGATACGGTGCGCAGGCGCAGCAGGCGGAGCAGCTCGCCTTCCGCCCACACCCGGGCAATCCGCTGGCGCACCAGGGGGTCGGTGGCTCCTCCCCCGCTCCGCACGGCGTCGACCAGGTCGTTGGCGGTCGGCCCCATACCCCACAACGAGCCGGCCCCCGAGAGGGACACCCGCTCGTTGCCCAGGGTCACCTTGGCCAGCGACCACCCATCCCCGGGCGCGCCGACCATGCCGGCCGCCGGCAGGTGCACGTCGTCGAGGAAGACCTCGTTGAAGGTGTGGGCGCCGGTCATGTCGAAGAGCGGGCGGACGGTCACGCCCGGGGCGTCCATCGGGCAGATGAAGTAGGAGATCCCCCGGTGCTTGGACGCTTCGGGGTCGGTGCGGGCCAGCAGGATCCCGTACTGGGCGGTGTGGGCATAGGAGGTCCAGACCTTCTGGCCGCGCACGATCCACTCGTCCCCGTCGAGCTCGGCCCGGGTGGTGAGCGAGGCCAGATCGGAGCCGGCACCCGGCTCGCTGAACAGCTGGCACCACGACACCTGGCCGGTGAACGTCTTCCGGAGCAGGCGCTCGCGCAGCTCGTCCGACCCGTGGGTGACCACGGTCGGCCCTGCCATGGTCAGCCCGAAGAATTCCCGCGCCCCGGGCCCCTGGGCACCGGCCTCGCCGAGGCGCCGGTCCGCCTCGCGCTGGAGTCCGGGGGGCAGGCCGAGGCCTCCATAGCCCTCGGGGAAGCCCACCCAGGCCAGCCCCAGGTCGTACTGGCGGGAGCGGAACTCCTCGACCGGTACCGTCCCGGGATCGAGCTCCTCCAAGAGCTGGCTGGTCCGATCGTGCACCAGGGAAGCGTCGTCTGCCATGCCAAGAACATACTGCGCAGGGCTGCCCGCCTTCCGATCCGATGTGCCGGGCCCGCCCGGGTCGGGTCAGGGCTGGAGGCGGGTGATGCTCCACCCGTCGCCAGCCGGGGTGAACCGGAGCCGGTCGTGCAGCCGGTTGTCGCGTTGCTGCCAGAACTCGAAGGAGACAGGGGTGATCCGCACCCCGCCCCACCACGGGGGCCGCGGCACCGGCTGTCCGGCGTACTCGGTCTCGAGCTCCTCCACCCGGCGGTCGAGGGCGGCGCGGTCCCCGATGGCCCGGCTCTGCCGGGACGCATGGGCGCCGACCTGGCTGGCGTGTGGCCTGGTGGCGAAGTAGGCGTCGGACTCCTCTGCACCGGTCCGGTCGGCCGGTCCCTCGATCCGCACCTGGCGGCCCAGGGGCTCCCAGAAGAACAGGAGGGCGGCATGGGGGTTGTCGGCCAGCTGATGGCCCTTGGGGCTGTCGTAGTTGGTGAAGAACGTGAATCCATGGTCGCCCCAGGACTTGAGCAGCACCATGCGCACCGACGGACGGCCATCGGAATCGGCGGTGGCCACGGCCATCGCCTCGGGGCTGGCCGTCACGGTCGCCGCCCGCTCGTACCATCGACCGAACTGGACCAGCGGATCGGGATCGACGGTGCCTTCGTCGAGCGGCTCTTGCACTTCGGTCATGCAACGACCCTAGCCAGTGGGAGGGCGGTGGCCCAGCTAGCCTCCGCCGTGGTGCCCGGCCCCATCGACGTAGAGACCGAACGCTCGACGACCCCCGGATGTCGGGGGATCGCCCACCTCAACAACGCCGGTGCCGCCCTCGCCACACAGGCGACCCTCGACGCCGTGGTGGGGCATCTCCGGCGCGAGGCGGCCCAGGGCGGCTACGAGGCCGCTGCCTCGGTCGCCGATCGACTGGTGGCGCTGCGCTCCTCGGCAGCCCGCCTGCTCGGTGCCGACGACGGCGACGTGGTGGTGACCGGGTCGGACACCCAGTCGTGGACAAAGGCACTCTGGGGCTTTGCCCTTGGGGGCGGCATCGCCCGCAACCAGCGCATCCTGGCCGACCGACTGGCCTACGACAGCCACTACCTCGGGCTGCTGCAGGTCAGCGAGCTGACCGGAGCGACCGTCGAGGTGGTGCCGAGCATGGCCGACGGCACCATCGACCTCGACGCATTGGCGGCTGCTCTCGACCCCGGGGGTGTCGCACTGGTCGCCGTCACCCACATCGGGACGCACCGCGGGCTGGTCAATCCCGTTGAGGAGGCCGGCGCGGCCTCTCGCCGGGCCGGGGTCCCCTTCTTCCTCGATGCCTGTCAGAGTGTCGGCCAGCTGCCGGTCGACGTCGGTGCCGTCGGTTGCCAGGTGGCCACCGCCACCGGCCGCAAGTGGCTGCGCGGGCCCCGGGGCACCGGGCTGCTCTATGTGGAGCGCTCCTTCGCCGAGCGGTTGCGGCCGCCGGGAATCAGCTGGAGTTCGGCTGTCTGGCACGACGCCGACCACTTCGAGCTCCGTCCCGGGGCCGAACGCTTCCTCGAGTTCGAGGTGCCCGTTGCCGCCTTCATCGGATTCGGGGTGGCCATCGACCACGCCCTGTCCCTCGGCCTCGACGCCATCGCCGCACGCGTGGGCGCCCTGGGCGAACGACTGCGTGGCACCCTGTCCGGCCTCGGCGGGGTGCACGTCCACGACGGCGGGCAACGCCGCTCGGGGATCGTCACCTTCACCATGGACGCTGCGACGCCCGCACGGGTGAAGCAGGCCGCGCTGGCGACCGGCATCAACGTCTCGGTGAGCGAGTCCCACTTCGCCCGGCTCGACATGGCTGCCCCTAACCCGGAGGCCGTGGTCCGGGCATCACCGCACTACTACAACACCGACGAGGAACTCGATCGGCTGGTGGACGTGGTCGCCGCCCTGGCCGGCGACTGACCGGGGCGCCCGCGCATCACGCCAGGGTAGCCACGATGTCGTCGGCCGTCTGCTCCCCCGATCGGACCGCACCCTCCATGTACCCGCTCCACACCGGGGAGCACTCGGCACCTGCCCAGTGGACGAGGCCCACCGGCTCGGTGAGTGCCGATCCGAAGTCGCTCCATACGCCAGGCGTGAAGTGGGCGCCATAGCATCCCCGGCTGAACTCCTCGGCCATCCAGTCCCGCTCGAGGTACTCGACGGGCGCGGCCGCCCTGGGCCCGAAGTATCGGACGAAGCACGCGATGGCGGCGGCGCGGCGTTCCTCGACGGACAACCGGGCGGCGGCACGGCCGTCACCGGCCTCGATGAATCCCATGAGCACACCAGGGCGCCCGCCCGGGGGCGAGTTGTCGAAGGTCACCTTCACCGGCCCCCGGTCCGATGCCGCCTGACCGGTGAGGCCGTCGTCCCGCCAGAACGGCTCGTCGTAGACGGCGTGCACCTTGATGACCGAGCCCGCCGGCAGTCGCTGGGTCAGCTGGTCCCTCCACGATGGGAGGATCGGGTCGTACTCCAGCCGCCCGGCGAGCGTCGGAGGGAGCGTGACGATGACCCGCTCGGACTCGTAGGTCTCACCGGCCCGGGTGGTGACCCTCACCCGTGCCCCGTCCTGTTCGATGCGCCGCACCGGGCTGTCGAGGCGGACCCGCCCGCCGAGGCCGGTCGCCATCATCTCGCTGATCCGGATCGACCCTCCGACGATCCGATCCTGCTGGGCCCCTCCGTCGGTACTCAACAGCCCCTCGAAGTCGGTTCCCGAGTGGGCGTAGAAGAGGGCGTGCAGGGTCGAGAGGTTGCTGCTCTCCGCCGAGAAGACCGCCTCGGTGGCCACCCGGAAGTAGTTACGTGCCGTCCGGGTGCGGAGGTTCCGGAGGATCCACGTCTCCAGTGTCTGGCTGTCCAGTGCCCTGGCATCGGGTCCGGTCCAGGGCCGGTCGAGGGGGACCTGGCCGGCCAGGCGCTCGAACCGGGACAGGCCTTGGAAGAGGTCGGCCAGGACGAACGGATTCAGCTTGGGCACCGCGCCGCGCTTCGAGGCCATCCGGCCCTGCGATCCTCCCAGCTGCACCACGTGCTCTCCGCGGTTGTAGGTCGGGAACGTCTCCAGTCCGAGCTCCGCGATCAGGGCGTACATCCGGGTCTGACTGGGGCCCACCCACTGCCCGCCCAGTTCGACGGAGGTCCCGTCCTCGGTGTGCCCTCCCTCGGTGCGGCCCCCCACCCGCGATCGGGCCTCGAGGACGAGCACGTCGACCCCGGACGAGAGCAGCCTCCGGGCCGCCGCCAGACCGGACAGGCCGGCCCCGATCACAGTCACGCGGGTGTCCGTCACCGGTGGAGCTCCTCGTCGATCCGGGCGGCACGATCTACTGCCCGCCACGATCGGCGAACCCATGCCGGGCGCCCATCGCGCAGGTGGGCGGAGGAGACGTCGGCCAACCACTGCTGTTCGAGGTGATCGGCCTCATGGAAGGCCGCCTCCGAGGAGGGGGGATCGGCGAGCCACCCCGACTCGGTTCGGGTGCGGGCGTGGTGGTAGCGGGGCAGCAGCGTGCCGTGGGCGACCATGGTGCTCCGGTGCAGGAGCTCGTGGCGCCACCAGGTCGTCCACGGATCGAAGACGTTGGTGGGCACCGGGCCGAGGTCCACCGGAGTGCCGATCTCCACCGGCTTGAACAGGGACGTGCAGGGTGCCGAGGTGGCGGTCGCCCAATGACGGGGTCCGTCCCGCAGGTCGGAGACCCAGGACGCCGTCGTCTGGCTGGACGAGAGGATCCCTCCTGCATGGACGCACGGCGCACCCAGGCCGCCGTGGACTGCCGACCATCGCGGGGACACGGTGCCGCCGTGCTCGCGGAGTGCCTCCATGAGGTCGGCCGGGCCACGTGCCCGGCAGGCCAGCGGCTCGGTCAGCCGGCGGCGGGCAGATGCCGAGGCCACCCACGTGCGGACCCGATCGGCGCGCCCCCGGGCGAAGGAGGGGATCGTGAGGCCGTTGGAGATGCTGCGCCCCCTGCCGGTGACGGCCTCGGTTGCCGACTGGCGGCCGGCTGTCTCCACCACGAGCGCGCCGGTGGGATCGGCCACCAGAAAGCTGTTGTCGTAGGTGAAGCCGGGGCGGTCGTGGCTGCATGGGCCTCCCTGGCCGTGGCGCTCGAGCAGTTCGATGATGACGGCGACGGCCCCCTCGGCCGTGGTGGCCCGCTCGAGACCCAGGCGCACCAGGTCCATGCCGAGGAGCGCCTTGCCGCCACGGGGGCCCTTGGTGAACACGGCCTCGTTGCCGATGACCACCCCGTGCTCGTTGGCCCCCATCTCCGCCCCCCACATCCACCACGGGCGGGAGACCAGCACCGCGTGGGTGTGGGCGACCTGGGGGATGTCGATCCACGTGCAGACGACCCGGTCCCCGGGCTGATGGTCGGCGGCCTCGACCCACTGGAGCACCTGGGACTCGTTGGGGTCGCGGTCGCTGTTCTTGGCGAACATGACCCCGTCGTCGGTGACGGTCACGAACGAATCACACATCGGGCTCCCCCGGTCTCATCCACCTTGACAAGCTGCCGGTGCAAACCTAGAACTTGTCTCACAGTGAAACTTACACCCGGGCAGGCCCGGTGAGAACCTCTGACGCACGTCTCCAGAACGAGGCCGCCATCATGCGGACCGTGGTGCTCCGGGGCGAGTCGAACCGACAGCAGATCGTGGACGACACGGGCCTCAGCAAGGCAACCGTGTCCCGGCTGGTGCGCCAACTGGTCGAGGGCGGACAGATCGTCGAGGGACCGCTTGTCAACGGGCCGGCCATCGGCCGCTCGACCCAGACGCTCGGATTCAGGGGCGCGGACGACCTGGTCTGTGGCATCGACATCGGGGGCACGTCGACCCGCTTCATCCTGACCGACCATCGGGCACGGCTGGTGTCCGCGTGGCGTGCCCCCACGGCCCACGGGGGCACCTCGAAGGAGCTGGCAGGGTGGCTCACCGACCAGGTGACCAACGCATGCGCCGACCAGGGCCGGCCACTCCCCACCTCCGCTGTGGTCGGTGTCCCCGGTGTCGTGCAGGCCGACACCGGGCGGATCCGCCACGCACCCAACCTCAGGGTCATCGAGGGAGACCGCTTCCGCCGGCAACTCGAGGCGGGTCTCGAACGGACCTGCATCGTCGAGAACGACTCGAACCTTGCCCTGGTCGGCGAGCTCTGTGCCGGGGCCGCCATCGGGGCCGAGGTCGCCGTGATGGTGACCGTCGGGACGGGCGTGGGGGCCGGCGTCGCCCTGCAGGGTCGCCTGCTCACCGGGGCAACCGGCCTGGTCGGTGAGATCGGCATGCTACCGGTGGCGCTCGACGGGACCGTGTTGGAGGACGTCATCAGCGGAACCGCTATCACCAGGGCGGCCGAGGAACTCGGGTTGGAAGAGCCGAGTCCCATGGCGGTGCTCGGCGGCGACGACCCTGGACCCCGGATCCGGTTGCGCGCACGGATCCTCGACGCTCTGTTCGCCGGCTGCATGGCGTGCGCCGTTGCCTACGAACCGGAGGTGATCGTCATCGGCGGTGGCGTGTCCCGGTCACTGGGCGCCGTCCTCCCCGTCGTCCAGCAGCGATTGGGCGACGCACTGGAGACGGCCCCGAGGCTCCGGATCTCGCACCTGGGTGATCCGGCCGGGGCACTCGGCGCGGTGGCGATCGCCCTTGAGGCCGCGTACCGGGAACTCGGTGCCGTGGTCGACGCGAGCGGCGACGACGAGTTGCGGCGCTCCATGACCGTGCTGGCGGAGGCCCTGGAGGGCGGAGCAGGAAGGCAGAGTGCGGAGTTGACGAAGCGGTGGGACAGGGTGCGGAGTTGACGGAGCGGTGGGACAGGGTGCGCAGTTGACCGAGCGACGACGAGCGTCGAGGAGCATCGACCGGAGACACCTGGGATGGGAGAGACAGTGAACACCAGAATCATGAAGTCGACGAGGGCCGGTGCGCTGGCCGTGGCGGCCGCCATCCTGCTGGCCGCCTGCGGTGGGGGGAGCTCGAGCTCGTCCGCCGGCAGCGGCAGCGGCAGCGGCGGCGGGACCGCCACCGTCGATCTGGTGTCGTCTCCGGGGACACTCGACCCCGGCCTGGCCTACACCGCCCAGTCGCAGGACGCGGACTGGCTCGTCTACACCGGTCTGCTCACCTACGCCCACGCCAACGGCACTGCCGGGTCCCAGGTGATCCCGGGCCTGGCCACGGGCATGCCCGTGATCACCAACGGCGGCAAGACCTACACCCTCACGCTCCGATCGGGCCTCAAGTACTCGAACGGGAAGCCGGTCCAGGTCGGTGACTTCGCCTACGCCATCGAGCGCGACATCAAGTTGAACTGGGGCGGCGTGTCCTTCCTCACCACGACCATCGCCGGGGCGGCCGACTACCAGTCCGGGAAGGCCTCGTCCATCAGCGGCATCGTCTCGGACCCGAGCACCAACCAGATAACCATCAATCTGATCTCCGACTACGGTCCGTTCGACAACGTCCTCGCCTTCACCGCCGCGGGGCTGGTGCCGACGGGCACGCCGATGACCGACCAGATCTCGAATCCGCCGGTGGGTGTCGGCCCCTACATGTTCGAGAACGTCGTCTCCAACTCATCCTTCGAGCTGGTGCGGACGCCCGGGTTCGCCTCCTTTCACCTCCCCGGCGTACCCCTCGGGCACGTCGACGTCAGCGTCTCCACCGAGAGCAACCCGCTCATCGCCGCGGAGAACGTCCTGCAGAACAAGGTGGACGCCTTCGACCCGAGCAGCCCCATCCCCGCCACGCTGCTCTCGTCGATCAAGTCGACCGCGTCCTCGCGGTTCGAGACCATCCCCACCCCCTGGACCTTCTACTTCTGGATGAACACCACCATCGCCCCCTTCGACAACAAGAACGCACGCATCGCCGTGTCCGAGGCGGTCGACCGGACCGCCCTCGAACGGCTGTCCAGTGGATTCCTCTCCCCGGGATGCAACTTCATCCCCCCCGGGGTCGTCGGCCATCAGGACGGGAATTGCGTCAACCAGACCAACGGGCCCGACGTGGCCAAGGCCAAGGCGCTCGTGGCCAGCTCGGGCCTGACCGGCGCCCCGGTGACGGTGTGGGGGTTCAACACCAGCCCCCGCTCCGCCTACGTCCAGTACTACGCCAGTGTGTTGAACTCGATCGGCTTCAACGCCTCGGTCAAGCTGACCGCCCCGGCCATCTACGGATCGACCATCGGGGACGCGGCGACCAAGGCCCAGACCGGGGACGGCGACTGGCTCCAGGACTTCCCCAACCCGGTCGATTTCTACATCCCCCTGTCGGCAGCCAGCATCAACCCGACCCACAACATCAACTACAGCTACGTCGACGACCCGGTCATCGAAAAGGCGACCGCCGCGCTCGACCAGGTGCCGACCAGCCAGCTCACGACCGTGGCGCAGCAGTGGGCCAGCCTCGACACCTACGTCAACACCCAGGCCTACGAGTTTGTCTACGGCTACGCCCAGCTCTCGAAGTTCCTCTCCAACCGGATCGACTTCGCCACGGCGATCTTCTCGCCGATCTACCTCAACGACTACAGCAGCTGGCAGCTCACGTCGTGAGCCCGATCGTACTCTCGTCATCGGAGACCCTCGCTGCCGACACCCCGAGCCCGCATGGTGAGCGACATCGCCGTGTGGCCCTCCGCCGGCTGCTGCACGACAGGGTCGCCATCGGCTCGGTGATCGTCTTCGCCCTGATCGTGATCGCCTGTCTCTGCGCGCCCCTGTACGCGAAGTACGTGGCGGGCACCGGACCCAACGACAACCACGTGACCGAGGTGATCAGGGTGGGGGGCAGGCCGACCGACGTTGTGTCGACCTCGGGGATCCCCATCGGGCCGACCTGGCAGTCGAAGTTCCTCCTCGGAGCGGACAGCAACGGCCGGGACGTGGCGGTCCGCCTCCTCTACGGCGGCCGGACCTCGCTGATGATCGGGTTCCTGGCCGCAGCGATCACGCTGACCTTCGGCACGCTGACCGGCATCCTCGCCGGCTTCTTCCGCGGCTGGACCGACACCGTGCTGTCGCGCGCCCTCGACGTCATCTGGGCCTACCCGGTGGTGCTGTTGGGCATCGCCCTCGGGACCGCCCTGGAGCTCGGAGGCCTCAAACTCGGGCCGTTGGTCATCAGCGGGAACTCCCTGTTCGTCCCCGCCCTGATCATCGGGTTCGTCTTCATCCCCTACCTCGCCCGGCCCATCCGCACCCAGGTCCTCCTCCTGAGGGAGCGGGAGTTCGTCGCCGCTGCCCGCCTCCTCGGAAAGGGCTCGATGTCGATCATCGTCTCGGAGGTGCTCCCCAACGTGACCTCGGCCGTTGTCGTGTTCGTCCCGCTGATCGTGGCCAACGCCATCCTCCTCGAAGCGGGCCTGTCCTACCTCGGGGCCGGGGTGCAGGCCCCGAACCCTTCGTGGGGGACGATGATCGCCTCCGGCGTCGCTCTCATCACCAGCACCCCGAGCCTGCTGTTCGCGCCGGTGATCATGCTGGTGGCCACCACCGTCTCGATGAACCTCTTCGGGGAGAGCCTCCGCAACGCCATCGGCACCACCACCTCCATGGCAGGGCGGTAAGTGGCCCGGTACATCGCACGCCGACTGGTGTCGAGCCTGGTGGTGCTCTTTCTCGTCTCGGTCTTCACCTTCTTGATCTTCCAGGTGATCCCCAACGGAAGCCCGGCGCTGCGCATCGCCGGCCGCGGTGCCTCGCCGGCCACGCTGGCGGCGGTGGTCAAGGAGTGGGGGTTCAACCAGCCCCTGTACGTGCAGTACGCCGACATGATGGAGAAGATCTTCACCGGCTCCGTCGTCTCCTACTCGGGGAACATCAACGTGCTGGGCCAGCTCCGGGCCGGGCTGCCGGCGACCGTCTCCCTCGCCGTGGGGGCGTCGGTGATCTGGCTGTCGGGCGCCATCGTCATCGGTGTCATCAGCTCCCGGCGCATCGGCGGCACCGTCGACCGGCTGATGGGCGTGCTGGCGTCAGTGAGCATCTCCGTGCCCGTCTATGTGATCGGCGCCGTCGCCCTCTACTTCTTGGCCTACAAGGTCTCCATCTTTCCCAACGGGGGATACGTGCCGATCAGCCAGAGCTTCTTCGGCTGGTTGGACCACATGATCCTGCCCTGGCTGTGCTTGTCGGTCGGATTCATCGGGCTCTACTCGCGGGTCCTGCGATCGAGCATCATCGAGACAGAGGGTGAGGACTTCGTCCGCACGGCCAAGGCGAAGGGCCTGACCAAGCGCCGCATCCTCGTCCACCACGTCCTGCGGACATCCATGATCCCGATCATCTCGCTGTGGGGCCTCGACTTCGCCGGGGTGATCGGAGGCGGGGCCATCCTGATCGAGACCCTCTTCAACCTCCAGGGGGTCGGCCAGTACGCGGCCGAGTCGATCGGCCTGCTCGACATCCCGCCGATCATGGTGATCGTGATGTACGGCACGTTCTTCGTCGTCCTGCTCACCACCGCGGTCGACATCCTGCACGCTTTCGCCGAGCCCCGGGTCAGGTTGCAGGTATGACCGGGCCGCTGCTGGAGGTCGAAGAGCTCCGGGTCGGGTTCTCCAGCGACCGGGGCGTCGTCCAGGCCGTCGAGGACGTCAGCCTCGAGCTCGACGAAGGCGAGCTGGTCTGCATCGTCGGCGAGTCGGGGTGCGGCAAGTCGGTGACCGCGCTGACCATCATGGGACTGACCCGATCGCCGACCACCCGGATCGAGGGCTCGGTCCGATACGAGGGCTCGGAGCTGCTCGACGCACCGGAGAGCCAGCTGCGCGCAGTGCGCGGTCCGGGGATCGCCATCGTGTTCCAGGAGCCGGTCACCTCGCTGAACCCAGTGCAGCGGGTGGGCCCGCAGATCGCAGAGCAGATCCGGGCCCACACCACACTGGACAAGGCCGAGACGCGTCAACAGGTCATCGAATCGATGAGGCGGCTCGGGATCCCCCAGCCCGAACAGCGGTGGTACGCCTATCCACACGAGCTGTCCGGGGGGATGTGCCAGCGGGTGATGATCGCCATGGCCATGTCGTGCTCCCCACGCCTGTTGATCGCCGACGAGTGCACCACCGCCCTCGACGTCACCATCCAGGCACAGATCCTGTTACAGCTGCGGAGCCTCTGCGACGACCACGGGATCGGCGTGCTGCTGATCACCCACGACCTGGGCGTCGTCGCCGAGGTGGCCGACCGGGTGGTCGTGCTGTACAACGGGCGGGTGGTCGAGCAAGGCACGGTCCGATCCATCTTCGAGGATCCCCAGCACCCCTACACCTGGGGCCTGCTCGGCTCGATGCCCCGGCTCGACCGCCCACGCCGCGAGCAGCTTCTGACCATCCCGGGCGCACCGCCCGAGCCGGGGACGGCCGGCGGTGGCTGCTCGTTCCTCGCCCGCTGTCCCCACGCCTTCGACCGCTGCCTCGAGGAGCCGCCGTTGGCCCCGGTGCCCGGAGCGTCGGCCCGCGAGAGCGCCCGTTGCTGGCTGACCCCCGACGAGCGCCGCCATCTGCGCATGGTCGGCGGCGACATCGGCCTCGCCCCGGCCGGGGACATCGGATGACCCCGGTCGCTCCCCCGCCGCTCCTCAGCGTGGAGCACGTGGGCGTCGAGTTCCCCGTGAGGAGCTCGGTGGTCGGCCGCTCCTCGGGGACGGTGCGGGCCGTCGACGACGTCTCCTTCACCGTGGCGGACGGCGAGACCGTGGGCATCGTGGGCGAGTCCGGTTGCGGCAAGACCACGCTCTCCCGCTGCATCGTCCGCCTCCTCAAGCCCCAGCGCGGAGCGATCACCTTCCACGGGCGTGACATCACCAAGCTGAGCGACCGGGCACTGCGCCCCATCCGCCGCCAGATGCAGATGGTGTTCCAGAACCCGTACGCGTCGTTGAACCCGCACCGGAGGGTGGGGGGGATCATCGCCGGCGCACTTCCCAAGCGCATCGGTTCCGGGCAGGAGGCGGACGACCGAGTGGCAGGGCTCCTCGAGAAGGTCGGGCTCAAGCCCGAGATGGCGGACCGCTTTCCCGCGGAGTTCTCCGGTGGCCAGCGCCAGAGGATCGGCATCGCCCGGGCCCTGGCGGCCGAGCCGAAGCTGATCGTCCTCGACGAGCCGGTGTCCGCGTTGGACGTCTCGGTGCAGGCCCAGGTCGTCAATCTCCTCGGCGAGCTCCAAGAGGAGCTCGGCCTGGCCTACGTCTTCGTGGCCCACGACCTCTCGGTGGTGCGCCATGTGTCGGATCGGATCGCCGTGATGTACCTGGGCAGGTTCGTCGAGATGGCACCCGCCGACCTCCTCTACGCGGAACCGAGGCACTGGTACACCCGCGGGCTGCTCGACGCGGTGCCGACACCCACGCTCAAGGCGCGCAGGTCGTCCTCACGGGCGATCCTGAAGGGCGAGGCCGGCACGGTGCTCGATGCGCCGTCGGGCTGTGCCTTCCGCAACCGATGCCCGGGTGCCACCGAGATCTGCACGACCACCGTCCCGCCACTGGTGGAGGAGCCCGACGGTCGTGCCGTGGCCTGCCACCACCCGCTCGGGGCCCCCGGCTCATGAAGCTCGACCTCCTCGTCCGCAATGCCCGCATCCTCACCGTGGACGGGCGACGCCCCCGGGCCACGTCGCTCGGGATCTGGAACGGCCGTATCACCGGTGTCGACGACGACCTGGACGGGCACACCGCGTCGGCCGTGGTCGATCTCGACGGGGCCACCGTCGCCCCCGGCTTCCACGACGCCCACTGCCACACGACCTCGTTCGGCATGGGACTGGCCCACCTGGGGCTGGGCGAGCTCCACGGGATCGACGCCACCCTCGATGCCGTGGCCTCCTACGCCGAGGGTCTGGAGCCCGAGGAGTGGGTCATCGGCTTCGGGTTCGGCAACGGACTTCCCCCCGACCAGTACCCGCACCGCGAGGAGCTCGACCGGGCCGGCGGTGGGCGGCCCGTGTGGTTGACCCACCTGTCTGGACACTCCTGCGTGGTGAGCAGCGCCGTGCTCGATGCGGTGGGCATCTCCGGCGCCCTCGGGCAGGGCGGACGCGGAGAGGTGGCGGTGGACTCTGCGGGCCGTCCCACCGGCCTCCTGCTGGAATCGGCCATGGATGTGGTGAAGGACCATGTCGGCCCCTCGTCGATCGAGGAGTTGGCGGCGGCGATCGACCGTGCCACCTCGCAGTACCTGGCGGAGGGGATCACCAGCTTCACCGACGCAGGGATCGGTTGCCCGGGCATCGACCACTCCCCGGTCGAGTTGGCGGCCTACCAGCTGGCCCGGGAGACCGGGCGACTACGCGCCCGGGCCCACCTGATGGCCCACGACCAGCTGTTCCACCCGCTGGCCGGCCACGGGGACGACCGCATCGTCAGCGGCCTGGACCTCGGTGCCCGCACCGGGTTCGGCGACCCCTGGCTGTCGCTCGGGGCCATGAAGGTCTGGGTGGACGGATCGGGGCTCGGGGGCACCGCGGCCACCACCGGTCCGGGCGGCGAGATCGAGGGAGTGTTCGACAACGACCCGGCCGTCCTTCGCCGCTCCATCATCGATGCCCACCGGGCCGGGTGGCAGGTGGCGGCGCACGCCATCGGGGACGCCGCACTCGACCTGGTGCTCGATGCGCTCGAGGAGGCCGCGGACGGGGGGCCGTTTCCGGCCCGGGCCGGGGTCCCCTCACGGCACCGCATCGAGCACGGCGTGGTGATCCGCGACGACCAGGTGGGGCGCCTGGCCCGGATGGGCATGAGCGTCGTGCTCCAGCCGCTCTTCATCACCGACTTCGGTGACGCCCTCCTCGACCTCTTGGCCCAATACCGGGACGTCGGGAACTTCTTCCGGATGCGGAGCCTGGTGGCCGCCGGCGTCCCGGTCGTCGGCAGCTCCGATCGCCCGGTGGTCGCCGGCTCGCCACTCCGGGGGATCCAGGCCATGGTCGAGCGCACGACCTCTGAGGGGAACGTCTTCGGCCCCGACGAGCGCCTGTCCCCGTCCGAGGCCCTGGAGTTCTACACGGCCGGCGGGGCCCGGGCGACCCATGCCGAGCATGATGTCGGGGTGATCGCCGCCCGGCGCCTCGCCGACCTGGTCGTCCTGGGCGACGATCCGACAACGGTCGACCCGGGCCGGATCGGCGCCATCGACGTGGTGGCCACCCTGGTGGGGGGCCAGGCCGTGCACGATCCCTCGGCGCTCTTCGCCGGGGCGCCGCCACCTGCCGGTGCCGGGCCGACGGGACCTGATGACCATGGCTGAGCCCACGCCGACAGACGGGATGCGCACCAGTCGCTGGGGGTTTCCCATCATCGACTTCCACGCCCACCTTCCGGTTGCCGACGAGCATCCGCCGGCAGCGGAGGAGCGCTACCGGCAGCGCTACGGAGACCGGAAGGTGGCCATCCTGAAGGAGAACTGGCGCTGGTATCAGGAGCAGTGGTGGTCGGCCTACTCGTTCCCCTTCCCCGAAGACGCCGAGCCTCCCGCCGAGGTGCAGGCGGCCCGGTGGTCAGATGAGATCGAAGCGGCACAGCTCGAGGCGGTGGTGTTCGTGACCGGCGGAGGCAACCGGGTGCTGGCCCGGGCCATCGCCGACCACCCGCGCATGCTCGGGTTCGCCCATCACGACCCGTTCGGCCAGGATGCCGCGGCCGAACTGGGGCGGGCGGTCACCGAGGACGGGCTGCGCGGCTACAAGGTGCTGGCACCGGCTCTGGACGGCCCCATCGACGACGAGTCCCTCGACCCGGTGTGGCAGGCTGCAGAGGACCTGGGCATCCCGGTGCTCGTCCACTTCGGCACGCTCGACGGAGGCGGTGGCGTGGCCGACCACGTGAACATCAGCCCGCTCCGGCTGCACCGGGTGGCCAAGGCGTTTCCCGAGGTGCCCTTCGTGGTTCCCCACTTCGGCTGCAGCCACCCCGGCGAACTGCTGCAACTGGTGTGGGCCTGCCGGAACGTGCTCGTCGACACCTCCGGCAACAACGAGTGGATCCGCTGGATGCCCTACCCGCTCACCCTCGTCGATCTGTTCACCAAGTTTCTGGACACGATCGGGCCCGAGCGGGTCCTCTTCGGCTCCGACTCCGCCCACTTCCCGCGCGGGCTGGTGCGGGCGTACTACGACGAGCAGGTGGACATCGTGGACCGGTTGGGCCTCTCCGAGGGCGACCGGCACCTGGTGTTCGCCGCCAACGCGGCGCGCCTGGTCGGCCTCGGGGTGCCGCCGGCATGACCGGCACCGACCGCACCGGTGGCACTGCTGCGAGCCTGGCCACCAATGCCCCCGAGATCTCGGAGCATCCGCGCTTCCTCCCGACCGGGAACCTGTGGGTCTCGCTCTCGGAGATCAGCGAGGAGGACGGCTCGGTCCACTCGCTCGGTGCCCTGGTCGAGCGCGCACTGGGACTGGTCGAGGCGAGAGGGCGCTCCCGCAGGCGTCGCCTGATCCAACCGGTGCTGGTCGTCGACGGCGAGACCGTCCCACTCCGGGCCCTGCAGTGGCAACGCGAGGGCCACTGGCTGCCCCACTTCACCTGTGCCTGCCCGTCCGGCGTCCTCGAGGGCTGGTACTGCCCCCCTGTCGACGAGCGAGGGGTGGTGATGCGGCTGGCCTACACGGGCCAGGCCGGCGGCCCGGCCGAGGTGGTGCTCGGGTGGTCGGGCCGCTGGGGGGCGAGTTCGCTGACCCACCTCCGCGCCAAGCCGATCCAGGGCGAGGTGCGCGCCGACGACGACCCGTGGACCGGGAGCCGGGTCGTCTCGCTGACCGCAGGCCTCCCGCTGCTGGCCATCGCCTGGCGGGGCGGAGACGGCGTGGAGCTGGCCACGGGAAGCCCGACCCCCCGGTGGGCCGCACTGCGGACAGAGACCGTGGCACCGGGCGCCACCCTGACCTGCGACCTCTACATCGGCGTGGCCACCGAACGGGACGGGGCAGCCACCACGTCGCTCCACCTCCGGCGGCGCGGGTTCGACGCCCTGTGGGACTCCACCGTCGCATGGCTGTCGGATCACGCGCTGCCCGTCGGCGACACCCGGCCGGAGCTGGACGACCGCATCAACACCAACCTCTTCTTCAACTACTTCTTCGCCCAGGGGAACTGCCTGGACACGGGGGCACCGGTGATGGTGACCTCCCGGAGCCCGCATTACTACGTGTCGGCCGCCTTCTGGAGCCGCGATGCCTACTGTTGGTCCTTCCCCGCACTCCTCCTCACCGACCCCGCCCGGGCCAGGGAGGTGCTCGTCGCCTCCCTGGCGGCCGCCGGCCCGAGGGTGGCCGGACATGCCCTGTACCTCAACGGAACCTCGCTCTACCCGGGATTCGAGCTCGACCAGGCAGCGGCGCCCATCCTCGCCGTCGGGCGCTACGTTCTGGCCACCGGGGACCGTTCGGTCCTCGACGAGCGGGCCGTCCTCGCTGCCCTCGGACGGTTCGGGACGATGGTCGAACCGTGGCGCCACCCCGACTGCGACCTCTACGGGACCTTCCTCCTGCCGACGGACGACCCCACCGAATTTCCCTACGTGACCACCGGCAACGCCCTGGTGGCCGCGGCCTTCGACGCCCTGGCCGGGTTGACCGAGCAGATGGAGGGCGACCGGGGCGGACCGGGCGGCGGGTTCGCCGCACAGCAGATGGCCGCCGATCACCGCCGCCACGCCGCCGCCATCCGAGCGGCCATGGCGGAGCGGCTCATCATCCACGGGCCACAAGGCGACAGCTGGGCCTGGGCCTGCGACGCGGAGGGCAACCTCGAGCAGCGTGACGAGCCACCGCTGAGCCTGCGCACCCTCCCCTACTGGGGGGTCGGGAGCGTTGGCGACCCCGTCCAGCAGGCGACGCGGGCATGGCTCCACGACGTGAACAGATACCACTACGAGGGGCGGTTCGCCGGAGCGGGCGCCCCCCACTTCCCCTTTCCGTCGGGATTCGACCTGGCCAACCGGCTCCTCGACCACGATGCCTGCGACGGGGACCCCCTCGAGCAGCTGATCGCCACGCCGATGGACCGGGGCCTGGCCTGCGAGTCGTGGGACGCCGACACGGGCATCGTCCGCACCGGGGCGGCCATGGCCAGTATGGCCGGCCTGCTCTCCTGGGCCGCGTGGGAGCACCTGACCGGACGGCGGCGCTGGGACGAACCGCCGGGTGTACCCCCGTCGCTCCCGTGAGCACGACCTACGACGTCGCCGTCATCGGGCTCGGGGGCATGGGGTCTGCGGCAGCCTGGCACCTGGCCCGGCGCGGCCAACGAGTGGTCGGCTTCGAGCAGTTCGATCCCGTCCACGATCGGGGCTCCAGCCACGGATCGACCCGCCTGGTCCGCCAGGCCTACTACGAGGATCCCCGCTACGTCCCCCTGCTCGTGCGGGCCTATGAGCTCTGGGACGAGCTCGGGTCGCTCACCGGATCGCCTGCACTGCAGCGGACCGGAGGGCTGATGCTCGGGCCGAGGGACGGCGCCGTGGTCACCGGGACACTGGCAAGTGCCGAGCAGTGGGGGCTCCCCCACCGGCTCCTCGACGCCGACGAGGTCATGCGTCGCCATCCCGCCTTCCGACTGCGGCCCGACGAAGTGGCCGTCCACGAGCCCGCCGCCGGCTTCGTGGTCCCGGAACGCACCATCGCCGATCATCTCGACCTGGCGGCCGCCGCGGGCGCGGCGCTCCACTTCCGCACCGACGTACAGGGGTGGGAGCTGACCGCGACCGGCGTGCGGGTGCACACCGGCACAGCAGGGTTCGACGCCGGTCGCCTGGTGGTCTGTGCCGGCCCGTGGTCGACGCGTGTCCTCGCCGACCACGGCCTTCCCCTGGTGGTGGAGCGCCACCTGGTCCACTGGTTCGCCCCGGGCGGCGATCCGGCCAGGTTCGCGGCTGACCGGCTGCCCGGCCTGGCCGACCACTGGCTGTCCGGCACGGCCTGCATGTACACCGTGACGCCCGATCGGAACTTCGTGGTGGGGAGCGTCGCCGGCACCGATGGACGGGTGACCGTGGCGGCGGGCTTTTCCGGGCACGGCTTCAAGTTCGTGCCGGTGATCGGAGAGATCGTCGCCGATCTCGCCACCCACGGCTCGACCGCCCTGGACATCTCCCTCTTCGATCCCCGACGTTTCGACCCCGCACCCGTGGCCTGACCTCCGGCCACGGGCCGGACCGGGCCCGGCTCGTGGCACTACCGGGTGCGGGTGACCTTCATCAGCCCGTCGGGCCGATCGACGTCGATGCCGAGGTGTCGCCCGGTCATGACGGCAAGGGCCTGGGCGGCCACCGCGGCCAATGTCGAGGAGATCCATGGTGCCGGCCCGCTCGGGAGGGGGATGCCGAACCGACCCAACGCGCTGAGACCCCGGTCGTCGCTGATCACGACCAGGTCGGCCGTCCGCGCCAACACCAGCTCGGCGATCCCGCGCCAGTAGGCGGGTGGGAAGTCCGGGGTGGTGATGAGCAGCACGGCACGGTGACCCTGCAGTCCGGCGATCGGCCCGTGGAGCAGGTCCGGAGCTGCCCACCCCTCGGCGAGGATGCCATTCACCTCGCGCATCTTCAGTGCAGCCTCCATGGCCGCCGAGTAGCCGAGACCCCGGCCCACCACCGACAGCGACGGGGCCGCGGCCAGCATCCCGCTGGCGTCACCGGCGGCGAACGCCCGC
Organism: Acidimicrobiaceae bacterium; assembly: GCA_003138855.1. Taxonomy (GTDB): domain Bacteria; phylum Actinomycetota; class Acidimicrobiia; order Acidimicrobiales; family RAAP-2; genus Bog-756. The sequence continues at coordinate 1,872 of PLHF01000043.1, read as the reverse complement.
TCTACGGTCTCGTGCACCAGCGCAGGCAACCGGGTCGCCCACGGGACCACGCCACCCGGGTCATAGGCATCGGCCAGTTCGACGAAGGCCACCAGGGATGCCAGGTAGGTCTTGGTCGCGGCGACCGACCGCTCCTCGCCGGCGGCCAGCGGGACGATCACATCGGCGGCCAGTGCCAACGGCGACCCTTCGTCGTTGGTCACGGCCACGGTCGGGCGGTCCTGGGCACGGGCGGCCTCCAGGACCGAGACGATGTCGGGCGACTGGCCGGACTGGGAGAGCCCGATCACCCCCATGTGCCCCAGCCGGGGTGCCCGCTCCGGGCGGGCGAAGGCGCTCGGAGCGGCCAGCGAAACGAGGAGCCGGAGGCGGTCGGCCAACAGGTACTGGCCGAATCGGGCCGCATTGTCGGAGCTTCCCCGGGCCGCCACCAACAGGTGCTCCGCGCCCTCGGCCCGGAAGCGGGCGACCGCCCGCGCCGCCGCCTCGGCGCCGGCCGGTCCGCGCCCCTCGAGCATCGACGACTGGGATCGGATCTCCTGTTCGAGCACCGACGACGTCCCGGGAGCGCTCACGTCGACGACCTCCCCGACGGCGCGACCACCGGCACGACCGCGATCCCACGGACCGCCCCCGGCCCTCCCTGGCCGCCCTGCTTGAACGGGCAGTTGACCAGGTGGTCGTCCACCAGTCCGACCGCTTCCAGATAGCTGTGCACGATGGTCGACCCGACGAAGGAGAACCCCCGTCGCTTGAGGTCCCTGCTGACCCGATCCGACAGTTCGGTGCGCGTGGGCAGTTCCGCCGACGATCGCGGGCGGTTGACGATCGGCGCGTGGTCGACCCACGCCCACAGGTACTCGGCGAACGACCCGTGCTCCTCGCGAACGGAGAGGAACGCGCGTGCATTGGTCACCGCTCCCCGGACCTTCAGCCGGTTGCGGACGATGCCGGGATCGTCCAACAGCTCCGACACCTTGTCCTCGCCGTACCCGGCGACGCGGCCGGCGTCGAAGCCGTCCATCACCCGGCGGTAGTGCTCGCGCTTCGCCACGATCGTCGACCAGGAGAGCCCCGCCTGCGCGCCCTCGAGGACCAGCATCTCGAAGAGGTACCCGTCGTCGTGTGAGGGGACTCCCCACTCCCCGTCGTGGTAACGGCGCATGGCCTCGGAGCTCTCGGCCCACGGGCACCGGGAACCGTCGGGTGGCTCACCGCGGACCATGACCGCCTGAATCTACCATCGGTGCGGTCGGGTGGCCGGGTGTCCTGGCGCGATGATGGGGAATGGAAACAGCACTGGTATCCGTCGACACGAGCGGCCTGACGATCGTCGACCTCACCGCAGAGCTCGGACGGTTCTGTGCAGGTCGCGGCGACGGCCTGGTCAACGTGTTCGCCCCCCATGCCACGGCCGGACTGGCGTTGATCGAGGTGGGATCGGGCTCCGAGCGGGATCTGGCAGAGGTGCTGGCCCGCCTGCTCCCCCGTGACGACCGCTATCGCCATCGGCACGGCGCCGAGGGGCACGGCGCCGACCATGTGGTCCCTGCCCTGGTGAGCCCGTCGCTCACCGTTCCGGTCCTCGGCGGGAGGCCCCAACTCGGGACCTGGCAGAGCGTGGTGCTGGTGGACACCAACGTCGACAACCCGCACCGGCAGGTCCGGTTCAGCTTTCTGGCCGGGTAGCCCGCGGCCCGACGGAACACCGGGAGCTGCCCGGTCGACGGTTCGGTCAGATCGCCCGGGAAGGGGCGACGACGACGGGTGCCTCGGGCCGGCACGCGTCGCCCTCGGCCACCAGGCCCTCGCGCTTCAGCAGTGGGAGCACACCCTCCCCGAACCAGTAGGCCTCTTCGAGATGGGGCTGCC